>SFVK01000026.1 GCA_004561545.1 bacterium
GACCCCGCCCGTGCGGTGGACAGCCGCTACCTGCACCGGGGCCGCCTGCCGTGGGACCGGGCTGCCGACCGGCATGACGCCGCCACCCCGGCAGGGCAGGTGTTTACAGGCCTGCGTCAGCTGGAAACGACCCGCGCCGGGCACCCGGCCTTTGACGCCAGCGCCGATGTGTGGACGCTGGACACCGGCACCGACGCGGTGCTGGGCGTGGGACGCTGGCGGGACGGTGAAGGGCTGGTGGGGCTGTTCAGCTTTGCCAACGCCGCGCACACCGTACCGCTGCCGGAAGGCCGCTTTGAAAACCTGCTGACAGGGGCCGCTTTGGAGGGCACCGCACAGCTGCCGCCCTTCGGTTTTCTGTGGCTGAAGGAGGTTACCGATGGAAAAACGCTATGATGTGGCCGCTTTGGGAGAACTGCTCATTGACTTCACCCGATCCGGCGTCAGCCCGCAGGGCAACCCGCTGTGGGAGGCCAACCCCGGCGGCGCGCCCTGCAACGTGCTGGCCATGCTGACCAGACTGGGCCACACCACCGCCTTTCTGGGCAAGGTGGGGCAGGACGGCTTTGGCGACCAGCTGGAAACCGCCTTGCGGGAGGTGGGCATCGACACCCGCGCCCTGCGCCGGGACGGGGAAGTCCCCACCACGCTGGCGGTGGTTCATAAAAAGCCCAACGGCGACCGGGATTTCAGCTTTTACCGCAAGCCCGGCGCTGACCTGATGCTGTACATCGATGAACTGGACACCGCTCTGTTGGCCGATTGCAGAATTTTCCATTTCGGAACGCTGTCCCTGACAGCGGAGCCATGCCGCGCCACCACCCGCAAGGCGCTGGCGCTGGCCGGGCAAGCCGGGGCGCTGCGCAGCTTTGACCCCAACCTGCGGGAACCGCTGTGGGACAGTCTGGACGATGCGCGGGAGCAGGTGCTGTTTGGCCTTGCCCACTGCGACATTCTGAAAATCTCCGACAATGAAATTCAGTGGCTCACCGGCGAGACCGACTTTGACCGGGCGGTGCGGTGGATCCAATCGCGGTTCACCATCCCGCTGATCCTGCTCACGCTGGGGCCAGACGGCAGTCGGGCGTGGTGCGGCGGTGTCACGGCGTCGCATCCCGGCTTCAAGCTGTCCAATACCGTGGAAACCACCGGCGCGGGGGATACCTTCATGGGCTGTGCTTTGCACTATGTTCTGGCCAACGGCTGGCACCCCTACACCGAAGAAGAACTGTCCGGCCTGCTGCGGTTTGCCAACGCGGCGGCGGCAATCATCACCACCCGCCCCGGTGCGCTCCGCGTGATGCCCAAAGCACAGGAAATCAAGGCCCTGCTGGAACTGACGAAACGCTGATGATTCGTAGTTTGAAGCGGAACAATTAGCATAGAAAGACTTCCCGGAATCAGCAGGATTTTTGCTGACTCCGGGAGTTATTTATCATGCGTGTGTTGTCAGGAGCTTTTCTTTTGGGAGACCTTGTCACTCAGGTAGATCAAGAGACTCGGTATAATCTTGTACAGATGCAGATGTCCTATTTCAGAGAATTGCTGAAGCTGGAAGTGTTTTCTATCCTTCCTGCCGCTTATGACCACTTTTTCAAACTGTGCAGCCCGAAGTTGTTCCTCTTTTTTGTCTTGGACTCTGGCACTCCCGGCTCCGAATGGTACTAACCACTATTGACACAATTCCTGCACAATGATAAACTTTTGAAAGTCACTGTTTGCACTGCCACTTTTACAGGCAGGAGGTAATGCAATGAGTTTTGCTGACATTGCGATCCTGTGGGGATTGCTCGGCGGCTGCATCTATGCCACGATTTCAGTCACTCTCAAGATTTTGGATTATCTGCAAAAGGAAAAGGATTAGCGTGAGATAGACGCTAATCCTTTCCTCGCTTGCACTGCAAACAAGTGAATCGAGTAGGAGGGGCTGAATAGCCCCGACCTCTCACACCACCGTGCGTACCGTTCGGTACACGGCGGTTCAATCGCATAAGTGCACAGACTCGTAC
>SFVK01000012.1 GCA_004561545.1 bacterium
AGAGGGCTCTGAAAACACTCAATGGGTTTTCTCCGGTTGAGAATATTCTCTCATGGAGGGAGGGGGCGGCGCAAGACGTCCTTTCGGTGGGCGGTTACGAACAAAACGGAATGCCCTTCTGTTTCTATGATGTGGAATTGAAACCCGCCAATGAGGAAAACTTTGAACGGATGCTGAGTGAATCCCTGTATTCCCAAAATCGACCCGCCAGCGAAATTGAATAAAACCATCCCCCGGAAGACAGCTCTTGACGCGGCGCGGTTCAGCTGCTTTCCGGGGGATGGTTTTGCGTTTTGGTTAATGCAAGGGTCAGACGTTCAGCTCGGCCTTCTGGCCCACGTCCTCGGGGTTGGCGGCCAACAGGGGGCGGATGACCTCGTTGAGGAACTCCTCCACCTGCTGGGGAGCGCGTCCGGTGAAGGCTTCGGGGGAGAGCTCTGCCTCGATCTCCTCGCGGCTCAGGCCAAAGGCGGGGTCCGCCTCCACGCGGGCAATCATGTCGTTGGGCTTGCCCTCCTGCTTGACCACGGCGGCGGCGGCCACGGCGTGCTCCCGCAGGCGCTCGTGCAGCTCCTGGCGGTCGCCGCCCTTCTTGACGGCTTTCATCATGATGTTCTCGCTGGCCATGAAGGGCAGCTCGGCCATCACGCGGCTGCGGATCACCTTGGGATACACCACCAGGCCGTCCGAAACGTTGAGCAGAATGTTCAGAATGGCATCGGCGGCCAGGAAGCCCTCGGCCATGGCCACGCGCTTGTTGGCGGAGTCGTCCAGCGTGCGCTCAAACCACTGGGTGCCGGCGGTCATGGCGGGGTTGAGCACATCCACCATCAGATAGCGGGACAGCGCGCAGATGCGCTCGCACCGCATGGGATTGCGCTTGTAGGGCATGGCGGAGGAACCGATCTGGTTCTTCTCAAAGGGCTCCTCCATCTCCTTGAAGTTGGCCAGCAGGCGGATGTCGGTGGCCATCTTCATGGCGCTCTGCGCCAGCCCCGCAATGGCGGAAAGCACGTTGTAATCCACCTTGCGGCTGTAGGTCTGGCCGCAGACGGGAACTACCTTGTCAAAGCCCATCTGGGCGCAGACGTCGGCTTCCACCGCCTTGACCTTGGCGGAATCGCCGCCGAACAGCTCCATAAAGCTGGCCTGGGTGCCGGTGGTACCCTTGACGCCGCGCAGCGCCAGCTGGGACAGTTGGTGGTCAATTTCCTGCAGATCCATATAGAACTCGTTCATCCACAGCGTGGCACGCTTGCCCACGGTGGTGAGCTGGGCAGGCTGGCAGTGGGTGTAGGCCAGGCAGGGCATATCCTTGTACTGCTGGGCAAAATCCGCCAGGTTGGCAATCACGCCGATAAGCTTTTTGCGGACCAGCTCCAGACCCTGGCGCATGACAATCACATCGGTGTTGTCCCCCACATAGCAGCTGGTGGCGCCCAGATGGATGATGCCCTTCGCCTTGGGGCACTGCAGGCCATAGGCGTACACATGACTCATCACATCGTGACGGACCAGTTTTTCCCGGGCAGCTGCGTCCTCATAGTTGATGTCGTCCTTGTGGGCTTCCAGCTCGGCAATCTGCTCATCGGTGATGTCCAGTCCCTGCTTCTGCTCTGCCTTGGCCAGCGCAATCCACAGCCGCCGCCAGGTACGGAATTTGTTGTCATCGGAAAAAATATACTGCATCTCATCCGACGCATACCGGGTGCTGAAGGGAGAAATATAACGGTCGTGTGGCATAGAAAAGATCCTTTCTCAAGTTGAAGGTAAAACGAAACGGCGACCCCATTTTCCAACGGAACCCGCGATCCCGCTTAAAGCTTGAAGTAGTTCACGCCGCCCTCAAAGATCGGCTGGTATTTGTCGCCGGTGACGTTCTTGTACAGATTGTCGCCGCTGCGCTCGCTGTGGCCCATCTTGCCCAGAACGCGTCCGTCCGGGCTGGTGATGCCCTCGATGGCCAGCACCGAGCCGTTGGGGTTGTACCGCTGATCCATGGTGGGTTCGCAGTCCAGATTTACATACTGGGTGGCAATCTGGCCGTTGGCGATGAGCTGCTGCAGCAGTTCGTCGTTGCAGACAAAGCGGCCTTCGCCGTGGCTGATGGCGATCAGGTGCTCGTCGTCCACATTGCACTCGCTCAGCCAGGGGCTCTTGTTGGAGGCCACGCGGGTGCGCACCAGCATACTCTGGTGGCGGTGAACGGTGTTGAAGGTCAGGGTGGGGTCCTTCCCGGTGATGGGACGGATCTCACCGTAGGGGACAAGGCCCAGCTTAATCAGCGCCTGGAAGCCGTTGCAGATGCCCAGGGCCAGACCGTCCCGCTGGTTCAGCAGGCGGTTGACCGCATCCGCCACAGCGGGGGAGCGGAAGAAGGCCGTGATGAACTTGGCGGAGCCGTCCGGCTCGTCGCCGCCGCTGAATCCGCCGGGCAGCATGAGAATCTGCGCCTGGTCAATCTCCCGCACCAGCGCCTCGCAGCTCTCGGCCACATCGGCGGGGGTCAGGTTCTTGAGCACCAGCACATGGGGATCGCCGCCGGCGCGGCGGAAGGCGCGGGCGGTATCGTACTCGCAGTTGGTGCCCGGGAAGACAGGAATGATGACCCGCGGGGTGGCCAGCCGCACAGCGGGCGCCACGCGCTGGAAAAGGTTGCACTTGTATTCCAGCTTCTCGACGGTCTTGCCCGGCTTGCGGTAGGGGAAGACTGGCTCCAGCTTGCCCTCCCACTTGTTCTGCAAAACGACCAGATCCACGGGCGTGCCCCCCGCTTTGAGGGTGTAGTCCACGGTGGTGAAGCCCAGGAACTCGCCGGCGGCGGGCTCCAGAAGCTCCAGAATAATGGCGCCATAGCAGGGCTTGAACAGGTCGTCCACAGGGATGTCATTGCTCAGCGCCAGGCCCACATGGTTGCCCACGCACATCTTGAACAGTGCTTCGGCCACACCGCCGTAGCCCGGGGTGGCGGCGGCCAGAACCTTGCCCTCAGCGATCATCTGTTCCACGGTATTGTAGATGGAGATCAGGCTGCCGATCTCCGGCAGGCCGTCCTTGTACTGTGGCTTGAGGATGACCACCGAGCTGTTGGCCTTTTTGAACTCAGGGCTCAGCACATTGCCGGTATTGCCCACGGCGGTGGCAAAGCTCACCAGCGTGGGGGGAACATCCAGCCCCTCAAAGCTGCCCGACATGCTGTCCTTGCCGCCGATGGCCGCAATGCCCAGGCCCATCTGGGCGTCCAGTGCGCCCAGCAGCGCGGCCAGGGGTTGCCCCCAGCGCTCGGGCTCGCTGCCCAGATGCTTAAAGTATTCCTGGAAGGTCAGGTACATATCCTCATGGCGGAACCCGGCGCAGACCAGCTTGGTCACGCTCTCCACCACGGCCATGTAGGCGCCGCGGTAGGGGTCCGCCTCGGTCAGATAGGGGTTGAAGCCCCAGGCCATGCCGGAGCAGGTGGTGGTTTCGCCGTCCACCGGCAGTTTGGCGGCCATGGCCATGGCGGGGGTCAGCTGATATTTGCCGCCGTAGGGCATCAGCACGGTGGAGGCGCCGATGGTGGAGTCAAACCGCTCGCCCAGGCCTTTCTGGCTGCACACGTTCAGGTCGGTGACCAGGCTCTCCATCTTGTCGGCGAAGGTGCTGCCCGCCCACTGGGGCTGCCAGACGGTGCCCGGCAGAATGTGAACATCGGCATGGCGCTCGGCGCCGTTGGAGTTGAGGAACTCGCGGGAAAGGTCCACGATGGCCACGCCGTTCCAGCGCTCGCGCATCCGCTTTTCCTCGGTGACCACGGCCACCACGGTGGCCTCCAGGTTTTCCTCATTGGCCAGCCGGATGAAGCGGGGGGCGTCCTCGGCGGCCACGGCCACGGCCATGCGCTCCTGGCTCTCACTGATGGCCAGCTCGGTGCCGTCCAGGCCCTCGTATTTTTTGGTCACCTTGTTCAGGTCAATGTCCAGACCGTCCGCCAGCTCGCCAATGGCAACGGAAACGCCGCCGGCGCCAAAGTCGTTGCAGCGCTTGATCATGCGGCAGGCGTCCTCCCGGCGGAACAGACGCTGCAATTTGCGCTCGATGGGGGCGTTGCCCTTTTGCACCTCGGCGCCGCAGCTCTCCAGACTGGTCAGCTTGTGGGCCTTGCTGGACCCGGTGGCGCCGCCGATGCCGTCGCGGCCGGTGCGGCCGCCCAGAAGAATGATGACATCGCCGGGCTGAGGCTCCTCGCGGCGCACATGGCTGGCCGGGGTGGCGCCCACCACGGCGCCAATCTCCATGCGCTTGGCCACATAGCCGGGATGATACAGCTCGCAGACCTGCCCGGTGGCCAGGCCGATCTGGTTGCCGTAGCTGGAATAGCCCGCAGCGGCGGTGGTGACCAGCTTGCGCTGGGGCAGCTTGCCGGGCATCGTCTCGGACACCGGCTGGAGCGGGTCGCCCGCGCCGGTGACGCGCATGGCCTGATAGACGTAGCTGCGGCCGGACAGGGGATCGCGGATGGCGCCGCCGATGCAGGTGGCCGCGCCGCCGAAGGGTTCAATCTCGGTGGGATGGTTGTGGGTTTCGTTCTTGAAGAGGAACAGCCAGTCCTGCTGCTCGCCGTCCACATCACACTTGATCTTGACGGTGCAGGCGTTGATCTCCTCGCTCTCGTCCAGATTCTTGAGGATGCCGCGCTGCTTCAGGGCCTTGGCGGCGATGGTGCCGGCGTCCATCAGCGTGCGGTTTTTCTTGTCGCGGCCGGTCTCGGCACGCAGCGCCATGTAGCGGTCAAAAGCGGCCTGCACCACCGCGTCGTCAATCTGCACGTTGTCCAGAATGGTGCCAAAGGTGGTGTGGCGGCAGTGGTCGGACCAGTAGGTGTCGATCAGGCGGATTTCGGTGATGGTGGGGTCGCGGTGCTCGGACTTGAAGTAATCCTGGCAGAAAACAATGTCGGCATGGTCCATGGCCAGGCCCTTTTCCACCCGGAACGCCTCCAGCGCGGCGTCATCCAGCTCCAGAAAGCCGGTCAGCGTCTCCACCGAGGTGGGGATGGCAAACTCCATCTTGAGGGTGTCGCGCCGCTCCAGGGACGCCTCGCGGGCTTCCACCGGGTTGATGACGTATTTCTTGATGGCGTCCAGATCTTCGCCGGTGAGGGGGCCTTCCAGCAGATACACTCTTGCGCTGCGCACGTCGGGGCGCTCGCCCTGGCTGAGCAGCTGGATGCACTGGGAGGCGGAATCCGCCCGCTGGTCAAACTGGCCGGGCAGATACTCCACGGCAAAGACGGTCTGCGCGGCGGGCAGCTCGTTGTAGGTCACGTCCACCGGCGGCTCGCTGAATACGGTGGGGATGGCCTGGTCAAACAGGTCCCGGTCAATGCCCTCCACATCGTAGCGGTTGAGCAGGCGCAGGCCCTTGAGGTTGGCAATGCCCACCAGCTCCACCAGCTCATGCAGCAGGCCCTGGGCCTCGCCGTCAAAACCCGGCTTTTTTTCCACATAAATACGATATACCATGAAACTTCCCCCTATCTCAGCGCATGGCGGCCAGCGCGCGGGCGCCAATGTCGGTGCGCTTGTGCATCTTGTCAAAGGAAATGCGGTCGGTGGCGGCGTAGGCTTTGCGCAGCGCCTCCTCCAGCGTGGGCGCGGTGGCCGTGACGCCCAGCACCCGGCCGCCGTGGGTGACCAGCTTGCCGTCCTGGATGGCGGTGCCCGCGTGGTAGACCGTCACATCCCCGGCATCCGTCAGCTGCCCCTCGGTCAGGCCGGAAATCTCCTTGCCCTTCTCGTAAGCCACCGGATAGCCGCCCGAGGCCAGAATCACGCAGGCCGCCGCGCCGGAACTGAACTTTACTTCGGTTTCACCCAGCGTGCCGTTGGTGGTGGCCAGCATAATTTTGAGCAGGTCGCTTTCCAGCAGCGGCAGCACCACCTGGGTTTCGGGATCACCAAAGCGGCAGTTGTACTCGATCACCTTGGGGCCGTCCGGGGTCATCATAAGGCCAAAGTACAGGCAGCCTTTGAAGGGGCAGCCCTCCTTCTCCATGGCGGCCACCGTGGGCAGGAAAATCTTTTCCATGCACTCCGCCGCCAGTTCCGGCGTGTAGCAGGGGTTGGGTGCCACGGTGCCCATGCCGCCGGTGTTCAACCCCTCGTCGTGGTCCAGCGCCCGCTTGTGGTCCATGCTGGAAACCATCGGCTTGATGGTTTTGCCGTCGCAGAAGGAGAGCACGCTCACCTCGGGGCCGGTCAGGAACTCTTCCACCACCACATGATTGCCCGAAGCGCCGAACTTTTTGTCCAGCATAATCTCCTGCACGCCGGCCTCGGCCTCCGCCTCATTCTGGCAGATCAGAACGCCCTTGCCCAGCGCCAGACCGTCCGCCTTGATGACCACCGGATATTTGTTTTTGGCGCGGATGTAGGCCATCACCTTGGCGGGATCGTCAAAGGTCTCATAATCGGCGGTGGGAATGCCGTATTTCTTCATCAGGTTTTTGCTGAATACCTTGCTGGCCTCAATGCGGGCTGCGGCGGCGTTGGGGCCAAAGGCGGGGATGCCCACCTCAGCCAGCGCATCCACCATGCCCAGCGCCAGAGGATCGTCCTGGGCAACCACCACATAATCAAAGGCCTGCTCTTTGGCAAACGCCACCATGGCCTTCACGTCGGTGGCGGGAATGTTGCGGCATTTGGCATCATAGCTGATGCCGCCGTTGCCGGGCGCGCACCAGATCTCCCCGCAGTCCGGGCTTTTTTTCAGGGCACGGATGATGGCGTGCTCGCGCCCGCCGCCGCCCACAACCAGAATTTTCATAGCAAAAACTCCTTTATCATGTCAGTTCAGGTTTAACTGATAAATCACGACCGTGTCGTTCTCAAACCGTTTTTCAAATGCTCCATCGGCAAAACCGGCATCGCTGCCCGGCAATGTTCTGTTGTACACCAGCCAGGTGACGCCGGTTTCGCGGCAGATCCCGGCTGCCCGCTCCGGGCTGACCGCGCGGTCCAGGCTGAACAACTCGCTCATCAGCCCATACCGCAGACCGATTTCTTCTGCCGGAACCCCCAGATTGGTCATGGCGTATTTGAAGCTCTCCAGATAGGCCCGCCGCCCGCTGATGCCGGAATAGACGTTGGAGAGCCCTTCCTCCGCCGCACCGGTGTGCATCCGGTTGGTGGCGAACAGCGCGTCCTCCGGCATGGCGTTGCCCAGCCACAGCAGCGCCGCCTCCTCATCGGCGGTGAGCGGTGTGTAGTTGGGGTGTTCCGCCACGGCGGTCCCCGGGGAACACAACACCTGCACGCCCTCCCGCGCCAGATATCCGCAGGAGCACAGCCCGGTGAAGAGACTCAGCGCGGCCAGGGCGCCGGCTCCCGCCCGCAGCGGCGGCTTCTTCCGCGCGGACAGGGCGTCCAGCGCGTTCACGTCCACCGCCAGCAGCCCTGCGAAGGCGAAGTAACACTGGCTCATGGAGGGATGGTCAAAGAGGAAAAATGCCAGCAGCCCGCCGCATCCCAGCGCATAACAGAACAGCTGCGCCAGATTCTGGCCCCTCAGCCGGCGCAGCGCCCGCACACCGCCCAGACAGAACAGCGGGAAGGCAAAAGGCGCCATGCAGAAGGATTGCAGAACCATGCAGACCGGCAGCGCAGCGGTATACAGCAGCCCGCTGCGGGCCCTGAGAGCCGCCAGCAGGGAAGAGAACGCGCCTTTTTCCAGCGTGGCGTGGGTGGAAAAGGTGACGCTGGCCCCGGCCCCGGCGGAGAACAGAATTCTGTAAAAGACCCCGAACACCGCCAGCACGGTCAGCGCAAACGCCAGTGCCCGGACCCGATCCCTGCGGGAAAGGCGGGGCAGCGTCACAACCACTGCGCAGAGCAGCGCCAGAGCGGCCAACCCGGCCACCGGCCCCTTGCCGGCACACAGCAGGGCAAAGCAGATAAGGGGCGCCGGCCAAAGCCGCGCATTGCCCCAGTCCCGGGAAAGGGGCAGCACCAGTACCAGAAACACCGCCAGCAGCAGGGTGGCGGTGGCTACCGCGTTAATGTTGGTCAGCAGGTGAATGGTGAAGAGGTTCCAGAAGGGACTGCCCCCCCGGAGCAGCGCCGTGCCGCCGGCCCCGCCCAGCAAAAGCACAGCCCAGGGCAGGAGCACGGCCCGCCGCTGCCCTGGCCAGAGCGCCTGCCCCAGTTCCGCCAGCGCCAGCAGGGCCGCCGCCAGCAGGGCAGGGGGCAGCACAAAAGCAACCGCGTCGTAACAGGAAATGCCGCACAGTGCATGGAGGCCGTACCCCCACAGCTCGGTCAGGTAATGGTAGGTCAGAGTGTATCCGCTGAACCGCAGATCCCGGGGCGGAAATCCGAGGGCAAAACTGGCCGCGTTGCCCGCGTTCCAGTAAAGATCCTGCTGGGGCACGGTGGCGCCCACCGCCATCGGATGGGCCGCCCGCCCGGCCGCAAGGCCAAACAGCACCAGCAGCGCCGTCACGGCGGGAGCCGGCAGGCGGGGACCCGCGATGGGGGGCAAAGAACCCCGCTTTTTCAGCCACAGCGCCCCGGAAATTCCGGCGGCGGCCAGTACCGCCAGCGGGACCCCTGACCCGCACACACTGCTCAGCACACAGCACAGGCTGTAGGCGGAGAACCCCAGTGTCAGCGTCAGCGACACCCCGGCATCCCGGCGCAAAATCCCGGCCAGGACCTGACCGGGAAGCAGCACGCAGAGCCAGAGCGCCCCGAAGGCCGCCACCAGAGAAAGCAGCGAAGCCCCGCACCGCACGGCGAAAAAAGCGTACACAACCCCGCCCGCTGCCAGGCAGCAGGCTCCGGGAAGCTCTTTTTTCACCGTATCCGTCATGCAGGGCCTCGTGCAATTTTAATGATGGAACAACCGGATGCCGCAGAACGCCATGGCAATACCGTACTTGTCGCAGGTCTCGATCACCTGGGCGTCGCGGATGGAGCCGCCCGGCTCCACAATGGCGGTCACGCCGCTGCGGCGGGCGCGCTCAATGTTGTCCCCAAAGGGGAAGAAGGCGTCGCTGCCCAGGCAGACACCGGTCACATGGCTGAGCCATTCCTTCTTTTCCGCCGCAGTCAGCGGTTCGGGCTGGCGGGTGAAGGTCTCGGCCCACACGTCGTCGCCGATCACATCCTCCGGCGTGTCGCCGATGTAGACGTCGATGGCATTGTCGCGGTTGGGCTTGGCGATGTCATCCCGGAAGGGCAGATCCAGCACCTTGGGCATATGGCGCAGCTGCCAGTTGTCGGCCTTCTGGCCCGCCAGCCGGGTGCAGTGGATGCGGCTCTGCTGGCCGGCGCCCACGCCGATGGTCTGGCCGCCCTGCACATAGCACACCGAGTTGGACTGGGTGTACTTGAGCACGATCAGGCTCATCACCAGATCGCGCTGCTGCTCGGGGGTGATGGTCTTGTTGCGGGTCACAATGTTTTGCAGCATGGTCGCAGCGCTGATCTCCAGATCCTGACGGCCCTGCTCAAAGGTCACGCCAAACACCGTACGCTGCTCCAGCGGGGCGGGGGCGTAGTCGGGGTCAATGGCAACAATATTATAATTGCCCTTTTTCTTGCTCTTGAGCACTTCCAGCGCGTCGTCGTCGTAGCCCGGGGCAATGATGCCGTCGGACACCTCATGCTGGATCAGCCGGGCAGTGGCCAGGTCGCACACGTCGGACAGGGCAATCCAGTCGCCGAAGCTGCTCATGCGGTCGGCGCCCCGGGCACGGGCATAGGCGCAGGCCAGCGGGGAAAGCTCCATGTCCAGGTCAATGTGGTACATCCGGCGCAGCGTCTCGTCCAGCGGCAGGCCGATGGCGGCGCCGGCGGGGGAGACATGCTTGAAGCTGGCCGCCGCAGGCTGGCCCAGTGCCTTGCGCAGGTCGCGCACCAGCTGGTAGCTGTTAAAGGCGTCCAGGAAATTGATGTAGCCCGGCTTGCCGTTCAGGATGGTGACCGGCAGCTCGGAGCCGTCCGCCATAAAGATGCGGGCGGGTTTCTGGTTGGGGTTGGTGCCGTATTTCAGCTGAAACTCGTTCATCTCACGCCTCCACGGTGTTGTATTTGTTGATGATCACGTCCTCGTAGTCGCCGGTGGCCAGCGTCACGGCGCGCACAAACAGGCTCACCTTGTTGTCCTCGTTCAGGGCGTCCCAGATCTTGCCTGCATACTCTTTGGGGTCATTCTCGTCCACCGTCACCCGCAGCGGTTCACCGGCAAAGCTGGGGATGGGGGCGCCGTTCTTCTGGTAGGTGGTGATGAGCTGGCCTTCCCCGGCCACCGGCTGGGGATAGTCAAAGGTCTGGCGCTGCACGCTGGCGGCGTTGCCCTCGCAGCTCTTGAGAATGCTCAGCTTGTAGCCGCCGCGGCGCATATCCACCACGCCGGAAATCCGGGGGGTGTAGTTGGGCGCGTCATCCTCAAACAGCCGGGTGGACAGGGCAGCCTCAAAGCTGTAGCCGGGGAACAGGTTGTCCCGGATGAAGTGATAGATGGTGTCGGTCTGGTCACCGTTGGTAACGATGGTGGTCTCGTTGACGGTCAGAACCGGGTTGTAGATGATGAGATGCGGGTCCTCCATCTTGGAGGGATCGGCCGCAACGGTACGGATGCCGCCGGGAACGGCGTCAAACACGCGGTTGCGGCTGTTGGCGCTGCGGCCCATAATCCAGTAGGCGATCATGGCCCGGGTGCCGTCGGGGGAAAGGCCGATGCAGATGCCGCGGCCCGGATACTCGTTGCCGGAAAGATACTTGTACAGGTTCTTTTTCATAGCAGGACCCTCCCTTATGCTTCGCCGTTGCAGACCATGGCAATGGCCTGGGGCAGCAGTTTCCATTCGGCCTGTTCCATCACGCGCTTTTGCAAAGCCTCCGGCGTGTCGTCGGGCAGAACCTCCACCGCCTTTTGCAGCAGAATCGGCCCGCCGTCGCAGACCTCGTTCACAAAGTGAACCGTCGCGCCGGTCACCTTCACTCCGCGCCGCAGCGCTTCCTCATGGACCCTTAACCCGTAGTAGCCCGGTCCGCAGAAGCTGGGAATCAGGCTGGGGTGGACGTTCAGAATGCGGTTGGGGTAGGCGGCAATGACGCTGGGACCCAGTACGCTCAGAAAGCCCGCCAGAACGACCAGATCAATGCCGTGGTCTTTGAGCACCCCCAGCAGGGCTGCGTCAAAATCCTCGCCCGAGGCATAATCCCGGCGGCGGACCACGGCGGTCTCGACCCCAAAATTGGCGGCCCGCTCCAGCGCGTAGACGCCGGGCTTGCTGGCCACCACCAGGGTGACCTTGCCGTTGGGGTTTTCGCCCCGCCGCTCACTCTCCAGAATGGCCTGCAAATTGGTGCCGCCGCCCGAGACCAGAACAGCAATCCTCATCATACCAGCTCCACCCCGGCGCCCTCGCCGATCACGCCCAGGCGGTAGGCGTCCTCACCGTTGGCCTGTAGGATGGCGATGGCTTTGTCGGCGTCCTCCGCAGCCACCGTCAGGATCATGCCAACGCCCATGTTGAAGGTGTTGAACATATCCCGCTCGGGGATGTTGCCCTCCCGGGCCAGCACGCGGAACAGGGCCGGCGTGCGCACATCCTCCTTGCGGATGACAGCGCAGCAGCCCTCTTTCAGGCTGCGGGGAATGTTCTCATAGAAGCCGCCGCCCGTGATGTGGGACACGCCCTTGACGGTGACCTCCTTCATGACGGCCAGAACCGGTTTGACATAGATTTTGGTGGGCGCCAGCAGAGCCTCGCCCAAAGTGCCGTCCAGCCCCTCATAGCGGCGCTGCAAGACATCGGGATTGTTTTCCAGGTCAAAAATTTTGCGCACCAGAGAGAAGCCGTTGGAGTGGACGCCGGAGGAGGGCAGCGCGATGATGACGTCGCCGGGCTGCATGGTGGAGTTGTCCAGGATTTTGCTCTTGTCCACGGCGCCCACGGTAAAGCCCGCCAGGTCATACTCGTCCTCAGGGTAAAAGCCCGGCATCTCGGCGGTCTCGCCGCCCACCAGGGCGCAGCCGGCCTGCACGCAGCCCTCGGCCACGCCGGCCACCAGCTCGGCGATGCGCTCCGGCACATTCTTGCCGCAGGCGATGTAGTCCAGGAACACCAGCGGTTTGGCGCCGGCACAGATCACATCGTTGACGCACATGGCCACACAGTCAATGCCCACGGTGTCGTGCTTGTTCATGTACTGGGCAATGCGCAGCTTGGTGCCCACGCCGTCGGTGCCGGAGATCAGCACAGGATGGGGCATGTCGGTGCAGTCCAGCTCAAACAGGCCGCCGAACCCGCCCAGCCCGCCGATGCAGTGCTCATTCATGGTGCGGGCCACATGCTTTTTCATCAGGTCAACAGCCTTGTATCCGGCGGTAATGTCCACACCGGCGGCCGCATAGCTTGCGGAATAGCTTTTTTCCATTTGGTTTTCCTCCCTTGAAAAGTTCACAGCCTCTTTTTGGAATGGGACTGGCTCAGGGGCTTGTCATACACAATGTCCATCGTCTCGCTGGGCGGGGCCACAGGATATTTGCCGGTAAAGCATCCGGTGCAGAACCCGCAGCTGCTGTGAATGGCCAGCTGCTGTACATGCTCCACACTCAGGTACCCCAGGGAATCGGCCCCCACCAGCTGGCGGATTTCCTCCACGGTGTGGCCGGTGGCAATCAGGTTTTTCTCGTCGGGGATGTCGGTGCCGAAATAGCAGGGGTGGGCGAAGGGCGGCGCGCTGATGCGGTAATGAACCTCTTTGGCCCCGGCGTCCCGCAGCAGCTTGATGGTGCGGGCGCTGGTGGTGCCCCGCACGATGGAGTCGTCCACCAGCACAACCCGTTTGCCCCGCACGGTGGAGGAGATGGCGTTGAGCTTGATGCGCACGCTGCTCTCCCGCTGGGCCTGGGACCCCTGAATGAAGGTGCGGCCCACATATTTGTTTTTGATAAATCCGGTGCCGTAGGGAATGCCGCTCTCCTGGGAATACCCCAGCGCGGCGTCCAGGCCGGAATCCGGCGCACCGATGACCACATCGGCCTCCACGGGGTGCTCCTGGGCCAGGAACCGCCCGGCCTGGAGCCGGGCCTCATGGACACAGGTGCCCTCAATGATGGAGTCGGGGCGGGCAAAATAGATATACTCGAACACACAGATGTTGTGGGGCGCCGTGCCGCAGTGGGTGCGGATGGTGCGCATACCGGAATAATCCACCACAACAATCTCGCCGGGCAGCACATCCCGCACAAAGCGAGCGCCCACGGCGTCCAGCGCACAGCTCTCGGAGGCAAAGGCCCAGCCGGAACCGTCGGGCAGCTGGCCGATGCACAGCGGACGGAACCCGTGGGGATCGCGGGCCGCGATGAGCTTGGTGTGGGTCATAATCACCAGGCTGTAAGCGCCGCTGATCTGTTCCATGGTGCGGCAGACAGAGGTTTCGATGTCAGGGGAGATCAGCCGGTTCTGGGTGAGCAGATAGCCAATCACCTCGGTGTCCGAGGTGCCGTGGAAGATGGAACCGGTCATTTCCAGCTTGTGGCGCAGCTGGGACGCGTTGGTCAGATTGCCGTTGTGGCAGATGGCCATGGCGCCCTTGCAGTGATGCAGCACCATGGGCTGGGCGTTGGCACGGCTGCGCTGGCCGGAAGTGGCGTAGCGCACATGGCCGGTGGCCATCTTGGCGCCCTTGGGCAGGTCCTCCAGCACCCGGGGGGTGAACACCTCGCTCACCAGCCCCAGATCCCGGTGGCCGGAAAGCACGCCGTCCACGTTGAGGGCGATGCCGCAGCTTTCCTGCCCGCGGTGCTGCAGGGCGTACAGGGCACTGTAGACCGCGCTGACCATGTCGGTCCGGCCGGTGGAATCGTAGATGCCGAACACGCCGCATTCTTCATGCAGGGCCTCGGCGGGGGAATATTCCTTCATGGATACACTCCGTTCTGTCAGCAGGGGATCAGCCCAGCAGACGCTTCATGACTTCCTGATAGGCATCGGCCTCGCCGCCCATGTTGCGGCGGAACAGGTCCTTGTCCAGGTGCGCGCCGGTGGTGGCGTCCCAGAAACGGCAGGTGTCGGGGCTGATTTCGTCGGCCAGAATGATGGTGCCGTCGGACAGGCGGCCGAACTCCAGCTTGAAGTCGATCAGCCGGATGTTGGCCTCCAGCATGATCTTTTTGAGGATCTCGTTGATTTTAAAGCTGTATTCGGTGATGGTGTCAATCTCCTCCTGAGTGGCCAGATCCAGCGCCAAGGCGTAGTAGTGGTTGATGAAGGGATCATGCAGATCGTCGTTCTTGTAGCTGAATTCCAAGATGGGGGTCTTGAAGGGAGTGCCCTCGGCCACGCCCATGCGCAGGCTGAAATGGCCGGCGGCGACGTTGCGGATGATGACTTCCAGTGGCACAATGGAAACCTTCTTGACCAGGGTGTCGCGGTCGTTCAGCTCCTGGACGTAATGGGTGGGAATGCCTTCCTTTTCCAGCTTCTGCATCAGGGCATTGGACAGCTTGTTGTTGACGATGCCCTTATCGCGGATGGTGCCCTTTTTCTCGCCGTCGCCGGCGGTGGCATCGTCCTTGTAGTGGACCATCACAATCTCGGGGTCGGAGGTGGCGAACACCTGCTTGGCTTTGCCTTCGTACATCTGCTCTTTAATTTCGACGTTCATCATCAGGATACTCCTTATCTGTCGTTTTTTCTTTCTATTATAAAAGGTTGGAACGGGAAAAACAAGGTCACAGGGCCGCAGCCTCGGCGCGGATGGCGGCGTCCTTTTTGGCAATGGCGGCGGCGGTGTCGGCGCGGAACTGCTCCAGCCGCCGGGCCAGTTCGTCGTCGCTGACAGCCAGCATCTCTACAGCCAGATAGGCCGCGTTCTTGGCGCCGTTGAGGGCAACGGTGGCCACCGGGAACCCGGAGGGCATCTGCACGGTGGCCAGCAGGGCGTCCAGCCCGTCCATGGCACCGCCCTTCATGGGAATGCCCACCACAGGCAGCGTGGTGTTGGCGGCAAAGGCGCCGGCTAGATGGGCGGCCATGCCGGCGGCGCACAGAATTACGCCGTAGCCCTCGTCGCGGGCGGACTTGGCAAAAGCCGCGGCGGCCTCGGGGGTGCGGTGGGCCGAAAGGATGTGGGCCTCAAAGGGCACATCAAATTCCTTCAGCACGCTGCAGGCGGCCTTGACCACCGGCCAGTCGCTGTCGGACCCCATAATGACGGCCACTTTTTTGCGGTTCAGCATGAGACAGTTTCCTCCTTGTTGCACGATGAAAAAGAAGAGCGCGGTGTACACGGGTACACTGCGCTTATCCAACGGTGTTTTGCGTATGGCTGACCAGCGGAAGGCGGTGCTGCACCGCAGTATGGAGCGTTCCAGACGCTACGTTACGCACAACACAAACCTCCGTTTCCTATGGCTGTAAATTAAGTGTAAAACGAGGGAAGACAAAATGCAAGTGCCAAAACTTTTTTTGGCGCAGTTCCCAGAGTGACCAATTTTAACCGGCACTTTTTGTCGATATTGTTCAGGATAAAATGTGGGAAGTATGACTTTTTCTACGGGCATTTGTGTGCTATAATCTAAGAAAAACAATGCGTTCGGAGCAGGAGGTCTTGTTGTATGGCGTTTTTTCGCACGGCCCTGGTGCTGGGCAAAGGTGGTTTTGGCACCGAATTGGGCGAAATGCTGCTGGACTGCGGCGGCTTTGCCCATGTGATCTATCTGGATGACAACTCCCTGGATGCCGCCGGGCCGCTGGCGGATTATCTGGACCCCCGTCTGCGGGACCGCTGCGCGGCGGCTTTTGTGGGGCTGGGGGATAACGGTCTGCGTCTGGCCTGGCTGCAAAAACTGACGGCGGCCGGCTACAAGACCCCGGCCTTTGTACACCCTGCGGCAGAGGTCTGCCCCTCGGCGGCCATTGGTCCGGGCAGTTTGGTGCTGCCCTTCGCCTTTGTGGGCGCCCACGCGGTGGTGGGAACCGGGTGCATTGTCAATGTGGGAGCCATCGTGGACCACGACGCGCTGCTGGGCAACGGCGTTCATGCCGCGCCCCGCGCCACCGTCAAAGCCGGCGCCGCCGTCAAGCACGGTTCCAAGGTGGAATCCGGCCAGATTGTACCTTCCCCCTGGGAGCACCGGGCCAAATAAGGGATCACAGAAAGCCGAAAACAAAAAGATACCGTCCGCAGCTTGTGCCCAGGGCTGCGGGCGGTATTTTATGGTCAGGCGGCGGGTTGGCCCGCCTCATCTTCCGGCAGGGAGGGCGCGGTGCGGGGCGTTACGCTTGTGGGGTCCGGCAGCGTCCCGCGGCTCAGATCCTCCAATGCCTGCGGCACGCCGGGGAAGAATTTGGCGATGCCGCTGTCCTTGCAGTGCAGCCCGTCAAAGAAATCCAGCTCTTCCAGCCCTTCAATGCAGGAAGGATCGTAGCTGCCGTACAGGGGAATGTTGTTTTCCCGGCAGTAATTGCGCAGATAGGGCTCCACCTGGAAAAAGCCCTGGTGCAGTTCACTCTCGTTCAGCAGATAATCATAGAGGGAGGGATGCCACGGCGAGAGCACCAGAATCACCGTGGTGCCCTGGCTCCGGGCGTATTGGAGGAACCTGTCAAATGCCTCGGTCTGGGTGGGCGTAAGGGAATCAAAGCCTTCCATGTGAACGCTGTTGAAGGTCGGACAGGCTTCGGCGGCCAGGGCACGGATCTGGTCCTCGTTCAGGGTACGGAAACCGATATCATACAAAACGCTGCCATCCGACCGCTTGATGGTGGTGGTCTGGTTGTAGGGGTCCCCCTCCACGGGATTGAACTCGATGGGGTTGCCCTCATCATCGGTCACGGTGGCTTGCCCCCGGTTCTTTAAGTAATAGTCCACGTTTCCCTGGAAGTAGGCGGGCTCAGCCAGCGCCTTCCACAATTCCACCTGGTCAGGCTCCTCGTAATCCGTCTCGACGCCCAGAACATTGGTCAGGAACTCGTTGTACAGCTCCTCATCGGCGCGGGCGTCAAAGGCGGCCTCGTCACCGTAGAACACCCAGGGGTCCACGCTCCACAGAAGAACCTTGGGAGCCTTGCCGTAGCTGACCATCTTGTAGTAACTGGTCATGTTGTCCCGCACGTCAGCCCCGGTCACCCCCATGTTGAAAAAGCTGTCGCTGCCCACCAGTTCGCGGGTGAACTGCAGCACCCGGCTGGAACCGATGCCGATCACCTCCGGCGTTTCGGGCACATCCTGGGCAAAGAGCTGGACCACCTCCCGCTCGTTCATCTGCTCAAAGTTGGTCACGTCGTAGCCCTGAAGCATCAGGTCCACAATGCGCCGGGGCGCCAGCGCGCCCTGGAACAGTCCGCTGCGGTCCACCGTATAGCTGAACCCGACCATAAAGATCAGGATAGGCACCAGCAGAACGCAGCGGCTCAGAATCTTGCCGCCGAAATAGAGCCGCCGCACCAGCCCACGGAAAAACAGGACAAAGGGATTGGGTTTTTTGGCCTGTTTGCGCTTTTTCCGCGTTGGGGCAGGGGATCGGGCGGGGGATGCCTGGGGCCGCTCCGGCGCCGCTACCGCGCTGCGGGAACGGGACACCGGGGACGGTGCGGCCGGATTGCTCCGGCTGACACGCTGAGGGGTACGGGGCGCCGGCGTGGGATTTTTCTGTGCCATGTTCCTTTTCCTCCTCAGAACTGCTGATAGATAAAGGCGGACTGCCCGAAGGCGCCAAAGAACAGAATGGCTGCTGCCGCCGCGTAGTACAGCGTCCAGCGCAGCACAAAGCACTGTTTGCGCACCCAGCGGGCCACATTGGTTCCGTTGTGCTCGGCGGCAAGCACGATGGTGCAGCCGCAGATCAGCACCACGGGCATCCGCCCGTCGATGCCGGAAGCGGAAATCAGGCCGGTGACGCTCTGCCAGGCGGCGGAAAGCCCGCCCTCCCAGCCGGTGAGCATCCCGGAGAATATCTCCCCGGGCGCGGCGTCATACAGCGCGCAGGCAAAGAACACCAGCGTGCCGCAGAACAGCAGATAGGTCATGCAGCGCTGGATAAAATGTTTTACGGCAGGTTCCCGATACAGCGGATTGTAGCGCTCCAGCGCCCGGCGGGGGGGCCTGGTCAGCTGGGCCACGACGGAGACCACCCCGCAGGCCAGACCCCATTGCAGGTACCGCCAGTCCGCGCCGTGCCACAGGCCGCTCACCGCAAAAACGATGACCAGATTCAGCATATGCCGCACCGCGTTGCACCGGCTGCCGCCCAAAGAAAAATAGACGTATTCCCGCAGCCACCCGGTCAGGCTCATGTGCCAGCGGCTCCAGAAATCCGAAAAATTGACGGCCTCGAAGGGGCTGCGGAAGTTTTCCCGCAGATCGTAACCCAGAATACGCGCCGCGCCGATGACGATATCACAGCAGCCCGAAAATTCCATATAAAGCCGTATCGCAAAGAGCAGCGTGGCTGCCACCAGCTGGGGGCCGGGCATCCCGGCAACCGAGGTGTAGACGGTCTTTATGTAAAGGTTCAGATTGTCCGCCAGCACCATTTTTTTGGTGTAGCCCCACAGCATCCGAAATGCGCCGCCCGCGCAGCGGCTGTAGCTGAACCGGCGGGATTTTTCCATCTGAGGACGGAAGTGGGGGTACCGCTCAATGGGGCCTGTCACCAGTGTGGGAAAAAAGCTCACGAACAGCGCGTAGTGCAGCAAATTGGTCTCCACCTTGCAGCGCCGCCGGTAGACATCGATGGTATAGCTCAGTGCCGCCAGCGTAAAATAACCAAGGCCCATGGGAGCGATCAGGTCATCCCGGTGCGCGGCCACCGAGCCGCCAAAGCTGTCTGCCAGAAGGTTCCAGTATTTATAGTAGACCAGCAGCCCCACACAGGTCAGAACGGCTGCGGTTAAAAACAGCACCCGCACCGGTTTTTGGCGGCTTTTGCCGATGACCAGCCCGCACAGCCAGGTCACGGCGGTGGCAGTCAGCAAAACCGGCAGCAGCGCCCGGTTGGTGGGGCTCCAACAGAAAAAGGCGTAGCTCGCCGCCAGCAGAAAGTAGGGGCGCGCCACGCGGGGAAGGGCATAATTCAGGATTGCCACTGCCGCAAAAAATCCCAGAAAAAGCAGGGTTGTTACTTCCATCTCACCAAAACTCCCTCAACTGTGATGGGACCGCAGAGGATCACGGTTTCTTTTCCAGTTCCCGGACCCGCTTTTCCAGCAGTGCGTTTTCCTGGGCCAGGCGCTTGCACTTTTCCGCCAGCTGGCTCACCGCAATGCTCAAGCTGATCAGAACCACAAGCACAAAGCAGAACATCAGCATAAACACCAGATTGACCGGCATCTCGACGTCCAAAAGATCCCGCAGCACATACACCACATAGGGGCATATGGCAAAGATCACCAAAACCACCGCCAGACCCAGCCAGAGCAGGCTGTACTTGACGGTCATCTTGCCCTTTTTGAGCAGCACAAAGATGATGAGCAGCAGAATCACCGCGCCCAGAATCATTAAAAACTGAAAATGTGCGGTCATGAAACTCTCCTTTTTGGCTTACCTCTTCGTCTTTCGGATGGCCAGGCGGTCAATGATCAGAGAAAGCGACACCTTAATCATGTAGTAGGCACTCTTGAAGCTCCGAATGCTGGAAACGCCGCCCTGGCGCTCCTGCATGATGACCGGCGCTTCCCCCACCCGGAACCCGGCCAGCGTGGCCGAGAGAATGGCCTCCGGCTCGGGATAGTCCGAGGCGTAATGGTCAGCAAAATAGGCGGTCAGCCGGGCATTGGTGGCGCGGAAGCCGCTGGTCACATCCTGTACCCGGTGGCCGCAGAGCAGATGGATCAGCCAGCTCAGGAACCGGATGCCCACCCGGCGCATAAAGCTGGTCTGGAACCCCTGCCGGGTGATGAACCGGCTGCCGATGCACATATCGTACCGGCCCGCCAGCACCGGCTCCACCACCGCCGAAAGATAGGCGGGATCATGCTGTCCGTCGCCATCCATCTGTACCGCCACATCATAGCCGTTGGCGCGGGCATAGCGGTAACCGCACTGCACGCCGCCGCCGATGCCCAGATTCACCGGCAGGTCCAGATGGGGATAATGATGGCGTTCCAGCAGCTCGGCGGAGCGGTCGGTGGAACAGTCGTTGATGACAAGGAAATCCACCTCGGGACAGGTGGCGCGCAGCCGCTCCACCGTGTCCACAATGGTTGCCTCCTCGTTGTAGCAGGGGATAATCACAAGAATTTTTGCAGGCGTATTCAAGAGCACACCTCACATCAGGGGACGGCCCTCACACGGTTCCGTCCAGAATAAAACGTTCCAGTTTGCGCAAAAGCTCGCTGCGGCGGTAATGCGCAAGATAATAGTCCCTGGCCCGGCGGCCCATTTCGGCCCGCTGCCGGGCGGACATACGGTACAGCGCAGTCAGATTGCCGGCCAGCGCCTCCGCGTCGCAGGCGGGGGAAGTTAAGCCGCCCGCTTCGGCCACCGCCGCGCTGCCCGCGCCGTCCATACTGGCCAGAACCGGTTTTCCGGCGGCCATGTAACTGGCCACCTTGGCCGGGACCGTCAGCCCCAGGTCGGGGGAATCCGAGAGGGACACCATGAGCGCGTCGGCCAGTGCGGTAAATTTGGGAATCTCGGTGGCCGGCACACTGCCATAGAAGGTCACATACGCCCCGGCGTCCAGCTCCCTCACCAGCTGTTCCAGGGCGTTCCGGCTCATGCCGTCGCCCACCAGCAGCAGGTGCAGCGTTTCCGCACCGGCCTCCCGCGCAGCTTTGACCGCGCGGATCACCGTTTCCAGACTCTGCGCCGGGGTAAAGGTGCCGGTAAACACCAGGTTGAACCGGTTGCCAAACCGCTGCTCCAGTTCGGGATCATGCCGGGGTTCGGCATAAAAATCCTCACAGTACTGCGGAATCACGGCCACCTGTTCCGCGCCCTTGCCGGTGCGCTCCATCAGGCGCTTTTGCAGCGGTTCGCTCATGGCGATCAGCCGGTCCGCCCTGCGGTAGAGCGCGTCGCTCACGCCCTGGGCAATGCGGCGCAGCAGGGGATTCTGGATATTGAGCACACTATAGAGATTTTCCGGCCAGATGTCCAGCACATAGTTGGTGAAGGGGACGCCCTGCCTTTTGGCGTACCGGATGGCGGGCCAGCACATGAGAACCGGGCTGGTGTTGAAGCAGAACACCGCATCGTAATCCCCGGGCAGCCGTCCCAGCCCGCGCCAGGCATACCATGGCCAGCTCACATAGTTCAGAAAGATGTTCACCGAGGTGTTGCCCTTTCGGGGGATCTCCCGGCAGCGGAACACCCGGGCGCCGTGGTAGGTTTCCTCCATGGGGCCTTTCCCGCTGTAACCGGGAAACCACTCGCCTTTGGGGTAGTTGGGCAGCCCGCAGAGCACATCCACCGCGATGCCGTCCTGCAAAAAACCGTCCACAATATCATTGATTCGGAAATTCTCCGGCCAAAAATGCTGGGTCACAACAAGGATTCGTCTGGCCACGGGCCGCTGCACAACCTTTCTATGTTTAAAATCAGCCTTTGCGCCACACCATTTTGTTGACCACGCCGGTGTAGCTCTGGATGATTTTGACCACCTTGGTGGAAACGTCCTCGGTGTAATAGGGCACCGGAATGCCGTTGTCCCCGTTGGCGTTCATGGCCACGGCGGTGGCCACCGCCTGCTCCACGCCGCCCTCGCTGATGCCGGCCAGCACAAAACAGCCCTTGTCCAGCGCTTCGGGCCGCTCGGTGCTGGTGCGGATGCACACGGCAGGGAAGGGGTGTCCCACGCTGGTGAAAAAGCTGGATTCCTCCGGCAGCGTGCCGGAGTCCGAAACCACGCAGAAGGCGTTCATCTGCAGGTGGTTGTAATCATGGAAGCCCAGGGGCTCATGCAGCCGCACCCGCTCATCCAGCTGGAATCCCATGGCGTCCAGCCGTTTTTTGCTGCGGGGATGGCAGGAATATAGGATGGGCATATCATAGGTTTCGGCCAGATGGTTGATGGAGGTGAACAGATCGATAAAATTTTTCTCGGTATCGATGTTTTCCTCCCGATGGGCGGAGAGCAGCATATAGTTCTGCGGCTCCAGGCCCAGCCGCTCCAGCACGTCGGACGCCTCAATTTTGGCCAGGTTGGCGTGGAGCACCTCCGCCATGGGGCTGCCGGTCACAAAGGTGCGCTCTTTGGCGGTGCCCTCGGCGTTCAGGTACCGCCGGGCGTGCTCGGAATAGCACATATTCACGTCGGCAATGTGGTCCACAATGCGGCGGTTGGTCTCCTCGGGCAGGCACTCGTCAAAGCACCGGTTGCCGGCTTCCATGTGGAAGATGGGAATGTGCAACCGCTTGGCCCCGATGGCGGACAGGCAGGAGTTTGTGTCCCCCAGAATCAGCAGGGCGTCGGGCTTCTGTTCCGCCATAAGTTTGTAGGATTTGGCAATGATGTTGCCGATGGTCTCGCCCAGATCGCTGCCCACCGCGTCCAGATAAAAGTCCGGCGCACGCAGCCCCAGATCCTCAAAAAAGACCTGATTGAGGTTGTAATCGTAATTCTGGCCGGTATGAACCAGAATCTGGTCAAAGTAGACATCACATTTCTTGATGACGGCGCTCAGGCGGATGATCTCCGGCCGGGTGCCGATGATGGTCATCAGACGCAGCTTTTTCATTCCGAATCCTTCCTCTTATACCTTCAGCGCAAACGTGTCGGGGTGACCGGGGTCAAAGGGCTCGTTGGCCCACATGACGGTCACCAGGTTTTCCGTTTCGCTCAGATTGATGATGTTGTGGGTGTAGCCGGGCAGCATATGCACCGCCTCGATTGTTTCACCGCTCACCTCAAATTCCAGTACCTCGTCGCTGTCGACCCGGCGCTGCTGAATCAGCCCGTGGCCGGACACCACCATAAAGAACTCCCACTTGGTGTTGTGCCAGTGCTGGCCCTTGGTGATGCCGGGCCGGGAAATGTTCACCGAAACCTGCCCGCAATTTTCGGTGCGCAGCAGCTCCGTGAAGCTGCCCCGGTCATCCACGTTCATTTTGAGCGGGAAGGCCGCCTTCTCCTTGGGCAAATAGGAGAGATAGGTGGAATACAGCTTCTTTGCCAGGCTCCCGGCCGGAATCTGGGGCATGACCAGCGTTTTGGGCTGATCGGCAAAGGCATACAGCAGATCCGCCAGCTCACCCAGTGTGGCCCGGTGGGTCACAGGGCAGAAGCAGTACTTTCCCTCCGCGGCGGGCACCGGCGTCAGCCCGTCGTAGTCACAGCGGTGGGGATGCCCCTCCAGCGCGTTCAGCATTTCCTCCACCAGGTCATCAATGTAGAGCAGTTCCAGCCCGGCGCTGCGGTCGTTGATCTGAATGGGCAGATCATGGGCAATGTTGTGGCAGAAGGTGGCAACCACGCTGTTGTAGTTGGGGCGGCACCATTTTCCGAACAGGTTGGGGAACCGGTAAACCAGCACGGGGGCGCCGGTCTGCCGGCCATAGTCAAAGAACAGATTTTCCCCCGCCAGCTTGCTGGTACCGTAATCCGACTGCCCGTACCGGCCGATGAGGGTGGCCTGGATGGAGCTGGACAGCATGACCGGGCAGGCGTTGCCGTGGCGGCGCAGCGTGTCCAGCAGGGTGGAGGCAAACCCGAAATTGCCCTCCATGAACTCGCTGGGTTCCTTCGGCCGGTTGACCCCCGCCAGATTGAACACAAAATCCGCCTGCTCACACCAGGAATCCAGCAGGGCCGGGTCGGTGTCCAGATCGTACGCAAAGATCTCCTCGATGGCCAGACTGCGGGTGCGGTTTTTGCCGGTCTGGATGTTGCGCAGGTTTTCGCACAGATTGCGCCCCACAAAGCCCCGGGCGCCGGTGACTAGAATTTTCATTTGGCCTCCAGCTTGGCAAGCTCTTCCCGGATATAGTCGGTGGTTTTGATTTTGGCAATGGTCTCCTCCACGTTCAGGCGGCGGGTGTTGTGACTGGTATAATCCTCGTCCGCCTGGGTGTGGACCTGACCCTTGATGAAATATTTGTCATAGTTCAGGTCGCGGTTGTCGGCGGCCACGCGGTAATAACCGCCCATGTCCTCCGACCGGGTGCGCTCCTCCTTGGTCATCAGCGTCTCGTACAGCTTTTCCCCGTGACGGGTCCCGATGATGCGGGTGCCGGTATCGCCAAAGAGCGTCTGCACCGCCTTGGCCAGGTCGCCGATGGTGGACGCGTCGGATTTCTGGATGAACAGGTCGCCGGGATTGGCGTGTTCAAAGGCGAACATGACCAGATCAACCGCTTCGTCCAGGTTCATCAGGAAGCGGGTCATGCCGGGATCGGTGATGGTGATGGGGTTGCCCGCCTTGATCTGATCCACAAACAGCGGAATGACCGAACCGCGGCTGCACATGACGTTGCCGTAGCGGGTGCAGCAGATCACCGGGCCGCCGCGCTGGGCGCTGACCCGGGCATTGGCGGTGATCACATGCTCCATCATGGCCTTGGAGATGCCCATGGCATTGATGGGATAAGCTGCCTTGTCGGTGGAAAGACAGACCACCCGCTCCACGCCCGCCTCCATGGCGGCATGGAGCATATTGTCGGTCCCTTCAATGTTGGTGCGAACGGCTTCCATGGGGAAGAACTCGCAGGAAGGCACCTGCT
Organism: bacterium; assembly: GCA_004561545.1. Classification (GTDB taxonomy): domain Bacteria; phylum Bacillota; class Clostridia; order Oscillospirales; family Ruminococcaceae; genus Gemmiger. Next base: position 24,663 of record SFVK01000012.1, read on the forward strand.
TGAGCGCGGCCGCGTGGAAAATAAAGTTGACGCCGGGCATAACATCCCGCAGGCTCTGGATGTTGCGCACATCACCGATGTAGAATTTGACCTTGTTGTAATAGTCGGGGTACTGCGCCTGAAGCTCATGGCGCATATCGTCCTGCTTTTTCTCATCGCGGCTGAAAATGCGGATCTCGCCGATATCGGTGGTCAGGAAATGCTTGAGCACCGTATGACCAAAGCTGCCGGTGCCACCGGTGATCAACAGCGTTTTATCTTTAAAAATGGAACCTGCCATGATGTCCTCCTCGTTGGGTCAAAGAATGAATTGCAGACTTTGCCTTTATAATCTTATTAATTCTAACATAAAAGTTACAGCTTGAAAAGTACCCCGTCTTGGAAAATCCTGTTTTTTGTGGTACAATACCCTCAAATCCGATTGTGAAAAAAGGAGATTTCAATGATGCGTGCTTATGAACGTTTGCTGCGCTATGTAAAGGTGAATACGACCTCGGACCCGGAAAGCGCCACCCACCCCACCACCGCCCGCCAGTTTGACCTGGCAAACATTCTGGTGGAGGAACTGAAAAGGCTGGGCCTCTCGGATGCCCGCGTGGATGAACACTGCTATGTCTATGCCACCCTTCCCGCCACGCCCGGCTGTGAGAAGGCGAAGGGCCTGGGCTTCATCGCCCATATGGACACCGCCCCCGATGCCCCCGGCGAGAACGTCAACCCCCAGATTCACGAAAACTACGACGGCGGCGATGTGGTGCTGCCCGGCACCGGCGCGGTGCTCTCGGTGGAGCAGTTTCCCTTCCTGAAAAAACTGCGCGGCCAGACCCTCATCACCACGGACGGCACCACGCTGCTGGGCGCCGATGACAAGGCCGGCGTTGCCGAGATCATGACCATGCTGGAGACCCTTCAGCAGGAAAAACGTCCCCACGGCAAGCTGTGCATTGCCTTTACCCCCGACGAGGAGGTGGGGCAGGGCGCCGACCTCTTTGATGTGGAGGGCTTCGGCGCCGCCTGCGCCTACACGGTGGACGGCGACGAGGCGGGGGAGATCAGCTATGAAAACTTCAACGCTGCCGCAGCCTTTGTGACGGTACACGGCTTCTCGGTCCATCCCGGCTCCGCAAAGAATGCCATGATCAACGCCCAGAATGTGGCCATCGAGTTCCACAACGCTCTGCCCCGGTTTGACCGTCCCGAATGCACCGAAAACCGGGAAGGCTTTTTCCACCTGTGCAGCATGGCAGGCGATGTGAACAGCGCCCGGCTGGGCTACATCATCCGCGACCACAGCGCTGAAAATTTCCGCTGCCGCAAGGAAACCATGCGCCATATTGCAGACCTCCTCAACGAAAAGTACGGTGCCGGAACCGCGGAACTGGAAATCCGGGACAGCTATTTCAATATGCTGGAAAAGATCAAGCCCCATTTCCACCTGGTGGAGAACGCCCGCAAAGCCATCCGCGCCGCCGGTCTGGAGCCCATCGAACCCCCGGTGCGCGGCGGCACCGACGGTGCGACGCTGAGCTTTAAGGGCCTGCCCTGCCCCAATTTGGGCACCGGCGGATTCAACTACCACGGCCCCTGCGAGGGCATTACCGTGGAAGCCATGGACAAGGCCACCGAGATTTTGCTCAATCTGGCGGATCTCTATAAGGATGCGCAATGATCCCTTCCTGAGCGAAAATCCTGCGCCAGGGTCTTGACAAAACCGCATCGGGAACGTATAATTGGTTTTACCGATGCGGGATTAGCTCATCCGGTAGAGTGACTGCTTCCCAAGCAGTAGGTGGCGAGTTCGAGACTCGTATCCCGCTCCAAAAATGACGGTGCAATGTCTGTTGCGCCGTCTTTTTTTCCATTCATGGGCCTTGTGACCGGGCCCCGGGAGGTGCATTGTATGCTGGACTGTCTGCCCATTTACCATTGGTTCCACTGCGGGAACCCCTATTCCGGCGCGGAAGGGGGAATGCGCTATCTGGTGGCGCCGGCCAAAAAGGCGGACCCCGCCGATGAGAGCGGCAAGAAAAAGATCGAGTATCTCACCGCCACGGTCTGGCCCGGGCCCTGGAGCCTGGAGCATACCGCCGAGGAAAAGCAGGAACAGGCCGAGTTTCCGGGCAACCAGCAGGGTCTGGATGCCGCCGTGGCTTGGCTCCACGACCGCTATGAGAGCGAGCCGGAGAAGTGGGCTCACATTCCCTCCATTCTGGACTGTGAACCGGACCGATAATACAAGACGCCTGCCGCGTTTGCCCGGCAGGCGTCTTTCGGTTTTACAGGGCTGGGGATGCGTTATTCGGTGACCGATTCGATGGCGTTGACGGGGCAGCCTTGCATGGCTTCCTTGGCGGCGCTTTCGTCAAGGCCGTCCACATCGCCGGGGGCGGCCACTGCAGTTCCAGCGTCCGTCATGGAAAAAACTTCGGGGCAGGTGTTGGCACACAGCCCGCATCCGATGCAGTCTGAGTTGACATGGAATTTCATGGGGCAATCCTCCTTTCTCAAGGTCAGTATGCCCCTGCAAGGCCCTCAGTATGTCAAAGCGGCTTCCAAATTGCGGTCAATCCATCGCTTGCGACTGCTGCTCGCCGGCCTCGTAGGCCGCGTTGGTGCGGCCCGCAAAGGGGTAGGTGCGCACCTCGGTGGCGGTGATGCTGGTCACACCGTACCATCTTGCCCGGCCCAGGGCGAGGGAATCCTCGCCGTTGTCCCGGATGTCCGGCAGACCGTAGGCGCCGCACCATTTGGTGTAAGGCTCAATGCCGTAGCTGACCAGGTTGGCAGCGGCAGGCTGCTCCAGCCCGGTGATCTCCTGCCGGATTTCGGTGTCCCGCACATGGTCCATCATCCAGTAACTGGCAATGTCGTATCCGGCTTCACACATATGAATGCCGCAGACCACCGCCACGCAGGCGGCCAGACAGGCCGCCCCCCGCCGCAGCGTGCGGCCGTTCAACTGCACCAGACAGGCCGCACAGGCGGCGGTGAGCAGGGTGAACACCCCGTGGGTGGAACGGGGATAGTAGTCAGGGCTGAGCATCATGGCAAAGTTGGCGGCAAGACCGCTCACCAGCAGAATCACAGGCCAGACCAAATCCACCTTCCGGCCATCCTGCCGGGCAAACCACAGCAGCACATAGAGCGCCGCAAAAACAAACAACAGGATCAGCGCCTCGCTGCGCAGCATATCCAGACAGGTCAGGAACCGCATGGCGTAGCGGGTCAGAGCGCTCTCGTAGTCTCCGTAATTGCTGGCGCGGTTGAAATTGCCCCGGGCGGTGACCAGCAGCACAAACCCCACCAGTGCGCCGCCCAACCCGGTCCACATCCACAGCGGCGCGCGGCGTTCCCGGTGCAGAACCGCCGCCAGGCACAAAACCACCGCCGCCAGCATCCCGGCGCTGGTGTTCTCGCTCAGCCAGCCGGCCAGCAGCCCGGCCAACGCCATGCCGGCGGCCATACGTCCGCTGCCCGCAAAGGACTTTTGCAGGTAATACCGCCAGGGCAGCAGAAAGGCAAGACACCCTGCCGTGGCCCAAAGATAGTTGCAGGCCCCGCACATCCAGAGATTGGTCTGCCCGAAAACCGGGCTGACCTCCCACAGGGAGGCAAAAATCAGCGCAAAGGTGAGCACATCATACCGCCCGCTGCGCCGCCCCATGGCCAGGCGGTAGACAATGACGCCCAGCCCGGTGAACATGGCCGCGTTGCAGAAATTGAACAGCGCTTTGGGGAACATGGTGAACCCCTGGGCAAAAAATTTGACGATGACCCGCCCGCTCCACTCATGGTAATGATAAGCAAGGCTCTGGATCAGCTGGGGCAGAGAGTGCAGCCGCTGCCCGGTGTCAAAGGCATAGGCGAAGGTGTAGTCATCTGCCAGATAGGGCGTGAGAAAATTGAGCAGCAGCATCCAGGCAAAAACCAGCGCCGCCAGCAGGCGGAACAGCGTTTTGCGGGAAATATGCCGGCAAGACTGCGTCATGGGGGGACCCTCCGTACAGGCGTAAATGGAAGCAATGCACCCTGAAACAGACAGGATGCAAGTCTAACCTAAGTATAGCGGATTTTGCGCCGTCCGGCAAGGTCCCTGACCCAAAAAGCGGAGTGTGTCGGTTTTTGACGCTCCGGGGCTTGTTCTTTTGCGGCAGGACCGCTATAATAATAGACGAGTTTGAGGAAACCTGGTGTAAGAAAAATGAAAAAGGAATTTACCCAAGGACTGCGGGACGGCGCACCGATCATGGCCGGATATTTCGCAGTCAGCTTCAGTTTCGGCATTTTGGCGGTGCAGGGCGGGCTGAGCCTGCTTCAGGCGGCCTTGACCAGTCTGACCAACGTGACCAGCGCCGGCCAGTTTGCGGGGCTGCAGATCATTGTGGCGGGCAGCACGCTGGTGGAACTGGTCCTCACCCAGCTGATTATCAACCTGCGCTATGCGCTGATGAGCCTTTCCCTCTCCCAAAAACTGGACGAGGGGATTTCGCTCTGGCAGCGGCTGATCATCGCCTTTGCCAATACAGACGAGATCTTTGCCGTTGCCATGGCCCACGCGGGCAGTCTGACCTTTCCCTATCTGGTGGGGCTCCAGATCCTGCCCATCCTTGGCTGGACGGCGGGCACGGCAACCGGCGCCATTGCGGGCAGCCTGCTCCCGGCGGCACTGACCAGTGCGCTGGGGGTGGCCCTCTATGGGATGTTCATTGCGGTGGTGGTGCCGGTGGCACGCCGGGCGCGTCCGGTGCTGGCAGCGGCGCTGCTGGCCGTGGCCATGAGCTGCGTGCTCACGGCGCTGCATATCTCGGCGGGCGTCTCCATTATCGTGTGTACGGTGGCGGCCTCGGCGGTCATGGCCTTGCTGCATCCGGTGGAAAGGGGCGATGCGTTGTGACCTGGGGATACATTGCGGTGATGGCCCTGGTGACCTATCTGATCCGCGCTTTGCCGCTCACCCTGATCCATGGCAAAATACAGAACAGGTGGGTTCGGTCCTTTTTGTATTATGTACCCTATGCCTGCCTGAGCGCCATGACCTTCCCGGCTATTTTTTTCGCCACACAGAGCGTATGGAGCGCGGCGGCGGGGGTGCTTGCGGCTCTGGTTCTGGCTTTCTTTGACCGCAGCCTGATCACCGTGGCCGCGGGCGCCTGTCTGGCCGTACTGGTGGTGGAACAGCTCCTGACGGTGATTTGATCCCGGGAAACTTCCGCAACATTCCCTTCACCGTTCTCGGGGCCCTCATTGTGGTGCTGTTTTATCGCAGCGCCAAAGAGACCGGCGACCGTCCGTTCCGGTTCCTCTGGCTCACGGTGGTGATCAGCTTTGGATGCTATCTCCCGGTGGTTCTTTTTGCGGATCGGATTCCAGCGGTGGGAATGCTGATGATTCCCAAGACCTGTGCCTATGTCTGGACGGTTCTGATCGGATTCAATGCCATGAAAGGAAGGAAAAACCAATGAAAAAGTATCTGAATTATTCCCTGGGTTATGCCATTGCCGCCATGGCGGGCGGCGTCTTTTACCGTGAGTTCACCAAATTGTATGGTTTTTCCGGCACCACGGCTCTGGGCAAGGTCCACGCCCACCTGTTTGTGCTGGGGATGGTGGGATTCCTTCTGGTGGCCCTCTTTGCGGACCGGCTGGACCTGGAACAGGGGAAAAGCTTCCGCGCCTTCCTGTGCTTTTATAACATTGGCGTTCCGCTGACCGCAGTGATGCTGGCGGCCCGCGGCGTGACCCAGGTGCTTGGGATGAGCCTTTCCCGCGGGGCCGACGCCGCCATCTCCGGCATTGCGGGCATCGGACATATCTTCACGGGGGTGGGTTTGATTTTGCTGCTTGTCTCGCTCAGAAAGGCGGCACAGACAAAATGACGGCGGGATTCCTCAAAAAGATTTTACAGACCGCTCCTTTGCGTGTATAATAGTCCGCAGACAAAATCCCCGCGGAAAGGAAAGCGATCTCTTGTGAAACGTCCCACCCATCAGTCCCAGATGTCCGAAGCATTCATCGTCAGCGTGTTTCTTGCGCTGGGCGGCGGCTTTCAGGATGCCTATACTTATATGGTGCGCGACCATGTGTTCGCCAATGCCCAGACCGGTAATGTGGTGCTCATGAGCACCCATCTGTTCGGCGGGGAATGGGCGGCCGCGCTGCGCTACCTTCTCCCGCTGCTGGCATTTGTGGCGGGTGTTCTTGTGGCGGAACAGGTGCAGCACAGGTTCAAGCACGCGGTGCGCATCCACTGGCGCCAGGGGATTCTTGCCGCCGAGATGGTCATTCTCGGCCTGGTGGGGCTGATGCCTCTCCCGATGAATCTGGCGGCCAATATGTTGGTTTCTTTTTCCTGTGCCATGCAGGTGCAGTCCTTCCGCAAGGTGGGCGGCAACGCCTATGCCAGCACCATGTGCATCGGCAACCTGCGCAGCGGCACCGAGGCGCTCTCCCACTGGGCCCGCACCCGTGACGCAGGGGAACTGCGCCGTGCCGGATACTATTTTGGCGTAATCCTGGCCTTTGCGGTGGGCGCCGGGGCAGGGGGCAGACTGTCTGTTCTTTGGGGCGTGCCGACAATCTGGATTGCGGATGTCTTTCTGCTTGTTGCTCTGCTTCTGATGGACCTGGACCGCATCGCGTGACCGGTCCTGCAATTCCATACAACACGCTGCGGGCGGTACCCTGACCCGGTGCCGCCCGCAGCGTGTTGGTTTGCTTTAGCGCAATAGCAGCCCCCGGCTTAGCCGGGGGTCCTGACTCACGAGAGAAGAATCTCAGAACCCGTGGCGTTCAATGAGCTTACGGCCCATCAGCACGCCCATCACCGAGGCCATCATCAGGCCGCGGGTCCAGCCCGAGGAATCCCCCAGGCAGTGCAGGCCGGTGATATTGGTTTCCAAATCGGTGTCCATTTTGACCTTGTTGGAATAGAATTTCAGCTCCGGGGAATACAGCAGCGTTTCCGGCGCGGCAAAGCCCGGCGCAACATGATCCACCATCTTGATGAATTCGATAATGCTCACCATGGCGCGATAGGGCATGGCGGCCGTGATATCGCCCGCCACGGCGTCTTTCAGGGTGGGCCGCACGTTGGAGTGGGCCAGTTCCTTGGTCCAGGTCCGCTTGCCGTCCAGAATATCGCCGTAGCGCTGGACCAGAATGTGCCCGGCACCCAGCATATTGGTCAGCTCGCCCACCTTCTGGGCATAAGCGATGGGCTGGTTGAAGGGTTCGGTGAAATTATGGCTTACCAGAATGGCCAGGTTGGTGTTGTCGGATTTGAGATCCTTGTAGCTGTGGCCGTTCACCACCGCCAGATCATTGTCGTAGTTTTCCTGCGCCACAAAACCGCCGGGGTTCTGGCAGAAGGTGCGCACCTTGTTCTTCCAGGGATTGGGATAGCCGATCAGCTTACCCTCATAGAGGACCTTGTTGATGGTCTCCATCACCTCGTTGCGGCATTCCACCCGCACGCCGATGTCCACCGTTCCGGGCTTGTGGGCAATGTGATGCTCCGCACAGAGCTTTTCCAGCCAGTCCGCGCCACGGCGGCCGGTGGCAATGACCACCTGCCCGGCACGCAGCTCGCTGCGCTCGCCGCCCCGGTTGATGACCACGCCGGTGCAGACGCTTTCTTCCAGCAGGATGTTCTCACATTCGGTCTCAAACAGCATCTCGACGCCTTGATCCAGCAGATAATTCTGAATGTTCAGATAAAGCTGCTGGGCCTTCTCGGTGCCAAGATGGCGGATGGGGCAGTCCACCAGCTGCAAGCCCGCCTGAATGGCCCGCTTGCGGATCTCCTTGATGTCGCTGCCCTCATAGATGCCCTCCACATGGGGGTCCGCGCCGAATTCCAGATAGATTTTGTCGGTATAGCGGATCAGATCCTGCGCCAGATCCTCTCCGATCAGCTCGGGCAGGTCGCCGCCCACCTGATAGGACAGTGACAGCTTGCCGTCCGAGAAAGCGCCCGCACCGGAAAAGCCGGTGGTGATGGCGCAGGTGGGTTTGCAGTTCACGCAATGACCGGTCTTGTCCTTGGGGCAGTGGCGCTTTTCCACCGGCTTTCCCTTCTCGACCAGGCAGATTTTGAGGGCTCCGGGGTCCGCGCTCTTGCGCAGCAGCTCCAGCGCGGTGAAAATGCCGGCCGGGCCGGCGCCGACGATAATCAGGTCATACTTCATGGGGAACTCCTTCCATCGGAACGAAAGTCATACTTTATTTTTTGCCCGCAAAACAGCCCTGTGGGGTCCGCGGAAGGGCGCTGCAAAGCATCCCGCGCCGCGAACAGCCCCACAGGGCCGCCCATACGAGATCATTCAGTTCATCAGAGCGTCAGCTCAGGGGCATCCTGCTCGCCGGAGGGCTGGGATTCCGATTCCGGCGCCGTTCCGGTTTCGGTGTCTGCCGGAGCGTCCGACGGCGTCCCATCCTGAACGGACGGATCGTCGGCCTGCGCACAGGTCTCCCCGGCGGTAACGGCGGACTCCGCCCCGGCGGTCATCGTGGCGCGTACTTCATCCAGGCGGTCCAGCGCATGAAACTCCATGGCGATATAGATGGTGCAGCACAGGTTTAAGATGCCCTCCGCCAGCACAAAAATACCGGACAGCAGCATCAAATCCACGCTGCGGAAATTCACCAGCTGGGACGCGGCCAGCAGTGCGCCGAACACCAGCGAAACCAGCCCCAGCAGCAGAACCACCCACCATTTCTGCCCTTTGCGGCGGCAGAGCTCCCAGGCGGATTGCAGCCGTACCAGGCCGTCCAGAAGGAGCATCAAACCAAACAGCAGGGGAAGAATCCATTCAATGGAGGCGGTGGCCTCTGCCGCGCGGACCAGAGCAAGAACGCCCACGGCCACCGTGGGCAGCCCGAGCAGCAGGCAGAGCACCGCCCGTGGACCGGTGACGTCCTTTTTAAAATAACGCGTCAGATCCTCAAGACCGGAAAGCAGAACCAGCGCGCCCAACGCAAAACAGAGCACCATCGAGGTGGCATCGGGCAGAATCAGCAGGGCAAGGCCCAGCAAAATATAGACAATGCTGAACAGCAGCATCCCGGGTTTCATATGGCGCAGCATCAGCAGGCGCCTCCTTCCATTGGAATCACTCCGCCATGGCGGCTGCGGGTTGGGCGGCCATCATGGGTTTGAGGATTTCGCGGTAGCATTTGCGCAGGAACGTGGCGCAAAGAGCCAGCGAAACAAGCTCGGCAATGGGGAAGGCGAACCAGACCAGATTCACATTTCCGCTCAGGCTGAGCAGCCAGGCCACAGGGATCAGCACGCCAAGCTGGCGCACCACAGAGACACAGAGTGCCAGCACGCCCTTGCCCAGGGCCTGGAAAGTGGCCATGCAGATCACGCTGAAACCGGCCAGCGGGAAGTGAAGCGCAATGGTGCGCAGCGCGCGCTCGCCCATGGCAAGCATCTCGGGGCTGGCGTTAAAGAGGCTGAGCAGGGCATCCGGGAAGAACTGCGCCACCAGAAAGCCCAAAACCATAATGGTTTCCGAGAAGCAAACCGCCAGCTTGATGGTTTTGGTGATGCGCTCCGGTTTGCGGGCGCCGTAATTGTAGCTGATGATGGGGACCATGCCGTTGTTCATGCCGAACACCGGCATGAACACAAAGCTCTGCAATTTAAAGTAGACGCCAAACACCGCCACCGCCGTGCTGGAGAAGGCGATGAGGATGTTGTTCATCAGAAAGGTCATGACGCTGCCAATGGCGCTCATGGCAATGGAGGGGATGCCCACCGTGTAAATCCTCTTGATGGTGCGGCCCGAGAGCCGGAATCTGCGCAGAGAAAAGTGGATGTCCCTGTTCCACACAAGGTTCATCACCAGACCGGCTGCCGCGCCAAGCCACTGGCCCGCCACCGTGGCAACGGCGGCGCCGGCCGCATCCATGCGGGGCGCACCGAACATACCAAAGATAAAGATGGGGTCCAGCACAATGTTGGTTATGGCGCCAATGAGCTGGCTGGCCATGGCAAAGGTACTGCGGCCGGTGGCCACCAGCAGCTTTTCCAGCATACACTGGGCAAACAATCCCAGGCACCAGACACAGCAGATGGAGAGATAATCCACGCCATACTGCAAAATGGCGGGGTCGTCGGTTTGGGACGCCATGAAGGGCCGCACGGCAAACAGGCCAAAGAGCACAAAGGCCAGCGCCGAGCAGACGGCCAGAAACAGACCGTTCATGGCGGCGCGGTCGGCCTCCGCCTGATTGCCCTCGCCCAGGCTGCGGGAGAGGTGCGCGTTGACGCCCACTGCGGTGCCCACACCGAACGCGATCATCAGGTTCTGGATAGGGAACGCCAGCGACACGGCGGAGAGCGCCGCCTCGTTGATATGGCTGACAAAGATGCTGTCCACCACGTTGTACAGCGCCTGAACCAGCATGGAAATCATCATGGGAACCGCACAGGAAAGGAGCAGCGGGCCAACCGGCGCGCTGCCCATCCGGGATGCGGACATGGTATTCTGTTTACTCATCCGCGATTGGCCGCCTCCATCGCTTTGGCGGCCTGCACGATGAGCTGAGCGCAGGCCTCGCGGCCAATCTGAGCGTTCAGGCACAGGTCATAGTTCTTTGCCTCACCCCAGCGGTTTTCGGTGTAGTAGTTGTAGTAGCTGGCGCGGGCGCGGTCATGCTTGGCCAGGGTTGACTCCCAAAGGCGGTCCGGCATATCCTTGGCGTCGGGGCGGGCCTTGGCGTTCTCAATCCGGTAGTTCAGCGGCGCATACACAAAGGTGCGCAGCACATTGGGACGGTCCCGCAGCACATAGTCGCCGCACCGGCCCAAAATCACACAGGAGCCGTTGGCGGCCACTTCCTTGATGACATTGGACTGCAAAATGTACACCTGATCCGCAAGAGGCATGGTGTTGCCCATCATGTACAGGCTGTAAATCAGGCTGCCGCTGCGCTGGTTCTCGCTGGCGGCAATGGCTTCCTCCGTCAGACCGCTCTTTTTGGCGGCAATGGTAATCAGCTCCTTGTTGTACAAGGGGATTCCCAGAATGTCCGCAACTCTCTGCGCAATCTCGCTGCCGCCGGAGGCGTACTCACGCGCCATCGTAATTACCATAGGTTCCATTGTCTTCCACCTCACATTCAATTCGTCGGGCTGCCGATGGGCAGCCACAATAGTCCTACTATAAATAGTATAAACGGAATGACCGCAAAACGCAAGAGGATAGGTTCACCAAAAACGCCGGGCCTTTCTTGTCAGAATGGCGTGAACGGAACAGCGGCGGGAATGAAATTTTGTTGATTTTTGAATAAACCCTGCCGCGCTGCGCCACACTATGGGCAACACAATACTTCACGCGGAAAAGGACGGGGGAAGATGAAGAGCATCAAAGCGTTTTTGAAGGAAAAGGGGTTTTATCTGGTCTGCCTGGCGCTGGTGTTTGCCGCCACCATCACAGGAATTCTGGCGGTGCGCAACGTGGTGCGCGGGGTGGGGGAACTGACCGAGGCCAAACACAGACAGCTGGAGGAGGAATCATCATGGGATTCACCGGACGCCACCGTGGACAACAAAACCGAAAACATCCCCGTGGAGACACCGCAGCCCTCATCGACGCCGTCAGCCTCCTCCTCTGTGCCGGGGTTGTCCTCTGGGGCTGCTGCGCCGTCTGGCGGGAAGTCCGTCGTGACCGGGCCATCTGCCGCCTCCTCCGGCGGGCAGGGCAGTTCCTCGGCCGCTTCCTCGAGGGGAACGGTTTCGGCACCCTTCAGCGGTGATGAGCTGGTCTATAACGGGACCCTGGGCGATTGGCGCACCCATAACGGTACCGATTACACCTTCCCGGCAGGTACCGTCACCGCCAGGGCGGGGGGCACGGTCACCGGGGTGGAGCAGGACGCCCTGTGGGGCGGCGTGGTGGAAATCACCGGTTCGGACGGCGTCACCTGGCGCTATTGCGGGCTGAAGGACATCCGCGTGGACAGACAGAACACCGTCGCCGCAGGCAGCATCCTGGGCACGCTGGATGAAATCCCCGCAGAGGCGCGGGAGGAACCCCATCTGCATCTGGAATGCCTGAAAGACGGGGACTATCTTGATCCCGAACGTCAATAAAAACGCACAACAAAGCACCGGGCTGCAACCCGGTGCTTTTTGAGATGTTCAGGGCAACACCGCACAATTCTGCGCGCCGGAACGGTGCGTAAGGTATTGGCCGTAAATTGTGCGGGATTGCCTCAGCTCTTTTTGACAGCCAGCATCCGCATGGCGTTGAGCACGGCCAGAACCATCACGCCCACATCGGCAAAGACGGCCGACCACATATTGGCAATGCCCATAGCGCCCAGAATCAGGCAGACAGCCTTGACGCCCAGCGCAAACACGATGTTCTCATACAAAATGCGCATACACTTGCGGGCGATGCCCATGGCCAGCGTGATTTTGGCGGGGTCATCGTCCATCAGCACCACGTCGGCGGCCTCAATGGCGGCGTCGCTGCCCATGGCGCCCATGGCGATGCCCACATCGGCACGCATCAGCACGGGCGCATCGTTGATTCCGTCGCCGGCAAAGGCCAGTTTGCCCCGGCCGGTGCGGTTGGCCATCAGCGCTTCCACCCGCTGTACCTTGCCGTCCGGCAGAAGCTGGGCGTGAACCTCGTCCAGTCCCAGCGCTTCGCCCACCCGGCCGGCAACCGCTTCGCTGTCGCCGGTGAGCATCACGGTGCGGACTCTGGCGGCCCGCAGCCCGTCAATGGCGGCTTTGGCGTTCTCCTTGATCTCATCCGCAATGAGCACCGAACCCAGGAACTCGCCGTCCCGCGCCACATACACGACGGTTCCCACGCCGTTGTCGGGGCGGTAGTCAATGCGCTGCGTTTCCATCATTCGGGCATTGCCGGCCAGCACGGTATGGCCGTCCACCCGGGTGCAGACGCCCTGACCGGCAATCTCCCGGGCGTTGGCGGCCCGACGGGTGTCCAGAGCGCCGGCGGCTTCCCGCAGACTTTTGCTGATGGGATGGCTGGAAAAGCTCTCCGCCAGCGCGGCCTGTTCCAGAAGTTCCTCCCTGCCGATGCCCGGCGCCGGGCTGACCTGCGCCACCGCAAAGGTGCCTTTGGTCAGGGTGCCGGTCTTGTCAAAAACCACCGTGTCAATGTGGGCCAGGCTTTCCAGATCGTTGCCGCCCTTGACCAGAATGCCGCAGCGGGACGCCCCGCCAATGCCGCCAAAGAAGCTCAGGGGAATGCTGATGACCAGCGCGCAGGGGCAGCTGATGACCAGGAATGTCAGCGCACGGCTGATCCATTCCCCCCAGCCACCGCCCAGCACCAGCGGCGGCAGAACCGCCAGCACCAGCGCGCCAAGGCAGACGGCAGGGGTGTAATAGTGGGCGAACCGGGTGATGAAATTCTCCGCCCGGGCCTTTTTCAGGCTGGAATTCTCCACCATATCAAGAATTTTGGCCACGGTGGACTGCCCGTACAGCTTGGTGGTGCGCAGGCGCAGCAATCCTTCGCCGTTGACGCAGCCGCTGATGATCTCCTCCCCGGGACGCACATACCGGGGCTTGCTCTCGCCGGTCAGCGCCGCAGTGTTGAGGGTGCTTTCGCCCTCCACCACGATCCCGTCAATGGGCACCTTCTCCCCGGGCCGGACCACCAGCACGGCGCCCACCGGCACATCGTCGGGGTCCACCGGTTCCACCGTGCCGTCGGGCCGCTCCAGATTGGCGCTGTCCGGCCGGATGTCCATCAGATCACTGATGCTCTGGCGGCTCTTGCCCACGGCGTAGCTCTGGAACAGTTCGCCCACCTGATAGAACAGCATGACCGCGACGGCCTCGCTGTATTCACCCAGGGCCAGGGCGCCCACAGTGGCCACCGCCATCAGGAAGTTTTCGTCAAACACTTCGCCGTGTACAATGCCCAGCACCGCTTTGCGCAGCACATCGTAGCCGATGACCAGATAAGGCACCAGGAAAATGGCAAGGTTTGCCAGACCGGGCAGCGGCACCACACGGGTCAGAATGGCCGCAGTCAGATACAGCGCCGCTGCAATCAGAATGCGTCTGAGGGTCTTTTTCTGCTTTTTTGTCATCATGGTTCCTCCCCGTTTTGGCAGCATGACAAAAGGAAGGGCGGCACGCGCCGCCCCGGGCTTTTTGCAGGTCCGGCAAACGGACGCCGCAGCGGGTGTCTTTGTTCCTTCGGCGACATCTCTGCGGTCCGGTCGCTGCCGTTACAGTTCAATCTCAAAATCCGGTTCCACGCGCCTGGCAGCCTTGACGGCGGCCTTCAGAACCTCGTCAAACTTGTCGTCCTCGGCGTCCAGCACCATTTTCTGCGCCATAAAACTCACCGAGGCGCTGTTCACGCCGGGCAGCTTCTGGATGGCCTGTTCGATCTTGACCGCGCAGTTGGCGCAGTCCACTTCAATTTTGAATTTTTTCTGCATGAGGGTACACTCCTTATCCATCAATCTTGATCAGCGTTTGCGCTGAAAATCCCAAACCGGTGCGCTCATTCCTCCACATGCTCCATGCCCAGCGCGATGATGCTGCGCACATGCTCGTCGTCCAGCGCGTAGTAGACGGCCTTGCCTTCCCGCCGGAAGCGGACCAGCTTGCTGCTCTTGAGCAGCCGCAGCTGGTGGCTGACTGAACTCTGGGACAGTCCCAGCAGCCGGGCAATGTCGCCCACACAGAGCTCGCTCTCGAACAGGGCATACAGAATTTTGATGCGGGTGGAGTCGCCGAACACCCGGAACAGCTCCGCCAGATCATAGAGAACCTCATCATCGGGCAGCTCCTCCCGCAGTTTGTCCACGGTGGCGGGCTGGCAGCAGCTCTCCACTGCAATGCTGTCGATGAGCTCCTGCCGGGTTTTTGCGCTGGGGTCATCCCTTCGTTCCATCGGCGCGGCCTCCTTCTCAAATTGTCGTATGAAAAACTGTTCATATGTTGGTTCTATCATACACCCGGGTGGGCCTGTTGTCAATAGTAAAAGGTGGAAAAACAAAAAAATCCCCGCCGGGACAAACCCGGCAGGGAAGGGAACTGCGGACAGATTGATCAGAGAAGATCAGTCCTGCTGATCCTCCCAGGTGCGCTCGCTGATGATGTAGCGCGGGCGGGCCTTGGTCTCCATATAGATTTTGCCGATGTATTCGCCGATGACGCCCAGGCAGATGAGCTGCACGCCGGAGACGAAGCAGATGATGCTGGTCATGGAGGCCCAGCCCGAGACGGTGTTGCCCAGGATGGCCTGCACCACCGCCCAGATCACGCCGATAAAACTCACCAGTGCAACCAGCACGCCGAACCCGGTAATAAACCGGATGGGCTTGACCGAAAGGCTGGTGATGCCGTCGAAGGCCAGCGCCAGCATTTTGGTCAGGGGATAGTGGCTTTCGCCGGCGATGCGCTCATGGCGCTCGTAGGCCACGCTGGTGGATTTGAAGCCCACCAGCGGGACCATGCCCCGCAAAAAGAGATTGACTTCCTTGAAGTTGGCAAATTCCTTGAGCACCCGGGCGCTCATCAGGCGGTAGTCGGCGTGATTGTAGACCACCTCGGCCCCCATGGCGTTGAGCAGCTTGTAAAAGCTCTCGGCGGTGAAGCGCTTGAAAAAGGTGTCGGTGTCCCGCTTGGAGCGCACGCCGTACACCACCTCGCAGTCGTCGTTGCGGTAGGCATCCACCATGGCGTCCATGGCGTTGATGTCATCCTGGCCGTCGCAGTCGATGGAGATGGTGATGTCGCATTTGTCCCGCGCCTCCATCAGCCCGGCCAGAACGGCGTTCTGATGGCCCCGGTTGCGGCTCTGGCTGATGCCAAGATAATGGGGGTCGCTTTTGGCCAGATCGCAGATAATCTGCCAGGTGCTGTCTTTGGAACCGTCGTTCACAAAGAGCACGCGGCTGTCCGGGCTGACTTTGCCGGCGTTCGCCAGATCGGTGATTTTTTTCAGGAACATTTTGCTGGTGATGGGCAGGACTTCCTGCTCGTTGTAGCAGGGTATGACAATGTAAAGGACAGGCTCCTTCCGAGCTGTGTTCATCGTATCAGTACACCTCTTTTGGGCCGGTTCAACACCGTATGAGCGGGCAACCGGTCTGAAAATGCGCGAAATCCCTCCGTGGACAGGCGGCTTTCGCCGGGAGAAATATTTCTCATAGTATACAATATTCCGGCCTCAAATGCAACCCGGACGGAGCAAGGGGAGCCAAGGCGCCGGCGTTTCACCGTATCCTCCTGAATCCCTCAATCATCGGCGGGTTCCAGCAGAATCCTGCGGAGACGGCTCTGCCGTTCGGGGCTGACCTCGGCGGCCTCCAGCCAGCCGGAAATGGTTCCGGCGTTCAGCCATAAAAGAAAAAAGCACTTGCCAAAACAAGTGCTCAGTCTGGTGCCGGTGATGGGGGTCGAACCCATACGGTGTCACCACCAACGGATTTTGAGTCGCCCCAAATGAGCGGAAATATGCGGACTTTTTAGGAATTTTAAGGAACTTATTTTCTGCTCTTCTTCAACGAAAAAATACTTCTCCACGATACAATTTTCAATTTCCGAACGTACTCACGATTGAAAATTTGACAGACCAATGTAGTTGAGAAATCATTCTCGCTTTGTGGACAATCTTTCAAAAATGGCAGACAAAAAAACAACGCATTCGGAAAGTAAAGGCACATAAAAAACGGCAGTACCCAATAGCGGACATTTT
>SFVK01000018.1 GCA_004561545.1 bacterium
AGATGGCACCGTCACTGTTGCCAACAGTCTTGACAGCTGGGGCGGCAGTTACGGCTACTACATCCAAATCGACCACGGCGGCGGACTGGAAACACTATATGCACACTGCTCCAGCATTTGTGTCACCACCGACCAACAAGTGCAGGCCGGGCAGGTCATCGGTTATGTCGGCCACACTGGGCGAGCCACAGGCAGCCATTTGCACTTAGAGGTACATGTAAACGGAAGCAGGACAGACGCAATGAGGTATTTCGGAATGTAAATTGTAAAGAAAAACATGTGAATTTTTGAACGAGTGTCCATGCTGCGGTTGAATCACCGGATTGGTATGCAACAATGCCTTGATAAATTTCCGGGGCCATTTTCTTCTATCACCCCGAAGGGTAAGGAGAAAATAGCGGACGGTTTGTAAACGTAAGAAAAAAGAAATTAAATTATCGCAGTAAGACTTTGAAAATCGCCATTTGAAAAGCATCCACACAACGCCGCTATAATGCCAAGTAGAATGATTCGGCGATGCTGCTACTGCTTTGCTTATTGCTGCTCGGAAAAATAGAGTCCCAGGTTTTCCTCGATGCGCTGGACGGCGGTGTCCAGGTCGATCTCGTTGCCGTAGTAGTCAAACGCGGCCTCATGCGTTACGTCATAAATAGTGGCAGAGCTGACGGACGGCGCGCCCAGCTCTTCGATCAGGGAATCCCAATCGCAGGTCAGCGGGTCGGCGGCGTAGGTCTGCTCCCCGTCCGCGATGGTCTGCGCCAGATAGGCGTTTTCCACATCCCGCTGTACCGAGAAGCCCTTGTAGAGGGAATTCAACTGCACAACGGGGTCTGTCAGCATGATTTGGACAAAAGCTGTTGCCAGTGTGGGGTTGGCGGCGTTAGCCGGGATGGAAACGATCTCTTTGGCCTCAAAGCCGCTGCCGGGCAGCGGCCGGATGGCAACGGCGGGGTAGCTCCAAAACAGCTTCAGCGCGTCGGAACGGTTGCTTACAACGCCGGTACCGCAGGGGTAACTCCCCTCGGCCACCTTGATCAGGCTCATGGCAAACTCCGACTGGGCCACGCTCTGTCCGTTGCCGCTGGCCATCACATACTCGTTGGTTTGGGCGGTGATCTGCTGGCCATCGATCATCTCTCTGGTGGATTGCAGGAATGCGCGCAGCGCGTCCTCGTCAATGCGCTTCTCCTCCGGGAAGAGCCCGGCGCTGGAGGCAATATAGAAGGAATCAAAAATATCCTCGTAGGAGGTGTTAAAAATCAGGCTTTGCTCCTGATAGAGCGCGGCCAGCGACGCCAGCGAGGCGTAGTCATCCACGTTGATCTCGCTGCTGCCGCTTACAAAAACCGGCACGCGGAACACCGACGGATAGGCGTAGGGCCTGCCGTCCAGCGAGTAGGCGGTCAGGATGTTTTCATAGTATCCGTCCATCGAAACAACACCATCCAGCGACGCCAGCACGCCTTTCTCCATCAGCGAACGGATGGGCAGGCCGTCCAGAAAAAGCACGTCGGGCGCTTCACCGGCCAGCAGACGGGTGTTTAGATTCTTGATGATATCCTCGTCGGAAAGGGCCTGGCTGGTGGCATCGCGGCCAAATTCCAACTGAACGTCACAATCCGGGTACTGGTTGGCAAAGACCGCGGCGGCGCTGCGGATGACATCGCTGTCCTCCAGCGCCCAAATATACAGGCTTTGCGCTGCCTGTGTGGGCAGGGTGGCGTCCAACCGGATCAGGACAGTCAGCGGCGCGCCGTTCTGCAGGCAGGACACCAGGAAGGCGGCATCCCCCAGCGGGAGAATCTCATAGTCGGTGGTCTGCGGTGCGGCGTAGACAAAGCCTTTTTCCTGCACCATGGCCTGCTTGACCGAGGAACCAAAGCCCGCCTGAAAAACTCCGTCCATGGTGAGGAAAACGATCTGCTGGTTCTCGCCGTCCACCGCATAGGCGGCCACCTCCTGTGCCTCAGGAACAATCGCAAAGGAATCGGCCTTTTCACCGGAAGGAAGCGCATAGACATCCATCGTTCCGGCATTCCGGTTGCGCAGATACAGCCGGTTGCCCGATACCGCAAAGGTATAATCCACAACGCTGGGACGGATCGTGGCGGAAATATCCCCGCTCTGCCCGTCCACAATCTGCAGAACACAGCTTCCTGCGCCGTCCGCCAGGCAGACGACCGCATACCCCGGGGCGGCGGCAAAGTCGGTGATGTAGGGCGCGGTGCCGCCGGCAGGCGGCGTATCCGTCAACACTGTGCGGACGCTTCCCTGCGAATCGACGCGGTAGAGCGTCAACGCGCCGCCGGTCTCGGCGGCGGCCACCCACCACCGGCCGCTGCCGCCGTAACAGGCGGTCAGCGTTTCCACCTGCGTTTTGTCCAGCCCGTCCAGAAAGGCTTGTACGGTGGAGGGATCGATGGTTTCCCAGCCATCCCCCGTCCAGGAAAACGCCGCTGCGGTGTTTTGGGCGTCATTATACAGCGATAACGTGGGAACGCCGTCCAGCATCTGTAGCTTGGCGGGAGCGAAGCCGCTGTCCACCGCGGGGGTGACCTCCGTCTGGGTGTATTTTCCCGTGGCGTACTTCGTTTGGGAGGCCGTTCCCGGCTCCTCGGTTGAAGGAGCGGCGGAACACCCTGCCAGCGCCAGCAGCAAAGCCATGAGGGCGGCCAGCGGCGCAAGCCGTGATCGAATTCGGTTCATACAAATTCCTCCTTACGGGGCGGCGGCGCAGGCGGCCGCTGCCCTGGCAATTTTGGTAATACCACTGTACCACACAAAACCTGAAAAAATCCTGAATGCGCCTGCGGCTCTTTCCGGCCTTGGTTGCGCTCCGGGAGAATTTGTGCTATAAATTAAATAATCTGCCGCTTTTGATACGGCCTGCGAGATATGCCCCGGGAGGTAGAATACATGAACTTGCTAGTGATCGAAGATGACCGGAAACTGAACCGGATGCTGTGCGAAATCCTTGAAAAAGAGGGCTACACGGTGAAAGCCTGCACCGACGGGGAGGAAGGCGCTTACTATCTGCAGCAGAACGCCTACGACCTGGCGCTGGTGGACTGGATGCTCCCCGGCGAAAGCGGGCCGGACATCCTGCGGGAAAGCCGCCGCAAGGGGATCATGACGCCGGTGGTGATGCTGACGGCGCTGACCGCCGTGGAAAACAAGGTGACCTGCCTGGATGCCGGCGCCGACGACTATCTGGGTAAACCCTTTGACAGCCGGGAGCTGTTGGCCCGTGTCCGGGCCAACCTGCGGCGGCAGGCCCCCATCGAGGAGCTGGTGGTGCTGCGGTACGGGGATCTGGTGTACGACACCAAGGCGCTGCTGCTGGCCTGTGGCCGGGAGGAGATCGCGGTCTCCAAAAAGCTGGGCCTTATGATTGAACTGTTTATGAAAAGCAAGGGTCAGGCGCTGGCACGAGCCACCCTGTTTGCCCGCGTATGGGGCGCGGACGCCGACGTGGAGGAGGCCATTCTGGACAATTACATCGGCTTTTTCCGCCGGCGGCTGGCCCAGATCCACTCCAAGATGAGCCTGCGAACCGTTCGAGGTGTTGGGTATGCCCTTGTGGAAGAAAAAGAAGCCCGCTGAACCGGCCGCGCCGTTGGACGTTCTGCGGTGGAAGATCGTAGCGGTGAACATCCTGTTTGCCGCCATGGTGGTGGCTACCCTCTGTTTCGTGGCCGCCCGGCAGGGAAAGAACGCCCTGGAGGAGAAGCATCGGCTGGCCTTCGCCTCCCTCTGTTCCGCCCTGGAACAGCCGATCCTGGAGACACAGACCATCGACCATAAGGCGATCTACAGCAGCGCGGTGGAAAACCGCCTGGTGCCCGCCTTATTCGAGAAGGGGGTCCCCATCGAGAATCCCTACCTGCAGGGCGATGATGCCGCACCGCTGCTCACTCTCAGCGAACCAATGCTGGAAGAGGCGCGGCAAAGCGTGGATGGGCAGAACGGCCTGTGGGCCAAAACGGTTGTCCGGCAGGCATACACCCTGCGGGACGGGAGTGCCCTCTGGTTTGCGGAATACTGTGCAATCCCCACGGCCAGTGGGGATTGGATCGAGATGTACCTGTTTCAGGATGCCGCGGCCTTCCGGCAGGAATGGGGCAGGATGCAACTGTTGTACGTAGCGGTGGCGGCGGGCGGCGTGCTGGCTTTGGGGGCGCTGGCCTTTGCGCTGACCGGCTGGGCCATGCAGCCCGCCCGGCGGGCCGAGCGGATGGAGCGGGAGTTTTTGGCGACGGCCAGCCACGAGCTGAAAAGCCCGCTGGCAGTGATCATCACCAGCGCCGAACTGCTGCCTTCCGGCGGCGAGGGGGCAAAATACCGCGCCAACATTCTGTCAGAAGCGCACCGGATGGCGCAGTTGGTGCAGGAGCTTCTATCCCTTTCCCGTCTGGAGACCGCTGCCCGTCAGATCATGCCGGCAAAGCTGGACACCGAGGCCTTTCTCTGGGAAGTTTACGAGACATGGCAGCCGGTGGCGGCAAAGGCCGGTGACCGGCTGACCCTCCGCCTGCCGGACGGCGCGCTGCCGCCCATTTGGGCGGACGAGGACGCGCTGAAGCAGGTGATGGCCATTCTGTTGTCCAACGCCGTTCAGCACACCCCCAGCGGTACGCAGATCGAACTTTCCGCCGTGGCGGCGGGGCGAACGGTCTGCCTGTCGGTGGCCGATACGGGACCGGGCATTGCGGATAAGGAACGGGCGTTCCAAAAGTTTTATCGCGCAGACCCGCAAACCGGCGATGCCAGCCTGGGTCTGGGCCTGAGCATCGCGCAGAAGCTTGTGGCGCTGCATCACGGCAGCATCACGATCCGGGATACGCCGGGCGGCGGCGCTACGCTGCAGGTCACGATCCCACAGGCGTGATATTGGCAGAATCCACAACCGTTTGTCGCATCATTGTAAAAAGTGCTGTGAGAGCCTTTTGGTTTTCTCACAGCACTTTTTGTGTACATACCGAACAAGAAATCACTCGTCGGCATCGTCGATTTTCGATGAAAGAAACGCGCGTTTTCGCTCGAATGAGCACTTTGATATGAAATCCGTGCTATAACAAGGGCAATTTACGGAATAGGATGTGAATCGCCAATATGCAGATAGTAACTTGAAAACAAAAATGTCTATTACCATTTTTATAACACATCGATACTCCAGCCTTCGATTGGCGGATTTCATTCTGGTATTAAAAGATGGCGAATTAGTCGAATCCGGTTCCCATCAGGAACTGCAGAAAGCTGGGAAGTATTATTCAGAATTAATCAAAGCGCAGATCGAACCAATCGACCATTTGGCGCAATTGGATGAGACCTAAAAGCTGTTTTGGCAGAAAGGTATTCAGGTTTTTTTCAGGTTCCCTGTGCTACAGTGTAGGCAGGGAGGTGAAGGCGATGAAACGGCCAAAGGTCACTGGCCTGCGCCGGAGGGAGAGCTGGCAGGCACTGCCTTTTCTGCTGCCCAGCCTGTTGGGGCTGTGCCTGTTCTATCTGTTCCCACTGGCCGAAACGGTTCGGGCCAGCTTTATGGACCCGCTGCGCAGCCGGGCCGTCGGGTGGGGGAACTACCGGGCGCTCTTTCAAAATACTGCGTTCCGTCTGGCTGTCCGCAACACCTGCCGCTTTCTCTGCATCTGCATCCCGGCGCTGCTGGCCGTCAGCCTGCTCTGTGCGGTGCTGCTTGGCGCGGCAAAACGGCGGGCGGTCTTTTTCAAAAGCGTCCTCCTGCTCCCCTATGCGATCCCTGTTGCCAGCATCGTTGTGTTATGGAGGGCGCTTTTCTCCGGCAAGGGGCTGGTCAACGGCTTGCTGGTGGGGCTGGGGTGCCGGCCCGTGGACTTTATGGGCAGCAGCGCGGCCTTTTGGGTGCTGATTTTCACCTACCTTTGGCGAAACAACGGGTACGATATGCTGCTGTGGCTGGCGGGTCTGGAGACCATCCCCCGGCCCTTGTATGAAGCGGCAGCGGTGGATGGAGCCACCCCTTTTCAGACCTTTGTCTTTATCACGCTGCCCAATCTGCTGCCAACGGTGGTGCTGACCACCATACTGAGCCTGGTCAACTCCTTTAAGGTCTTTCGGGAGGCCTACTTGGTGGCAGGCAACTACCCGCAGGAAAGCATATATCTGCTGCAGCACCTCTTCAACAACTGGTTCCTGTCGCTGGACATCGGCAAGCTGTCTGCCGCCGCCGTGCTGCTGGCGCTGGGGCTTGGCTGCGTCGTGTATCTACTGTATCACTTTTGGGGTGGTGGGCAGGAATGAGAAAAAAGGAGCCTCTTTTGCCGGTGCTGATCCTTGGCCTGCTGGCCTTCACCGTCCTTTGGCCGCTGTGGTTTACCGTCGACGGTGCGCTGATGGCGTCGGACGAATTGACAGCCGCCCTGGGGCCGGCCCTGTTGGACACAGCAGACGGCGGGTATGCGGTGTGGACGATCCTGCCTTCCTGGCCGACGCTCCAACCGCTGGCGGAGCTGCTGCTGGACACCCCGCAGTTTTTTTCGGTCTTCTGGAACACCTGCCTGCTGGCCTTTGCACAGATCGCCGGTCAGCTGGTGGTCGCCGCCCCCGCATCGTGGGCGTTTGCCAAGCTGCGCTTTGCGGGCAGGCGTTTCCTGCTGCTCGGGTACATTGCGCTGATGGTGCTGCCCTTTCAGGTACTGATGGTACCCAACTACCTGATCGCCACACGCCTTGGAATCTACGATACGCCGCTGTCCGTCATCCTGCCAGGGGTGTTTTCGGCGTTCCCGGTTTTTATCATGACCCGCAGCTTTCAGGATGTTCCCAATGAACTCCTCGAGGCGGCCAAGCTGGACGGCGCAACGGCCTGGCAGATCTTTTGGAAGATCGGCGTTCCGCTGGGATATGCCGGAATCTTTGCCGCCTTGGTGCTGAATTTTATCGAAGGGTGGAACGCGGTGGAGCAGCCGCTGCTCTTTCTGAAATCCCAATCCAACTGGCCGCTTTCCATGTATATGAACGATATTGTGACAGACAACCTGGGGATCGCCATGGCGGCCAGCCTGCTCTCGCTGATTCCGGCGATGCTGGTGTTCCTGTATGGGCAAACCTATCTGGAACTGGGCATCCAGGCCGGAGGCATCAAGGCATAAGGAAGGAGACATTTTCTGTGAAAATCGTCAGGGATTCTGCCGTTCGTCAGGAACCGGCGCAGCCGCAGGCCGTATCGCCGGAGGAAAACAGGTTTTCGATTCGCCCCCGGCAGATCGCGCTTTTCTTTTTGTGGATGCTGGCTTTTACGCTGCTTGCCCGCGGAACATCCGGCGCGCTGCTGCCAGAGGTGCAGCTCTCCACGCCGGCGCCCAATACCATCACCCAGAGCCTAACGGCGACAGGAACCATTCAGTGGGCGGCGGGCAGCCTGTTCTATCTGCCCGAAGGGCTGCTGGTGGAGGCGGTTTTTGTCTCGGAGGGGGAGGCTGTACAGGAAGGAGACAAAATAGCGGCCCTCCGCCGGGAGGATGTGGAACAGAAGCTGCGGAGCCTTCAGGCAGAACTTGCGCAGAAACAGACGGAATATGCCCGGCTTACCAAACCGGTGGCGGCGGACAGCTATGATCTGGAAAAAGCCCAGCAGGCCCTGCAGGCCGCCTACCAGGCAGCGGAGAACAGCGCGGCAGCCTGGGCGGAGAAAGAAGCGAACGCCGGCAGCGAGCGGGATGCCCTGCAGCGCGAACTGAACGAACGGCAGGAAAAGGCCGCCCAATATGCCCGCGAGATCGCAGAGAAGCAGGCACAGCGGGAGTTGCTGCAGCAGGAAGAATCGCCGGACGAGGAAATCATCAGCCGGATCGAAGCGGAGCTGACGCAGCTTACGGCAGAGGAAACGCAAAACCGGGAGGCACTGGCCGAAGCGGAAGCCCGGCTCAACGAGGCGGACGCAGCGCTGGAAAGCGTCCAAAGCCAACGGGAAGAAGCGGCTCGCACGGCTGCGCAGGCCGCCGAACAGGCGGAGCAGGCCCGAAACGACGCCCGGCACGCCTACGAGAAAAGCGTGGAAGCCGCCAGTGAAACAGCCGCCGCCAATGCGGCCAGTGCCACGGTTCTGGCGGAACAGATCCGGGAAATGGAAAGCAGCGTGGAGACGCTGAAAAAATTGGACGAGCAGGAGGGCGTCTTCTGTGCGCCGCAGACGGGTACCGTGGAATCTCTGCAGCTTATGCAGGGGCAGACCAGCGGCCAGGTGGGCGGGAGCATTTCCGACCCCGAAAGAGGGTATCAGATCCGATTTGCGCTGGAGGCCGAGGACGCGGTGCAGGATACCGCCGGCGTTACGGTGACGGTCATGCAGGGAGCAAAGTCCGAAAGCGTGAAAATCAATTCGTCCGTTTCTCAGCAGGATGGAGGCGTGGTGCTTTCCGCTGCGCTGACCGGGTCGGATTGGCAGGTGGGAAAAGCGGAACTCACAATCCGGCTTTCCGAGACGGAATATGACTGCTGCCTGCCGGTCAGCGCCCTTCACAGTGATAACGGCGGGGATTTCGTCTATTCGGTGGAGGAGCGCAACACTATTTTGGGGCTGCAAAACATCGTGCGCAAGGTTTATGTGGAGGTCGTGGAGCGCAACAACGAGCTGGCGGCCCTGCGGAATTATACGACCGGTGCGCCGGTGGTGGCCGCCACAACGAAGAGCTTGCAGGAGGGCGCACGTGTGCGTACAGCGGGATGAAGATTCGAAAGGCGGTGCTGCTTTTGGCATGCGCGGTTTCCTGGGGGATCGCTGTTTGGTTTGCGGGGAGGCTGTGGGCAGCCTATCCGCTGGTTTCGGTGCGCTCCGACGTGCCGGTCACGGGGCGGCAGCTGGAAGCGCTGCGGTCTGCTTTGCGGCAGGAGGATGGGGCGAGCGCGCTTGTTCCCGCTTTTTGGAGCCAGGCAGAGGGATCGGCGGAAAGCCGCTGGGAAACCTGCGGGATCACTGCCATTCTATATTGCGGCGAGTATGACGCGGTGTATCCTGCCGTGCTTCTGGAGGGGCGGTTCCCCGCTGCGCAGGAGAATGGCAAATGCGCGGTCTCAACCGCTGCCGCGTGGCAGCTCTGGGGCAGCGAGGACGTGCTGGGGCAGGAATTGGAGATAGAAGGAGACATCTACCGCGTGTGCGGGCTCTTTCGCAGCAGCGCCAGCCTGGCCCTGTGCGGGGAAAGCCTTGACCATGGCTTTTCCAACATCGAGTTTTGGGGCGGCTACGCTGCGCCGCCGGTGGAGACGGTGCAGCAGCTTTTGCGTGCGGCGGGGATCGCACAGCAGGTGACCCTCTATTTCCCTTTCCCCTGGATGGCCGCCCTGACGGCCTATGCCCTCTGCCCGGCGGGGCTGGTGCTGCTGGCCGCCGCCCGCACCTTGGGCGGCCGGGTGCGCAGGGGGCGCCCAAAGGAAACGTGCTGGTTTGTTTTGGGCGGCGCTTTTCTGCTTGCGCTCGTCCTGCCCGCCCTGCTACGGTTGCTCCCGCCCTGGATCACCCCCGCCCGGTGGAGCGACTTTTCCTACTGGGGCGGCTTGCTGCCCGCAGTGGGCAAAGCCATAGAAACCGGCTTTTCCCTGAACCCCTGTGCCAAGGATGTCCTCGCCAAATGGAACACGCTGGGGCTTCTCATTGCCGCAACGCTCGCCAATGCTGCGGCCGGAAAGCTGATGCTCAGCAGGCAGCAAAAAAACTCCACAAATTTATGAAACCAA
>SFVK01000019.1 GCA_004561545.1 bacterium
TGGAAAGACTCCTTTTTGTTGCTGCTTTCTCTGTTTCCGATCCGAGTTTTCCACAAAACACGCCAAAACCCCTGCTTAGCAGCTTGCTAAACAGGGGTTGTTTGACAGTCTGAGACGGGAGCCCGCAAGGGTTCCCGTCTTTTTGGTTGGCGGATGGTTTCCCGGGGGCATTCCCTCCCCCGCCGCAGCAGACAAAACCAGCGCCCCGCCGGATCGAAAAGCCCGGCGGGGCGCTGGTTCACTGGTTTGCTACGGCACGGGCCGCACGGCGGTCAAAGGATCAGCCGGCAGTCTTGGTGCAGTACATGAAGTACTTGTAACCGAAAGCGTTGGCGTACATACCGGTCACGTTGGACTTCATCATGTAGGGGTCATTGTAGTAGTACAGAGGAACGATGGCGTAGGTCTCCATCAGCATATCCTCGGCCTGATGCAGCATATTGGCGCGCTTGGCAAAGTCGGTCTCAGACTTGATGCTGGCAATCAGCTTGTCGTACTCGCTCCAGTTCTGGGGAGCATAGGTGGGAACGTTGCTGGTGACGTTGCCGGAAGCATCGCGGCCAAACTGGCTGTCGTTGTTGCCGGAGTTGGAGATCCACATCTCGAGCATATTGATGGGGTCATCGAAGTCGGCGAGCCAGCCCTGACGGGCGACGTCGTAGTTGCCGGCCTTACGGTCGTTCAGGAAGACTTTCCAGTCCTCAGCCTGGATGTCAACGGTGATGCCGATGACATCCATATCCTGCTGCAGGGCAGCGGCAACAGCCTCGTTGCCGGCGCCGGAGTTGGTCAGGTAGATGAAGGACAGCGGGGTGGCGTCGCTCAGCATACCGTCATCGGTGAACTCATAGCCGGCGCTCTTGAGCAGCTCAATGGCCTCGGCAACGTTGTCATCGTAGGCTTCCTCGGAAGGATCGTAGTAGCCCAGGTTGTCGGCATCGGGATAGGTGTAGTCGGAGGTGTTCTGACGGAACTCGCCGCCGTTGCCATCGCTCATGGCCGGGGGCACGAAGGTGTTGGCGGGGACCTGATCGGTCTGGCCGATGTTGTCCACGATGTACTGACGGTCAATCAGCAGGTTGATGGCCTTGCGCATCGCGTTGGCCTGCTCGGGGGTCTTGCCCTCGAACAACTTGGAGGTCACATTGAAGCCCATGTAGTAGGTGCCCAGGTTGGGAAGAACCTGGAACTCGGGGTTGATGCCCTTCAGGTTGGGGATCTCATCGGTGGGAACGCTGTCGATAAAGTCCAGGTTGCCGGCGTTGTAAGCGGCATAGAAGGCAGCCTCGTCATTGCTCAGCATGAAGTTGAGAGTCTCAAGGGTGACCTTGTCCGCATCATAGTAGTTGGGGTTCTTGGTGTAGACCATGCTCTCGTCATGCTTCCACTCGGTGCAGGTGAAGGCGCCGTTGCAGACAAAGCCGGCCTCGGCAGCCCAGGCGCCGGGGTTCTCATGGTTGGGATCGGCAGCCTCAACAGAAGCCTGGGGCACAGGGAAGAAGGTGGGGAAGGCGCACAGACCCTCAAAGTAGGGGCAGGGGCTCAGGATGGTGACAACCAGGGTGTAGTCGTCGGTGGCCTCAACACCCACCAGGATGTCGTTGGCGGCCATGGCCTCATTGGCGGCGGCCTCATCCACATAGGTGCCGTCGTCGTTGGTGTCCAGGGCGGGGTTCTTGGCGATCAGGCCGTCGAACAGGTAGCCGTAGTCAGAAGCGGTCAGCGGGTTGGCGGCACGGTTCCAGCTGTAAACAAAGTCGTTGGCGGTGACGGGGGTGCCATCGCTCCACAGGCTCTCGCGCAGATGGAAGGTGTAGGTCAGCTTGTCATCGCTGACGTCATAGCTCTCGGCCACGCCGGGAACCACAGCGCCGTTCTCATCGTAGGTCAGCAGGCCGACGAAGGAGTTGACGGCCAGGCAGGCGCCGTCGACGGTGGAATTCAGGGCGGGGTCCAGACGGTCAGGCTCAGAAGCCAGGCAGAGGTACATTGCGCTGGTGTCAGTGTTCAGGGTGGTGCTGACATTGGAGGCCTCGGCACTGGAAGCAGTGCTTTCGGCAGATTCGGTCGTAGAGGCCGCGTCGGAGCTGGCCGTGCTGGAAGCGGAAGAACCGCAGGCAGCCAGGCTCAGCACCATGGCAGCAGCCAGAACGGATGCCATGAGCTTTTTCATAGTTACTTTCCTCCTAGAAAATCTATGAGCATCCCACGGTGCAGGGAACCCTGTACCGTGGGAAACTTCCTATGGTATCGCCAATTATACGGTTTGGCGGAACCGTTTGCAAGGCAAATTGGCAAGCTGTTGTCTTTCAGTTACCATTTTTGGCGCATACGCCAAAAAAACCAAAATACTGGTCCGCCCGATTGTGCAATATTTTTTCCCGTTATCAGGCGGTTCCTGTCTTGAACAAACCTTATTTGTTCCAGCAGGCCACATAATGGCCGTTGCCGCGGTCCTTGAGCGGAGGCATCTCCTGGGCGCACTGCTCGGTGG
This sequence comes from bacterium, assembly GCA_004561545.1. Taxonomy (GTDB): domain Bacteria; phylum Bacillota; class Clostridia; order Oscillospirales; family Ruminococcaceae; genus Gemmiger. Next base: position 2,495 of record SFVK01000019.1, read on the forward strand.
CATAGCGGCAGCGGGTGCGGAAGGGGCAGCCGCTGGGCATATGCAGCGGGGAGGGCACATCGCCCTCCAGCACAATGCGCTTGGAGTTGCGGGCCGTCTCGGGGTCGGGAATGGGCACGGCAGAGAGCAGGCTCTGGGTGTAGGGATGAATGGGATTGTCGTTGAGCTCATCGGAGTCCGCCAGCTCCATCATCTTGCCCAGGTACATGACGGCAATGCGGTCGCTGATGTGGTGAACCACCAGCAGATCGTGGGCAATAAAGAGGTAGGCCACGCCCAGCTTTTCCTGAAGGTCCTCAAACATATTGACGACCTGGGCCTGAATGGAAACGTCCAGCGCGGAAACCGGCTCGTCACAGACGATAAACTTGGGGTTCACCGCCAGAGCGCGGGCAATGCCGATGCGCTGGCGCTGGCCGCCGGAAAACTCATGGGGATAGCGCATGGCGTGCTCGGCGTTGAGGCCGACCAGCTCCATCAGCTCCATGACGCGGTCGCGGCGCTCCTTGGAATTTTTGCAGAGTTTGTGGACATCCAGGGGCTCGCCGATGATATCCTCCACCGTCATACGGGGGTTCAAAGAGGAATACGGGTCCTGGAACACCATCTGCATCTGCTTGCGGTAGGGCAGCATATTGACGCTGACCTTTTTGCCCAGAACCGGCTTGCCGTTGGCGTCCACCTTGAGACGGCCATTCTCGTCATACTGCTCGCCGCTGTCATACAGCACATCGCCGTCAAAGGTAATGCGGCCGCCGGTGGGCTTGTAAAGCTGAAGAAGGGTGCGGCCCACGGTGGTTTTGCCGCAGCCGGACTCGCCCACCAGACCCAGGGTCTCCCCGGGACGGATGGAGAAGGAGACGTCGTCCACCGCCTTGAGGGGGATGGACTTGCCAAACCCGGAACGGACGGAGAAATATTCTTTCAGGTGCTCGACCTGAACCAGATATTCGCTGTTTGCCATCTTATTTCCCCTCCTTCGCATTTTTCACGTTCATCCAGCAGGACGCATGGTGGGTATCGCTGATTTCCATCTCGACCGGCTGTTCCCGCAGGCAGATCTTCATGGCGGAATCGCACCGGGGGCAGAACGCGCAGCCCTTGGGCAGATCCAGCATATTGATGGGGGTACCGCCGATGGGGATCAGCCGCTCGTTCATGTTCTGAGTGGAAGGGATGCTGCGCAGCAGGCCCTTGGTATACTCATGGGCAGGGCGGTAGAAGATATCATCCGCCGTGCCGCGCTCACAGACGCGGCCGCCGTACATGACGATGATCTCATCACACATCGAGGCAATGACGCCCAGGTCATGGGTGACAATGATGATGGCCATACCCAGCTTTTTCTGCAGATCCTGCATCAGTTCCAGGATCTGGGCCTGGATGGTCACGTCCAGGGCGGTGGTGGGTTCGTCGGCGATGAGGATATCCGGTTCACAGGCCAGCGCCATGGCGATCATGACACGCTGGCGCATACCGCCGGACAGCTCATAGGGGTACTGCTTGATCCGCTTTTCCGGCTCGTTGATGCCCACCAGCGAAAGCATCTCGATGGCGCGAGCTTTGGCCTGCTCCTTGTTGCGGTCCGTGTGGAGCGTGATGGCCTCCATGAGCTGGTTGCCGATGGTGAACACCGGGTTCAGGCTGGTCATGGGGTCCTGGAAAATGATGGAGCAGCATTTGCCGCGGAATGCCTGCATCTGCTTTTCGCTCCATTTGGTAATGTCCTGGCCCTTATACAGGACCTGGCCGCCGGTAATGCCGCCGTTTTCCGACAAAATCCGCATGATGGAATAGGCCGTCACCGACTTGCCGGAGCCGGACTCCCCCACGATGCCCAGGATCTTGCCGGGTTCCAGATTGAAGGAAACGCCGTTGACGGCGCGGACCACGCCGCCCTGATCGGTGGAGAAGGTGGTGTGCAGGTCCTTGACCTCCAGAATATACTTGGATTCGTTCTTGACTTCACTCATAATCCGGCCCTCCTTTAGCGCTTCAGTTTCGGGTCGAACGCATCGCGCAGACCGTCGCCCAGCAGATTAAAGGCCAGCACAATGACGCAGATCACCGCCGCCGGGAAGATCAGCTTATAGGGATAGCTGAGCAGACCGTCGCGGGCCTCGTTGGCCAGAGAGCCCAGCGAGGGCATGGGCACCTTGACGCCGATGCCCAGGAAGGACAGGTAGCTCTCGGTGAAGATGGCGGACGGAATCTGCAGGGCAGTGGTAATGATGATGACAGACAGGCAGTTGGGCAGAATGTGCTTGCGCAGAATGCGGCCGCTGGAGGTGCCGATGGTCCGCGCCGCCAGCACATATTCGTTCTGCTTGATGGTCAGAATCTGACCGCGGACCAGACGGGCCATGCCCACCCAGTACAGCAGGCCAAAGACCAGAAACAAAGCAATCATGTTGGTGCCGATGGCCTGAAGGAAGGGAATGTTCTCAATCATCGGCTTGAGCGTCTGGTTCAAAACGACCGAGAGAAGAATCACCATCAGGGTGTCCGGCAGACTGTATATAATATCCACAATCCGCATCATGACCATATCCACCATGCCGCCGCACCAGCCCGAGATGGAGCCATACAGCAGGCCGATGACCAGAACCATGATCGACGCCACCAGGCCGACGGTGAGCGAGACGCGGGTGCCGTAAATCACGCGGATAAAGTAGTCACGGCACAGACTGTCGGTGCCCATGACATGGGGAAACAGCTTTTCGCCGGTGCGCTCCATATACTCCATCTCACGCTGGGAGTAGGTGAAGGGCGCCAGATTGGCGGCGGTCTTGTCCCGCTTGCCGTCCACCTTAATAATATCGGAATAGCCGTACGGGATAATCATGGGGAGCACAATGATGGAGACAATCAGCACAATCAGCACAATCAGGCTGGCCATGGCCAGCTTGTTGCGGGACAGACGGCGGCAGCCATCTTTAAAGAAGGTAACGCTTTCGCCCATGACCTCCTGCTGCTTTTTCTCCTCCCCCGTGGCGGGTTCAAAGTCATCGGTGCTGAACTTGGAAAGGTCGATCTGGGCCGAAAGAGGATTCTTTTTCGGCATTCCGTTTTCTTCGTAAGACATTGTTTTTCCGCCTCCTTTACTCAAGCTCAATGCGGGGATCGATTGCCTTGTAGACCAGATCGGTAATCAGGTTTGCCACAACCATCAGTACGCCCAGGAAGATGGTGGTCGCCATGATCATGGGGTAGTCCTGGTTCTGGATGCTGCTGACGAACTTGCCGCCCAGGCCGCCGATGGTGAAGATGCTCTCCACAACCATGGAGCCGGTGATGATGCCGGCGATCATGGGGCCGACATAGGTCACAACGGGGATCAGGGCGTTGCGCAGCGCGTGTTTGAAAATCACCTTGCTCTGGGGAACGCCCTTGGCGCGGGCGGTGCGCACATAGTCCTGACCCAGGGCGTCCAGCATACTGGTCTTGGTCAGACGGGTAATGTACGCCGTGGGATAGGCACACAACGCGATGATGGGCAGCACATAGCTGGGGTTGGTGGGACTCCAGGCAGGCACCCACTGCAGTTTCAGGCAGAACACCAGCAGCAGCAATGTGGCCAGCACAAAGCTGGGCACGCCGGTACACAGCGTGGTGAAGAAGATAATCACACGGTCAGGCCACTTGTTGCGGTTGAGCGCCGCCGTGCTGCCCAAAATCAGGCCCAGCACAATGGCGATGGACGCGGCGGAAAGGCCCAGCTTGGCGGAAATGGGGAAGCTGCCGGAAATGGTATCCGCAACCTCACGACCGGTCTTGGTGGAAATGCCCCAGTCGCCGTGGAGGATATTCTTCACATAAAGAATATACTGTTCGCCGAGGGGCTTGTCGAGGTTGTAGCGCTTTTCCAGCACTGCCTGAACCTCGGGGCTGGTGGCCTTTTCCTTTGAGAAGGGGCCGCCGGGGATGGCGTTCATCGAAAAGAATGTGATCAGGCTGACGATAATCACGGTGACAATCGCAAGCAGAACACGTTTTACGACATAACGAGACACGGTGTTTCACTCTCCTTGTTTTGAGGATGCGGCATTTTCATAAGCGGACTGCCGCTGCCCGTTTTACCATAGATTCGGTGCCCCCTGATCCCGCCCGGCAGGACACAACACGGATCGATGCACGATTGTTTTTGTTGCGCGGACATCTATACAGATGAAAACGCGGTGGCGCCTTGCCAAGCGCCGCCGCGCACGCATTTAACAACAAATTGCCATAAATATATCACAAAACGGTAAAATTGTCAAACATAAACGAATGAAAATTCATTGGAAAGGGTTGGCATCCTCCCCTGCCCTGTTCCTGCCAAAGGCAGCGGCATTTTTTCGGCAAAAGTTGAAAAAAGGTGTTGACAAACGCGGGAGGAGCGGATATAATAATTAAGCGTTGAGGGCAGCCCCCGGGCGCCGCTCAAGGATATTGGGGATTTGCATAATGGTAGTGCGACGGACTCTGACTCCGTTTGTGGGAGTTCGATTCTCTCATCCCCAACCACCGCAGCAGCTTCGCTGCTGCGGATTTTTTTTCGGGGTGTAGCGCAGTTGGTAGCGCGCTTGGTTCGGGACCAAGAGGCCGTGGGTTCGAATCCCGTCACTCCGACTTCAAAAAGAGCGATAAACCGTCACCCGGTGAGCTCACAACCCAACAGGCCGGCGCTCCGTCTTGGGGGCGCCGGCCTGTTGGGTTGGTGATTCAGTCGGAAACAAGCGTCAGATCGCAGGTTTCCGGGATATGAAAATAGCGGAAATACTGTTCCTCCATGGGAATCCAGCGGGTCCTGAAATCCTGAAGCCGGGCGGGGTTTCGCGCGGTCAGGCGGCGGAGCTGTTCGCCGGGGTCCACTGTAAGGAACACGTGCAGCCCGCACAAGGGCCGCAGATCGGGGTGGCAGGCGTAGGAGCCCTCCAAAAGCACCACCGGCGCGGCGGGCAGCGGCCGGGGCACGGCGGCAAAGCCCATGGTACGGCAGTCAAAGACACGGTAGACGCCGGGGCGGTGCCGCGTCAGCGGGAGAAGCACCTCGCTGATCAGCCGCTCCCGGTCCAGGTTGCCGCCCGGCTCGGCCAGCCGCTGCGACGTGCGCTGGGCGGGCTGCAGAAAAAAATCGTCGAGATGAATCACACCCCAGCCATACTGTTCCGCCAGCCGGTTGGCCAGCGTGGTTTTGCCCGCAGCGCAGCGGCCGTCCAGGGCAATGAGCAGCGGAGCGGGCGCGCCCTGCAAATGCTGCGCCGCGAAGGCAATCGACTGCGCATTTTGTTCCAGTGTGCTCATTGGCTCCCCTTCCCCGCCCCGCAGCGGTCCGCCGGCGCTGCGACGCGGCAATAGGCGATGCGCGGGGTGTTGTTGTCGGTAAAAATGCGGCCGCAGCGCACAAAGCCGCTGCGTTCCAGAAGGTGCTGCATGATCCGGTTGTCGTGGTGGGTGTCGGCCCGCAGCGGCAGCCCCTGCGCGGCGCACCAGGCAAAGCAGGCGTCCGCCACGCCGTGGACCCGCCCCGCCGAGGCCAGCCGGTGGATGGTGGCATAGGGGCGGTCATCGGGCCAGGCGCCCTGGTCGATCTTGAGATAGGTTGGTTCCACGCCGGGAATGTAGCAGAAGGTCCCCTCCACCCGGCCCTCCTGTTCCAGCACATAGCAGACGCCGCGGGCAATCTCCTGCCCCATCAGCTCGCCATCCGGGTAGCTGGGCGGCCACTGGGTGGGGTTGCCGTGGGCAGCCATAAAGACCCGGGCATAGTCAAAGATGGCGAGCAGCGCGGGCAGGTCCTTTGGCAGGGCTTTTCGAACGTTCATGGATCGGATTCCTTCTTTTTAACCAGAATGACCGCCTCCGCACAGCAGAGCGATCTTGTTTTTGTATTATATCGCATCGCAGGGCATCCCGCAAGGAGCCGCCGGGACAAGGCAGGGCCCGCCGGGCGAAACGCGTTCGCGGGGCGGGCTCTGGTGGAGGTCCTTGAAATTATTTGCCGGAATCGCCGTAGTTTTTGAGCACGCGGGCGCTGGGATCGTCCACGGCACAGTTGGGCCATGCCTTGTTGGGCATCCAGTAATCCACAATCATCTCGGCCTGGCCGGGATAGTATTTCTCAAAAATCTCGCGGTAGAGCAGGCTTTCCTTGGTGAAGGGACGGCAGTAGGCGTAATGGCCGCTCTTTTCGGCAAACTCCCGGTCGGTGTAGACCGTCTCGGCGTATTCCTTGATGTCGTCCACCATGGAGTGGCCCACCGCGTCCGAGAAGGCGGCTTTCTCCCGCCAGAGGATGCTCTCGGGCAGCCAGTCGCCCTCAAAAGCCTTGCGCAGCAGGTATTTGCCCTTGCCGTAGGTGTTGAGCTTGCGCTCGGGATCGATGGACATGACGTAGTTCACAAAATCCAGGTCGCCGAAGGGAACCCGGGCTTCCAGGCTGTTGACGCTGATGCACCGGTCGGCGCGGAGCACATCGTACATATACAGCTCCCGGATGCGCTTCTGGCTTTCGGTCTGGAACTCATGGGCGGAGGGGGCAAAATCGGTGTATTTGTAGCCAAAAAGCTCGTCGGAGATTTCGCCGGTGAGCAGAACCCGGATGTCGGTGTTTTCATGGATGTATTTGCAGACCAGATACATCCCCACCGAGGCGCGGATGGTGGTGATATCCCAGGTGCCCAGCATGGCGATGACGTCCTCCAGGGCATCCAGAACAATCTTTTGATTGATGATGACCTCGGTGTGGTCGGCGTGGAGATAATCCGCCACCTGACGGGCATACTTGAGGTCGATGGCGTCCTCGCTCATGCCGATGGCGAAGGTGCGGATGGGCTTGTTCAGCTTTTTGGCGGCGATGGCGCACACCAGGCTGGAATCCAGGCCGCCCGAGAGAAGGAAGCCCACGGGGGTGTCGGCATCCAGGCGCTTGTCCACGCCGGCCACCAGCTTTTCCCGGATGTTGGTCAGGATGGTATCCATATCGTCGTGGTTGCAGGCGGGCACGTCGGCAATGTCGCAGTAACGCACAAATTTGCCGTTGCAGTAGTAGCTGCCGATGGGGAACGGATACACCTTCTTGCACAGGCCAATCAGGTTCTTGGCCTCGGAGGCAAAGGCAATGTGGCCGGAATCGCTGTACCCGTAGAACAGCGGACGGATGCCGATGGGATCGCGGGCCGCGATGAGCCATTTTTTGCGGCTGTCATAAAGGATCATGGCGAACTCGGCGTCCAGATACCGGAACATATCCAGGCCATACTTGTAGTAAAGGGGCAGAATGATCTCGCAGTCGGAGTCCGACTCGAAGGTATAACCGTCCGCCTCCAGTTCCTTCTTGACGGGGCGGAAGCCGTAAAGCTCGCCGTTGCACACCACGCAGTCATTGCCACGGAAGAAGGGCTGCATCCCTTCCGGCGTCAGGCCCATGATGGCAAGGCGGCCAAAGCCGATAAGGCCGAACTCGGTCTCGGCCACACGCTGGTCGTCGGGACCGCGGGATGTGGTGCGCAGCAGATACTCGGTGAATTTTTCCTTGGACAGATCATGTCCGGCATAGCCCAGAACACAGCACATTTGGTGACACTCCTTTTCTTTTTACACCAGCCTGCGAAATGGTATAAAAATAAGCAGCCCATTCGCCCTGCCTTTAGGACGAATCGCTGCCTTGATCCGCGGTGCCACCTAAATTACCCCATGCCAAAAAATGGCATACGGTCACTTTTTCCGTACACGTTCACCTTTGAAACGCTGCCGTTCTAACGCGCGGCCAACGGCGTTCCTTACTGCCGCAGCACAAAGCCCGCTGCGGGTTGGGGTTGCAGCTCCCGGGTGTTCTTTCCCATCCCGTCCCCGTCCCGGCTCACAGCAAAATGCCAGGCTCTCTGTGCGGATGTTGGATGATACTTTTCCCGTTCATCGCTTTTATCAGCTAAAGAATAACACCATTTGGGAGCAGTGTCAAGGATTTTTTTCGCTTTGCGCCGTGGCGGCGGGCAATCGCGGGGAAATGTGCATAAACCCACTTGGGTGCGACCCAAATATCTTGTACTTTTGGCCGGTTCGTGGTATCATAAAGAACAGATTTGGGCGGCACGACCGCCGAAACTGAACCTTTGGAGGCATTTCATGCTTGAACTTCGTCATGTCGGTTATGAAACCGGCGAAAACAAAGAGATTCTGCACGACATTTCGCTCACTGTGCAGGACCGTTTTGTGGCCATCACCGGCCCCAACGGCGGCGGCAAATCCACGCTGGCCAAGGTGATTGCCGGCATTTATCAGCCCACCTCGGGCCAGATTCTGCTGGACGGGGTGGACATCACCCACCTTTCTATCACCGAGCGGGCCAACCTGGGCATCAGCTACGCCTTCCAGCAGCCGGTCCGGTTCAAGGGGCTGCGGGTCAAGGACCTGCTGAGCCTGGCTGCGGGCAAGAACACCAGCGTCAACGATGCCTGCGCCTTCCTGAGCGAGGTGGGCCTGTGCGCCCGGGACTATATTGACCGGGAACTGAACGACAGCCTTTCGGGCGGCGAGCTCAAGCGCATCGAGATTGCCATGGTGCTGGCCCGGGGAACCAGGCTCTCCATCTTTGACGAGCCGGAGGCGGGCATCGATCTGTGGAGTTTCCAGAACCTGATCCGGGTGTTTGAGAAAATGTATGAGCAGACCAAGGGCAGCATTCTGATCATCAGCCATCAGGAACGCATCCTGAACATCGCCGACACCATTGTGGTCATTAAGGATGGCAACATTGCACAGACCGGTCCGCGGGCGGATCTTCTGCCCGGGCTGCTGGGCAGTGCCGACGCCGCCAGTGCCGCGTGCAGCGTGCTGGCCAACAAAGTTGAGGGGGTGCGCCGCTGATGGACGCCATTGAAAAGAAACTGCTTCATGAGGTTGCCGAGCTGGATTCCCTGCCGGTGGGCGCCTACAACATCCGCGCCAACGGCAAGCTGGAAAGCCGCAACACCACGGCCCACATCAACATTGTGACCAAGGAGGACAAGCCGGGCATCGATATTTTCATCGCGCCGGGCACCAAAAACGAGAGCGTACACATTCCGGTGATTCTGAGCCAGGCCGGGCTGAAGGATCTGGTGTACAATGATTTCCACATCGGCGAGGACTGCGATGTGACCATTATCGCGGGGTGCGGCATCCACAACTGCGGCGGCGCTGCCGGGAACGAGGCCCGTCACGACGGCATTCACACCTTCTATGTGGGCCGCAACGCCAAGCTGCGCTATGTGGAAAAGCATTACGGCGAGGGCGACGGCCGTGGCAAGCAGGTGATGAACCCCACCACCATTGTCCATCTGGCCGAGGGCGCCCACATGGAGATGGAGACCACCCAGATCGCCGGCATCGACGACACGCTGCGCAAGACCAGCGGTGACCTGGCCGAGGGCGCCAGCCTGGTGATCCATGAGAAGATCATGACCACCGGCGACCAGAAGGCCACCACGGATTTTGTGGTGGACCTGAACGGCGAGGGGTGCAGTGCCAACGTGGTGAGCCGCAGCGTGGCCAAGGACGTGAGCCGCCAGGAATTTATCAGCCGCATCAACGGCAACTGCGCCTGCGCGGGGCACACCGAATGCGACGCCATCATCATGGATCATGCCTGTGTTCTGGCCAGTCCCCAGCTGACCGCCAACAGCGTGGACGCCAGCCTGATCCATGAGGCCGCCATCGGCAAGATTGCCGGCGAGCAGCTCATCAAGCTGATGACCCTGGGCCTGACCGAGAAGGAGGCCGAGGACCAGATCGTCAACGGATTTTTGGCGTAACGCCGCGTTTTCAAAACCACAAACCCCCGGGGCGCTTCTTTCCGAACAGGGAAGAGCGCGCCGGGGGTTTGTCTTGCGGGAAGTCAGTGGGTGAGCGCTGTTTCTGCCGGGTCCGGCTCAGCGGGCTGCTGTGGCGACGTCTGCGCCGGGTTGCCGTCGGCGTCAATGCCGCGGCGGTCCAGGCACCACTGCACAAATTCACGCAGCAGCGCATAGAGGGTGGCAAACACCGGAACCCCCAGCACCATGCCGACAACGCCCCAGAGGTCGCCGCCCAGCACAATGGCAAAGAGCACCCACAGCGCCGAGACGCCGATGGATTTGCCCAGAATTTTGGGGCCGATGATGTTGCCGTCCACCTGCTGGATGATGAGGATGAGAACCAGGAACTTAACCGCATCGATGGGTTTGACAAAGAGCAGGATGATGATACAGGGAACCGCGCCGATGAAGGGTCCGAACACCGGAATGATGTTGGTGATGCCCACCACCACCGCGATGAGTGGGGCAAAGCTGATGTTCAGCAGCGAGCAGCATACAAAGGTCAGCACGCCGATGATGCCGGAATCGATAATTTTGCCGATGAAGAACCCCTCAAAGTTCTCGTTGGCGAGGGTGAAGGTATCCAGAACCACCTGGGCCACCGGACGGGGCAGAATGGCGCGGGCCAGGATGCGCAGCTGGCGCAGCAGCTTGTCCTTCTCGGCCAGCATATAAACGCTGGAGGCGATGGCCGTGAAGATATCCACCACATTGGAGGCAATGCTGCCCACCGAGGCCACAATCTTGGGCACCGCGCCGGCCAGCAGGTTGCCCAGTTCATTCATCAGCTGCTCGTAATCGTCCAGGGCGGTCACCGCTTTGGAGACATCCAGGCCGTAATTTTCCTGAATGGTCAGCAGCAGGCTCTGCACGTTATTGAAATAACTGGGCAGGTTTTCAAACAAAATCACAATGCTGGAAATCACCTGCGGGATGACCATCCAGCCCAGCACAAAAATGATGAGCACGGCCGCCACATAGGCGATCAGGATGGCCAGCCACCGCATTTTGGGGTTGTCTTTGAGGAGCTTGTGATGTACGGGGCGGACGATGCAGTCCAGCACATAGGCAATCACAATGCCGGTGGCAAAGGGCGCCAGAATATTGAGGACTTTGCCCACCGCCCCCACAAACAGGTTGAGGTGCCCCAGCAGAATATAAAATCCGATGCTGCAAAAGATGATGCCCAGCCAGTCCAAGACGCTCTGGGGCTTTTTTTGCAGCCAGATATTTTTGCTCATATTGCTTCTCCCACTCTCGATTTTGCAACAAAATCACATACTTACCGACTTTATTGTAACACGATTATGGGGCATTTCAAGTGGAAATCTATGAATTTTTGTCGGAATCCTGCCTCGTGCCGTCCTCCCGGACGCCCCGGGCCTGAAGCCCCGCCCCCACCGCGCCCCGGACCAGTGCGGCGAGGACGCCCAGCGCGGGAACACCCAGAATCATGCCGGGAATGCCGAACAGCCCGCCGCCCACCACGATGGCAAACAGGACGCCCAGACCGGACAGGCCGGTGGCATCCCCCAGAATATGGGGTGCCACAAAGTTGCCGTCCACCTGCTGGACCACCACCACAATGACAAGAAATTCCAGCGCCTGCACCGGGCTGCCCCCCAAAAGCAGCAGCAGCACCCCCGGAATGGCGCCCAGATACGGCCCGAGCACCGGCACGATGTTGGTCACCCCCACGATCACAGCGATCAGCGGGGCCAGCGGAAGGCGGAAAATCAGCATAAGGACGAAGGTTTCCAGCCCCACCAGCACGGCGTCCAGCAACTGACCGCCCAGGTACCCGCAGAAGGTGCGGTTGGCGAGCTTGCACACCGCCAGCACGCTGCCGGCCGTTTGGGGCGGCAGCGCGGCATAGAGGGCCGACCGGGCGTTTTTGAGCAGGCCCTCCTTGCCGGCCAGCAGATACACCGAGGCTGCCAGCGCCACCACAAAATCCGCCAGCTGCCCCGCCGCGTCCATGGCCGCGCCGGCCAGCGTGGGGGTCAGGTTGGAGAGCAGCGTTTCCAGATTCGCCCCCGAATTGTCCAGCCAGCGCTTGAGACCGGTGGTGTCGATGCCGAACCGCGTCTGAATGCGGGCCAGAAGTGTGTCCAGGTTGGCGGTATAGGTGGGCACCGACGCGGAAAAACTGGCAACGCTCTGGATCAACTGGGGCACCACGAGCCAGGCCAGTGCGGCCAGCACACCGAAAAAAAGCAGATAGGCCCCCGCGATGGCCGGGCCGCGCCGGCCGTGGAACAGTTTTTCGGCCAGCCACCGGGTGGGGATATCCAGCACATAGGCGATCAACAGCGCCTGGGCAAAGGGAGCCAGCAGCCCCAGCAGCCGCCCGGCGGCCCCGGCCGCCTGGGGCAGATACCGCACGGCGGTGAGCACCGCCCCCGCCGCGAGGGTGAGGACCAGCCAATCCCCGATACGGCGGGGCGGACGGTCAAGCCAACGGTTCATGGTGTTCTCCTTCCGGGATTTGCAAAAGTCCTGTTATGGTTCCAGCGGCCCGTCCCAGTTGGACAGTCCGCCCAGATCATAGACCTGACGCCAGCCTCCGGCCGTGAGCACGGCGGCGGCACGGGCGCTGCGCGCCCCGCTGCGGCAATAGACGATGACCGGGCGGTCGGTGCTCCCGATAACCTGCCGTGCCTGGGTGATGGCGCTCAGCGGAAGATTGACGGCGCCGGGAAGATGCCCGTCCCCGTATTCCTGCGGGGTGCGCACGTCCAGCACCAGGGCGCCCCGGGCGGCCAGACGGCGGACTTCGGCGGCAGAAATCCTCATACAGTTTTCCCCCTTTCTCTGATTTCAAAGCTCATGCTATGCACAAAAGCCGGTTTTTATGTTATAATGGTTTCCATGCTGATTTTGGAAAAAGAGGGACCGAGATGAAACTGCTTGTGAGCGCCTGCCTGCTGGGCGTTGCCTGCAAATATTCCGGCGGGCATAACGCCTGCCCCGCCCTGCTGGATGCTCTGCGCCGGGGCGGGCACACCATTGTGCCGGTCTGCCCCGAGGTATACGGCGGGCTGCCCACACCCCGTCCCCCCGCCGAGCGGACCGGGGACCGGGTTATGACCCAGGCGGGCGCCGATGTGACGGAACCATACCGCCGGGGCGCGGAAATTGCGCTGGATCTGGCCCGGCTGACGGGGTGCGAGGCTGCGATCCTCAAGGCCAACAGCCCCAGCTGCGGGCCGGACGGCATCTATGACGGCAGCTTTTGCCACCGCCGCGTGCCGGGCCAGGGGGTGACGGCGCAGCTGCTGGAGCAAAACGGAATCCCGGTTTACAGCGAGGAAACCTTTGACGCGATTTTGTGAGGGAAAGGCAGGGTGAATTTTATGGCAGCGCAGACTCCTTTTGGGCAGCGCCTGGGACTGGTGCTGGAGGGCGGCGCCATCCGCGGCATTTATACTGCCGGTGTGCTGGACGTTCTGATGGAGCACGGGGTGCAGGCCGATGTGGTGGTCGGTGTCTCGGCGGGTGCGATCCACGGCTGTTCCTATGTTTCGGGGCAGCACGGACGGAGCATCCGGTATTACCGCAAATACCGCAGGGACAGGCATTTTATGGGACTGTACTCCCTGCTGACCACCGGGGACATTGTGGGGGCCCGGTTCTGTTACGAGGATCTTCCTCTGCGGCTGGACCCCTTTGACGAGGAGGCCTTTGAGGCCGCACCGGTGGATTTTTACGCCACGGTGACCAATCTGGAAACCGGCCGGGCGGAGTATATTCTGTGCGATGAGCTGCGCCCCGGCTCCAAGATGGACGTCATCCGGGCCGGCGCCTCCATGCCTCTTTGTTCCCGGACGGTGCGCTGGAACGGCGGGCTGTATCTGGACGGCGGCGTGGCGGACAGCATCCCCTACGCCCGGATGGCGGGATTGGGCTGCCCAAAAAGCATCGTGGTGCTGACCCAGCCCGCCGGGTACCTCAAGCGGCCTGCCTCAATGGCACCCTTTGCGGCGCGGTACCGCAAATATCCCGCCTTTGTGGAGGCCATGCGCCGCCGGGATCAGGTGTACAACGCCGAGGTCTGTGCCGTGGAACAGGCCGACGCCGCCGGGGACGCCTTTCTGATCCGCCCCAGCCGGAACATTCATGTGGGCCGCATGGAGCGGGATATGGAGGTCATCAACGCCCAGTACGAGCTGGGACGCCGGGACGCCGCAGCCGCCATGCCCCGGTTAAAGCATTGGCTGGAAGAGTGACACGCAGAATCGAGTAGGAGGGGCTGAATAGCCCCGACCTCTCACACCACCGTGCGTACCGTTCGGTACACGGCGGTTCAATCGCATAAGTGCACAGACTCGTAC
>SFVK01000002.1 GCA_004561545.1 bacterium
CTTAGGTATAAGGAATGCCGGTGATGGGGGTCGAACCCATACGGTGTCACCACCAACGGATTTTGAGTCCGTCTCGTCTGCCAATTCCAACACACCGGCATATCCAATTTACTTTGTCAAGTATACAACATCGCAACTTAAAAATCAAGCCCAAATTTCCCCTTGACAAGGCTCCCCGCATCGGGCATACTATAAGAAAAGCAAAAGGGAGTAGCTGGCCCCGGTTCCGGGGTGTGCGGATTGCGTCAGTACGGCGAACGGCCCGTGATCCGCAGCGAAGTGGCAAGACTTTTGCCGGTTAGGCGTCATTGTGCGTTTCCGGCAGAGGTCTTTTTCTTTTTGCCTGTCCGCATTAAGGTTTCGTAAAGATGGAGGTACGACAATGGAAGCAATCTTTGGCAATCTGTTCAATCTGCAATGGCAGCATGTGGTCATGTGGGCGATCGGCGGGGTCCTGATCTGGCTGGCCATCAAGCGCAACATGGAACCCACGCTGCTGTTGCCCATGGGGTTCGGCGCAATTCTTGTGAACCTGCCCTTCTCGGGCGCCGTCACGCAGGTGCTGGAAACCGGCGTGGAGGAAGGCCCGCTGGATGTCCTGTTTGATCTGGGCATCGCCAACGAGCTGTTCCCGCTGCTGCTCTTTATCGGCATCGGCGCCATGATTGATTTCGCGCCGCTGCTGGCCAATCCCAAACTGATGATTTTTGGCGCGGCGGCCCAGTTTGGCATCTTTTTCACGCTGTGCGCGGCCACACTGCTGGGCTTTCCCATCCGGGACGCTGCCTCCATCGCGGTGATCGGCGCGGCGGACGGCCCCACCTCCATCTTTGTGGCCAATTATCTGGATTCCAACTATCTGGGGGCCATTCTGGTGGCGGCCTACTCTTATATGGCGCTGGTGCCCATCATCCAGCCGCCGGTGATCCGTATTGTTACCACCCCCGCCGAGCGCCGAATCCGAATGCCCTATGCCCAGCGCGAGGTCAGCAAGACCGCCAGAATCCTGTTTCCCATTGTCATCACGGTCATTGCCGGGCTGTTTGTGCCCCGCAGCGTGGCACTGGTCGGCTTTTTGATGTTTGGCAATCTGATCCGGGAATGCGGTGTGCTGGACAGCCTCTCCGAGACCGCCCAAAAGGTTCTTGCCAATCTCATCACCCTTATGCTGGGGCTGACAGTGGCTTCCCGTATGCGGGCCGAGGACTTTTTAAATAAGGAAACCCTCATGATTCTCGCCCTGGGCCTGGTGGCCTTTGTCTTCGACACCATCGGCGGCGTGCTGGTGGCCAAAATCTATAACCTGTTTGCCAAAACCAGGATCAATCCCATGATCGGCGCGGCGGGAATCTCTGCTTTCCCCATGTCCGCCCGGGTCATCCACCAGATGGGCCTTGCGGAGGACAACCAGAACTTCCTGCTGATGCACGCGGTGGGGGTGAATGTGTCGGGCCAGATCGCCTCGGTCATTGCCGGCGGCATGATCCTGACCCTGTTCGGCTGATGGAAAAGGAGGAAATGACAATGTTTCATGTGGATGCTTTTCTTGGGATGCTGCCTCTGGCGGGCCAGGGCTGGCTGGGCGTCTTTGCTGTGACGCTGATCATCGTAGCTGCGGTGGAAATTTTGGAGCACCTGACCGGCGGCAAACCATAAAACCGGCTTTGTTTTCTTGTTTAAAATGCCTCTTGTGAGGGCTTTTTTGTGCGAACAGGCCAAATATTTATTGACAAACGCCATTGTGAAAGGTAAAATAGTAACAATCGCAACCGCATGTTATGCCGATGGGAGGACCCGCCATGCAGCAAGGGGACCAGGAGCTGTTGTGCAGGGCCCGGGCAGGGGAGGAGAGCGCCATTGCCGCTCTCATTGCCCGCATGATGCCGGCCATCCGCAAAGGGGCCGCCTGCGCCGTGGCGCCGGGACTGGATTTTGAGGACGCTGTGCAGGAAGGGCTGATTGGCCTGTTCAACGCCATGCGCAGTTACGATGCCGGCAAAAAGACACCGTTCTCCGCCTATGCCGCCGCCTGTATCACCCACGCGCAGCAGGATGCCCGCCGCAGAGCCACCCGCAAAAAACACGCGCCCCTCAACGACAGCGTGCCGCTGCCGGAGGATTCCGCCGCGCCGGGACCGGAGGAGCTGGCCATTGCCAGCGAGCGTTACGCGGACGTGCTGGAGCGGATCGACACCAGACTTTCCCCCTTTGAGCGCAGCGCACTGCTGGCCAGCCTAGAGGGGCAAAGCGCCGCCCAGACGGCCCGCAGCCTTGGCTGCACCCCCAAGGCGGTGGAAAACGCGCTGGCCCGTGCCCGCAAAAAGCTGCGCAGCGGCGGGTGACGGCGGCACTTCTTTCAGGATTCAGGCACTTCGCCTGGTCATATATTAAAATGCCCCCAGTAGCTTAGCAATCAGTTCATTGGTGAAACCAAGCGTTGGTTGAAATTCTTCCGCGGGCAAGTAAACAAAGAGGAGATACCCACTATGTACGAAGACAAGACTTTGGTATGCAAGGATTGCGGCAAGGAGTTCGTCTGGACCGCCGGCGAGCAGGAATTCTACGCCAGCCGTGGTTTCGAGAACCAGCCCCAGCGCTGCAAGGCCTGCCGTGATGCCCGCAAGAACGCTACCCGCGGTGAGCGTCAGATGTTTGACGCCGTCTGCGCCAGCTGCGGCAAGGCCTGCAAGGTGCCCTTCCAGCCTCGCGAGGACCGTCCGGTCTACTGCAGCGAGTGCTTCGCCAAGATGAAGCAGAACTGATTGGAACTGAATTCATCACCCGCAAGGCAGCCCTCCCTGGGGGCTGCCTTTTTTGTGCGGCAAAGCCAGCCAATACCGGTGCGCTTTGTTCAGAATGCCCAAAAGTTGCGCCGGATTTCCAAAAAATCCTTCGCTTTGCAACATTTCCGCCAATGTTGACACGATGGGTCCGGCATGGTAAAATAATAAAAATCATTGGAGAGGGGAACTGTGTGCCATGGTTCGGTGCCGTAAAAAGACAACCGGCTGCGAAAAAATCCATGGTGCAGTGTTTGTTCCCCGCGCTGCACAGGGCGGCTGCTTTTAACTTTTCCTCTTTTGGGGAAAAGTTATTTTTTTGCCTGCCTGTCAATGGGATGATAAAAAAGGAGGACCTGCCATGCTCATCAAAAACGCCAGGGACGCCGAGGGCCAGGTGCTGGACTATCTCATCGCGGACGGAAAGATCCGTGCGGTCGGTGTTGATCTGCCTGCTCACGGTCAGGAGGTGGTGGATGCCGCCGGGCTGACCGTTCTGCCCGCGTTCATCGACACCCACTGCCATTGGCGCACCCCCGGATTTGAGTATAAGGAGGACATCGCCACCGGTTCCGCCGCCGCCGCTGCGGGCGGTTACACCTTTGTCAACCTGATGCCCAACACCCGGCCCGTCTGCTCCAGCGCGGAGCAGGCCCGCGAGGTGGAGGAGCAGGCGCGGGCCGTCGGTCTGTGTGATGCCAACCAGACGGTTTCCATCACCAAAAACTTTGACGGCCGTACCATTGACCATCTGCTGGATCTGCCGGAGGATGTGCGCTTTATCACCGAGGACGGCAACGGCGTGATGAACAACGCCACCATGGCCCGCGTGTTCGCCATCGCCGCCGAGAAGGGCCTGACCGTCATGTCCCACGCCGAGGACCGGGAGATCAGCCCCTGGGATTACCGCCTGGCCGAAAACATCGAGACGGTGCGCAACTGCCACCTGGCCGAGTATTACGGCACCCGGCTTCATATGTGCCATGTCTCCACCCGGGAAGCGGTGGATATGGTCCGCCAGAGCCGCCGCCGCGGCGCGCTGGTCACCTGCGAGGTCACGCCGCATCATTTGTGGTTTGACGATTCCCGCCTGCAATACAGGGTCAACCCGCCCATCCGCAAGGCGGACGACGTGGCCGCCCTGGTGGAGGCCGTCAAGGATGGCACGGTGAGCTGCATCGGCACCGACCACGCCCCCCACAGTGAGGAGGATAAGGCCAAAGGCGCCGCAGGCATGGTGGGGCTGGAAACGGCCTTCGCCGTCTGTTATACCAAGCTCTGCCGCATGGAGGGCCTGCCGCTGGAGCTGCTCAGCTTCCTGATGAGCGCCGGCCCCGCCCAGATTCTGGGCCTGGATGACCGCAAGGGCCGCCTGGTGCCCGGCTTTGACGCCGACCTGGTCCTGGTGGATCTGGACCATCTCTTCACCGTGAAGGCGGAGGATCTGCACAGCAAGAGCAAAAACTGCCCCTATGACAGGGAGCATCTTTACGGCAAGGTGATGCTCACCCTCAAGGGCGGCAAAGTGACTTACAAAGCATAAACACAGGGAGGAACCGACCATGACCAATATGGACAAACTGTATGCCAGCGTGGCCGCCAACGGCCCGGTCTGCGTGGGCCTGGACACCGAGTTCAGCTATCTGCCCGCCGATTTTGTGGACACCGCAAAAACCGCCGGGGAAAATGTGGCGGCCTTCAACCGCCGGCTCATCGATGCCACCAAATCCGCCGCCGGCTGCTATAAGGTGCAGATCGCCTATTATGAGTCGCTGGGCCTGGACGGGATGCGCGCCTACGCCGAAACCCTGCGCATGGCCCGCGCCACCGGCCTGCCGGTCATTGCCGACATCAAGCGCGGCGACATCGCAAAGACCGCCGAAATGTACGCCAAAGCGCATTTTACCGGCGATTTTGAGGCGGATCTCATCACGCTGGCCCCCTACATGGGCCTGGATTCCATCAGCCCCTATCTGCCCTACTGCGCCGAACACGGCAAGGGCGTCTTTGTGCTGTGCCGCACCTCCAACCCCGGCGCCAAAGATTTTGAATACCGGCAGCTGGCCGACGGCCGCCACGTCTATGACCTGGTGGCGGACAGCCTGACGGAACTTGGCAAAGACTATACGGGCGAGACCGGCTATTCCAGCATCGGTCTGGTCATTGGCGGAACCCACACCGAGGAAGCCGAGACCATCCGTGCCGCCTATCCCCACACCTTCTTCCTGATTCCCGGCTACGGCGCCCAGGGCGGCAAGGCGGCGGACATTGCCCGTTACCTGAACAGGAGCAACGGCGGCGTGGTCAATTCCAGCCGCGGCATCCTGCTGGCCTACAAAAAGCAGCCCGGAGTGGCCTTTGATGAGGCCGCCTACAACGAGTGCGTTCGCATGAGGGAGGACATTCAGGGTGAGTGCAGTAAAATTTCAGGCTGAGGTTGTGGAAAATGTTCAGGTTGCGCCGGACATCTGCCGCATGGCGGTGCGCTGGCCTTCCAGCGAGGGACTTCCCGCACCCCGCGCCGGCCAGTTCTTTATGCTCCGCGCCTGGGGCTTTGACGAGACGCCCATGCTCTCCCGCCCCATCAGCGTTCACGACTATGACCCGTGCGGCGGAACCCTTTCCTTTTTATATCAGGTGAAAGGGGAGGGGACCCAAAAGCTGCGGGCGGTCCAGCAGGGACAGACCCTCTCCCTGACCGGCCCCTGCGGCAACGGCTTTGATGTGCCCGCCATTGTCCGGGCGGCGGGCGGCCGCAACGGCGCCATCGCCGTGGTGGGCGGCGGCATCGGCACCGCGCCGCTGCTGCTTTTGTGCCGGGAACTGGTCGCGGCGGGCTGCAAACCCGAGCTGTACTGCGGGTTCCGGGACGAGCCTTACGGGCTGGAAGAATTCCTGCCCTGCTGCGCGGCCGTCAGCGTGGCCACCGATTCCGGCGCGGTGGGCTATCACGGCCTGGTCACCGAAATCCTTCACCCGGAACAGTTCGCCATGGTGCTGACCTGCGGCCCCATGGTGATGATGCGCGGCGTGGCCCAGCTCTGCGCCGGGGCCAACGTGCCCTGCCTGGCCAGCCTGGAGCGCAAAATGGCCTGCGGCCTGGGCGCCTGCCTTGGCTGCACCTGCCATACCAAAGTGGGTGCCAAAACCGTCTGCAAGGACGGCCCGGTGTTCGATGCGCAGGAGGTGTTTGTGTGATGGCTGTTTCTTCTACTGCCCGGCTGCCCCAGGGCATTGCCGCCGATCTCCATGTGGACCTGTTCGGCAAACGGCTGGCAGGTCCCGTCATTGCGGCTTCCGGCACCTTCGGGTTCGGGCCGGAATACCGGGACATCGAGGACCTGACGGTTCTTGGCGGCATCTCCGGCAAGGGCCTGACCCTCAACGGCCAGCCCGGCAACCCCGGCGAGCGCCTGCTGGAAACCCCCTCCGGCCTGATGAACTCCATCGGCCTGCAAAACCCCGGTGTGCAGCACTTTATCGATCATGAGCTGCCCGCCATGAAGGCCTGCGGCACCACCGTCTGGGCCAATCTGGGCGGCCATACCATTGAGGAAAACGTGGAGGGCGTGCGGATGCTCTGCGCCGCCGGCATCGACGTGTTGGAGCTGAACATCAGCTGCCCCAACGTCAAACAGGGCGGCCTTGCCTTTGGCATCCGTGCCAAAGACGCCGCAGAGGTGGTCTCCGCCGTCCGCCAGGTCTGTACCGTGCCGCTGGTGGTCAAGCTCAGCCCCCAGGCCGAGAGCATTCCCGAAATGTGCCGGGCGGTGGAAGCCGCCGGCGCCGACGGCATCAGCCTGTGCAACACCTTCCAGGCCTGCGCCATTGACCTGGAGCGCCGCCGCCCGGTGTTTGACAACACCTTTGCCGGGCTTTCCGGCCCTGCCATCCGACCCATTGCGCTGCGCATGGTGTGGCAGGCGGTGGGCGCGGTGAACATCCCGGTCATCGGCCTGGGCGGCATCGCCACCGGCCGCGACGCGCTGGAATTCATCATGGCAGGCGCCAGCGCCGTGCAGGTGGGCACCGCCAATTTCCAGGACCCGGCCTCCTGCGTGCGCATCACCGCCGAGATTGCCCACTGGATGGACGCCCACCATGTCAAGTCGCTGGAGGAGATCCGCGGCTGTGCCCGTGGCTAAGGATTGAATATTTATTCTGAAATCTTGCATCTTTATTCATTCTGCGCTATAATGGAGCAGAATTTTACAGAGCAGCAGGGGAGCGCCGCCGGCGCTCTGCCGGCAGAAGAGGAAAGGCTTCCCGCCCTGCGGGGAGCCGTGATTAAGGGAGGAAAATACTATGGCAAGAGAAGCAATTGAAGTCTTGAAGGAATGTGAAGCATTTTTGGAGGGGCACTTCCTCCTTTCTTCCGGCCGCCATTCCGGCGCCTACTGCCAGATGGCCTACCTGCAGCAGTATCCTGACCGCTGTGCCGAGGTGATGGCCAGCGTGGCGGAGCAGCTCAGGAACCTGGATGTGGATGTCATCGTCGGCCCCGCCATGGGCGGTATCGTCTACGCCTACGAGCTGGGCCGCCAGCTGGGCAAGCGCGCCATCTTCACCGAGCGCGTGGATAACGTGATGACCCTCAAGCGGTTTGCCATCCACCCCGGCGAGCGCTGCGTCATTGCCGAGGATGTGGTCACCACCGGTGTCTCCAGCCTGGAAACCAAGCGCGTCATCGAGGAAGCCGGCGGCGTCTGCCTGGGCATCACCTGCGTGGTGGACCGCACCCGTCCCGAGGCGCCGTCCCCCATCCCCATCCTGGCCAGCGCCCTCAAGCTGGATCTGCCCAACTATGCGCCCGAGGAATGCCCCATCTGCAAGGAGGGCAAGCTCCCGCTGGTCCATCTGGGCAGCCGCAAGATGAAGGAAGCGGCCAAGCAGACGCTGTAAGCGCACAATTTTTTGAAGATTGCGAGGCAATACAATGCAGGCATATCTGATTTTGGCAAACGGCATGGTGTTCAAGGGCAGAAGTCTGGGCTGTCAGGGAACCACCGTGGGCGAGGTGGTCTTTGCCACCGGCATGGTGGGCTTTGAGGAGACCCTCACCGACCCCAGCTACTACGGCCAGATCATTACCCAGACCTATCCCCTCATCGGCAACTACGGCATGAACCGGCAGGATCAGGAAAGCGATCGGGTCTGGGCCAAAGGCTATATTGTGCGGGAGGCTTGCACCACCCCGTCCAACTTCCGCAGCGAGGAAACGCTGGACACCTTCCTGAAGGACCAGGGCATCATCGGCATTGAGGGCATCGACACCCGCGCCCTCACCCGTGTTTTGCGGGAGAGCGGCGTCATGAACGGCGCCATCACCACCGAGTTCGACCCCGAACAGCAGCAAGAGTGCCTTTCCCGGCTCATGACCGCCATCCGCAAATACGCCGTCACCGGCGCGGTGGCGGCCGTCACCTGCACCGAACCCCAGTGCTTTGCCCCCACCGCCGGTGTGGCGCAGGGGGAGGAACCGCTGCACATCGCGCTGCTGGATCTGGGCTGCAAAAACAACATTGTGCGCTGCCTGTGCAAGCGGGGCTGCCGCGTCACGGTGCTGCCCGGCACCACCACCCCCGCCGAGCTGGCCGCGCTGGACCCCGATGGTCTGATGCTGTCCAACGGCCCCGGCGACCCGGCGGAAAACGTGGAGATCATTGCCAACATCCGCGCCATGCTGGACACCGGCATTCCCGCGTTTGGCATCTGCCTGGGCCACCAGCTCACGGCGCTGGCCGCCGGCGCCAAGACCTGCAAGATGAAGTACGGTCACCGCGGCGCCAACCAGCCGGTCACCGACTTTGCGCTGGAACGCACCTTTATCACCAGCCAGAACCATGGCTACGCCGTGCTGGGCAATACGCTGCCCCAGGGCGTGGGCCGTGTGAGCCATGTGAACGCCAACGATAAAACCTGCGAGGGCATCGAGTACCAGCAGTGGAACTGCTTTACCGTCCAGTTCCACCCCGAGGCCAACGGCGGCCCCAAGGACACCGAGTTCCTTTTTGACCGGTTCCTGCAAAATGTCCGCCGCATCAACCGCGTGAAAGGAGGCCGCTGAAATGCCCAAGGACCCCAAAATCAAAAAGGTGCTGGTCATCGGTTCCGGCCCCATCATCATCGGCCAGGCGGCGGAGTTTGACTACTCCGGCACCCAGGCCTGCCGCGCCCTCAAGTCGGAGGGCATCGAGACGGTGCTGGTCAACTCCAACCCCGCCACCATCATGACCGACCCCGACATCGCCGATCATGTCTATATTGAGCCCCTCACCGCCGAGGTGGTGGAGCGCATCATCGAGAAGGAACGCCCCGACGCCATTCTGCCCAACCTGGGCGGCCAGATGGGCCTCAACCTCTCGATGGAACTGGCCCGCAGCGGCTTTTTGGACCGCTCCGGCGTGCGCCTGCTGGCCTGCCGCCCCGACACCATCGACCGCGCCGAGGACCGCCAGCTCTTTAAGGATACCATGGAGAAGCTGCACCAGCCGGTCATTCCCTCCAAGGTGGTGGAGGACCTGGATTCCGCCATGGAGTTTGCCGGCCAGATCGGCTACCCCGTCATTGTGCGCCCCGCCTTCACCATGGGCGGCACCGGCGGCGGCATCTGCGAGGACCCCGAAAAGCTCCACGAGATCGCCACCAACGGCCTGCGACTTTCGCCCATTCACCAGATTCTGGTGGAAAAGTGCATCGCCGGCTGGAAGGAAATCGAGTACGAGGTCATGCGTGACCACAAGGGCAACGTCATCACGGTCTGCAACATGGAGAACCTGGACCCCGTGGGCATCCACACCGGAGACTCCATCGTGGTGGCCCCCAGCCAGACCCTCTCGGACAAGGAATACCAGATGCTGCGCACTGCGGCGCTGGATATCATCACCGAGCTGGGCATCGAGGGCGGCTGCAACTGCCAGTTTGCCCTCAAGCCGGACAGTTTTGAGTATGCCGTCATCGAGGTCAACCCCCGTGTGTCCCGTTCCTCGGCGCTGGCCTCCAAGGCCACCGGCTATCCCATCGCCAAGGTGGCCACCAAAATCGCCCTGGGCTACACCCTGGACGAAATCTCCAACGACGTCACCGGCGAAACCTGCGCCTGCTTTGAGCCGGCGCTGGACTATGTGGTGGTCAAGTATCCCAAATGGCCTTTCGACAAGTTCGTCTATGCCGACAAGTCCCTGGGCACCCAGATGATGGCCACCGGCGAGGTCATGGCCATCGGCAACAACTTTGAGCATGCGCTGATGAAGGCGGTTTCCTCCATCGAGCTGGGCATGGATACCCTGACCCTGCCCGCCTTTGAGGAGTTGACCACCGAGCAGGTCATTGAGCACCTCCATGTGCAGGATTCCGAGCGGGCCTTCTGCGTCTATGAGGCCCTCAAGCGCGGCGTGCCCCACAAGACCATCTACGACATCACCAGGATTGACTGGTGGTTCCTGGATAAAATGCAGCATCTGGCGGACCTGGAACTGGGCCTCAAAACCGGCCCGCTGACCCGGGAAAAGTATCTGGAGGCCAAGCACTACGGCTTCCTGGACAAGACCATCCGCCGTCTGTCCGGCTTGGAGCAGCTGCCCATGGACCACTATGTGGCGGGCTTCAAGATGGTCGATACCTGCGCGGCGGAGTTTGCCGCCAAAACCCCCTATTTCTACTCCACCTGCGACAAGATCAACGAGGCCGAGCAGTTCATCGCCGAACGTCCCACCAACAAAAAGAAGATTCTTGTCTTTGGCTCAGGCCCCATCCGCATCGGCCAGGGCATCGAGTTTGACTACTGTTCGGTCCACGCGGTGTGGACACTCAAAAAGCACGGCTGCGAGGCCATTCTTGTCAACAACAACCCCGAGACAGTCTCCACCGACTTTGACACCGGCGACCGCCTGTACTTTGACCCGCTGAACCCCGAGAGCGTGGACAACATCATCGCCACCGAAAAGCCGGACGGCTGCCTGGTGCAGTTTGGCGGCCAGACCGCCATCAAGCTGGCCAAACATATGGACGAGATCGGCCTGCCCATCTACGGTACCCCCGCCGACGCCATCGACGAGGCCGAGGACCGGGAACGCTTTGACGAGCTGCTGGAGCGCTGCGGCATTCCCCGTCCCGAGGGCCGCACCGTCTACAATCTGGAGCAGGCCCTGCAGGCCGCCCAGGAAGTGGGCTATCCCGTTCTGATGCGTCCCTCCTATGTGCTGGGCGGCCAGAACATGATCGTGGCCTACAACTCCGCCGACGTGGTGGAGTATATGGGCGTCATCACCGCCCATGTGGATATGAGCCATCCGGTGCTGATGGACAAGTATATCTACGGCACCGAGTGTGAGGTGGACGCCATCTGCGACGGCACCGACTATCTGGTTCCCGGCATCATGGAGCAGGTGGAGCGCACCGGCGTTCACTCCGGCGACTCCATCTGCGTCTATCCGCCCTATGACTTCCCACAGAGCGTCATTGATACGCTGGTGGATTACACCGGCCGCTTCGCCCGGGAACTCAAGGTGGTGGGCCTGGTCAACGTCCAGTACGCCGTGCAGGACGGCAAGGTCTATGTCATCGAGGTCAACCCCCGCTCCTCCCGTACCGTTCCCTATATCTCCAAAGTCACCGGCGTGCCCATGGTGGATCTGGCCGTGCGCTGCACGCTGGGCGAAAAGCTTAAGGATATGGGCTACGGCACCGGCCTGTGGCACGGCGGCAAGAGCCCCTATGTGGCCGTCAAGGTTCCCGTTTACAGCTTCCTCAAGCTCCACGGCGTGGATACCATGCTGGGCCCCGAGATGAAGTCCACCGGCGAGGTTCTGGGCATTGCCCCCACCTTCCATGAGGCCATGATCAAGGGCCTGGTGGCGGCCGGCTACCAGTTCAAGACCCCCGGCCCCGGCTCCTGCGTCATCATCTCGGTCAAGGATTCCGACAAGAGGGAGGCGGCCGAGCTGGCCTGGAAGCTCCACGACTATGGCTACAAGATCTACGGCACTCCCGGCACGGCGCGCTACCTCAACAGCCAGATGATCCCCTGCAGCACGGTGCGCCAGATGAGCGGCGAGCGGCCCAACGTGATTGACCTGCTGGAAAGCGGCCTGGTGGATTATATCATTTCCACCTCGCCCCACGGCCGTGACCCCCACCGGGATTCTGTCCGGTTCCGCCGCAAGGCCACTGAGCTGTCCATCCCCTGTATCACCGCGCTGGATACCGCCCGGATTCTTGTGGACGCCATGCGCGGCGACCATGACATCAGCCGGATGGAGCTGGTGGACGTTGCCCGGCTGCACCGCACCGCCGCCGAGGGAAAATAACGGAGCGTTGGATGGCACCGCACATATTTTGCTGCGGTGCTCCGTTCAAACAGGCATCCCGCGTCCGGCGGGAGCATTGCGCAATGTTGCGCATTTCCGACGGGCTGTCGCCCTTGCTTCAAAGATGCGCGTGAATGTTGTATCTTTTTGTTTGAAATGACAATTTTTGCCCTTTTTGTAAAAATCGCTTGATTCTGCGAGATATTTTTCTTATAATGTCTGCGTACGAATTCATGAGGGGCACGGGCGTGTACGCGCCCCGGCATATTATGGGAGATAGAGTATCATGACCAGATCGCAGTTAATTACTAAAGTAGCGGCCGATACCGGCGTTTCCGCCGCAGAGGTCGAGAAGATTATGGACGGCATTTTCGGCACCATCGGCGATGTGCTGAAAGCCGGCGACAAAGTGACCATTGCCGGCTTTGGCCGCTTTGAGATGCGTGAGCGCCAGACCAAGAACTTCACCAACCCCAAGACCAAGGTGACCAGCCAGCTGGAGCCCACCGCCATCCCCGGTTTCAAGGCCAGCGGCCGCCTGAAGGAAAAGGTCAGCAAGTAAGACCGTCCTGCGGCGGATGTGCAGCACTGCGGCGTTCCAAAATCAAAATCCCGGCAGTTCCCGGCGCGGAACCGCCGGGATTTTTCTTTGCTCAAAAAAGGGGAAAGGGCTTGACAGAACAGTTCGACAATTGTAGAATAAAATTAGATTCCACAATTGTCGAACAAATGAGGTGCCATCATGAAATCTGGAGCCATTCCCCGCCTGCCGGATGCCGAGCTTGCCGTGATGCAGGCCATCTGGCAGCTTGACTGCCCCTGCACCCGCCCTGAGCTGGACGGGCTGCTTCAGCCCGCCCACGGCTGGGGGCCCACCACGGTGCTCAATCTGCTGTCCCGGCTGGAAAACCGAGGCTTTGTGGAAAAGCAGCGCCAGGGCAGGGGATACCTCTATGTGGCCCTCGTCAACCGGGACGCCTATCTGCAAAGCGAGAGCCGCAACGTGCTGACCAGGGTTTTTGGCGGCAGCGTCAAGCAGTTTGTGGCGGCTCTCAACGGCGGGGAATCCCTGAGCACCCGCGATGTGGAGGAGCTGTCGGATTATCTCGAAACCCTCAAACACCAGCCCGGTCAGTGAACGTCGGGGAAGGGAGGTCCGTACCATGCTGAATGTTCTCACCGACGCCCTGTTTGTCTCGGCGCTGGCCGGAGCGCTGGCGCTGCTGGTGGCGGCGCTGCGCCCGCTGCTGGCCCGGCGCTATACGGCCCGTCTGCGCTGCGCGCTGTGGTGGGCGCTGGCGCTCTGGCTGTGTCTGCCCTTCAAACCCACGCTGCCCCATGCACCGGTGCAGCTCACCGTGCCGCAGGCCGCAGTGGAGCAGCCGGTCTCCACCGGGCAGGCGGTACCCGGGAACGTGACCGGCCCGACCGCTGGCGAAAGCGCCTCCCCTGCCCAGGAGGAGCCGCAACCCCAGACCGGGGCAGTTGCTGCGCCCCCGGCGGTTGTGTCGGAAGCAATTATGCCGGACAACGCCGCCGAGGCGCAGCCTGCGCAGACTTCCGCCCACCAAAGCCCCGCGCCGTGGCAGCTGCTTGCCATCCTCTGGGCCGCCGTCGCGGCGGTGGTGCTGGCAGGCCGCCTGGCGGGTTATCTTGCCTGGCGGCGGCGCGTGCTGCGCTGGAATGCCCCGGTGACCGACCGCGCCCTGCTGGAGAATGCCCGCAGCGCCGCCCGGGCGATGGGGCTGCGCCATCCGGTGCGGATTTTTGCCAATCCCCGGGTGGACTGCCCCGTGACCGTGGGGCTGTTCCGCCCGGCGGTGCTTGTGCCCGAAACCCTGGCCCCCGGCGACGCCGCTGCCATGATGCTGCTCCATGAGTGTACCCACCTGCACCGCCGGGATCTCTGGCTCAAATTTGTGCTGGTGCTGGCCACCAGCCTGCACTGGTTCAACCCCGCCGTCTGGGTCATGGCCCGGGTGGCCGGGCAGGACATTGAACTTGCCTGTGACGAGCAGGCTCTGCAGGGCCGCCCCAAAGCCTGGCGGGATGCCTACGGTCAGGCCCTGCTCACCGGTGCGGCAGGGGAGAAAAAGATTCTGCTGGCCACCCACTTTTCCGTGGGCAAGCGGGGGATGATGCGCCGCCTGCGGGGTGTGTTCGATACCCGCCGCAAGCGCCGGGGTGTACTGGTGTTTGCCGCCCTGCTGCTGGCGGCCGCCATGACCGCCGCCATGGTGGCCTGCACGCCCGCGCAGTCACAGACAACGCCGGAAAATGCCGCTCCATCCAACGCCCCGGAGCAGGCGGAAGCAACCGTGCCCGGCGCGGTACCCATTGACGGCGCACCCGTGCTGGACTATGACGCCATCATGCCCGCCGGTAACCTGGGAACCTGGCCCCAGAGCATGGCCGCCGGACTGTTTACCATGGAAAAAGATGGCCTGTGGGGCCTGATGCAGGCGGACGGAACGGAACTTTTGCCCTGCCGCGCACCGGTCCCGGTGAGCGGTGTGAGTTCCTATGGGAATCTCTGGCGCTGGAGCCCGGACGGAATGGACCACACGGAGTGGGAGTCCGCCAGCCACAAGCTGCAAGCGTCAGGTGCCGGTGGGCTGGCCGCGAATGCGGAAGAAATCTACCTGTGCCGCTTCTGGTATAACCTTGACGCGCCGGGCCTGGACCACACCGCGATGGACCCGGAGGGCTGCTATGTGCAGAACGGGGATTATCTGAGCCAGATCAAGGTGGAAGACTGGGACCGGTTCGGGGAGCTGCTGCCCATGCAGTGCTGCCACACGCAGACCAGTGAATACGGCGCTCAGATGCCTGTGCCGGAAGGGGACCGCTTTTTCTATGTCACATCAGGCGGCACAAGCCCCAGCCCGAAGGAGATAACCTATGGCGGTTTCTTTAAAAAAGAAACGCTGGCCCCCGTCTGTATGGACGGCAAATGGGCCTATATGGACCGCAACGGCAATCTGATGACCGGGGCAGACTATGACCCCGTCTTTGCGGTGGAGCAAGAGGGAAACCGGCCCACCCAGGCCGCCGAGCTGGTCAACGGCTATGCCGCAGTCAGCCGTCAGGGACGCTGGGGCTTGTTGGATGAAACCGGCGCCGAGGTGATTCCCTGCCGGTATGACGGCCTTGCCTGGACCGGACAGCAGCTCTGGGTCCGGCAGGAGGACGGCTGGCACGCCTGCCGCCTGGATACCGGGGCCTGGCAGCCCGAGGAACCGGAGCAGGCTTCCCATGGCCTGCTGACCCGGACCGGCAACACCCGGCTGACCTGCGATGAAATGGCCCCGGCCATCCGGCTGGGCACCACCACCGCCCGGGAAATGGCGGGATACTACACCATGCGCACCGCCGACGGCTGGGGGCTGATGCGTTCCGATGGAACCCAGCTGCTGCCCTGCATGGCCATGGTACCGGTCAGTTATTGCTGGGGGGAAGAATGGCACTGGTATGTGATGGATCTGTCCTATGATACACAGGACCGCTACAGTGAACTGCTGGAACAGGCCGGGGATGGCCGGGTGTCCGGCGGCGGGCACGGCGGCAGGAGCGACACCTTTGTTTATTCCTCGGGCGGCGGGGAACCCATCCAGTGCTTTGCGACCAGCGAGGGAATGGTCAGCCGGCAGGACGTCAGCGCGGAAGACTGGCAGCAGTACGGCAGCCCCCTGCCCGCCCGTCCCTGCCGGTGGAGGGAGGAGGAAATGGGTCCCATGGCCCGGATCTTTGCCTCCGGGATGCCGCTGCGCTATTATTTTGCCGACGGAAGCTGGTTTGCGGTCAGCGGCGCCCGGCAGGGCGGTTATTTTGGCCAGGAACCCCTTGCTCCGGTGCGCATCGGGGATCACTGGGCGTATGTGGACCGTTCCGGCAACCTGGTGACCGATGCCGTTTACGACAGCGTGTTCCCCGCTTTGGATTCCTTTACCCTTTCGGGAACCGGCCAGGCGGCCCAGATGCACAGCGGTTACGCCGCAGTCTGCCGCGCCGGGCGCTGGGGAATGATCGACAGCACCGGGTGCGAGGTCCTGCCCTGCCGGTATGACGGCGTGGCATGGGACGGCGGCACGCTGTGGATCAAGCTCACGGATGGCTGGTATGCCTACGCCATCCAGGGCCTTGCCGCCCCGCAGCCTGCTCAGCCCGGCGCATCGCTGGGCAACCCGGAGGAACCGGATTTCCGTATCCTGGAACGCACCGACGCCCAAAACTACTATGCCATTGTGCAGGATGAGACCGGTGTCTGCTGGGCCACCGCTCTGGATCTGACCACCGGCGTGCAGCGCTATCTGTGTGCCAAACCCGGCTGCCCCCATACCGGTGCGGACTGTGATGCCTGTCTTGGGCAGGGGGACTGGACCGGATATGACGGCGAGGGACTTTTTGTCAATGGGGACGAGCTGCTGCAGGTATTTGGAGCGATGGACGGCAGCTGGCTCACCGCAAAGCTGAGCGTCCGTCCCCGGTCCGGCGGCCCGGCGGCGCCCTGGCAGGACACCGATGATTTTGTTGCGCTGACCCGGGAGTTTGACTGGCTGGCCTCCGGGCAGGACCTCTATTATACCCAGCAGTTCTCCTCGGATTCCTCGTCGGGAAGCGGGCTTGGATTGTCCTATTCTGTGTACCGTCTGGAAAAGGAAGGAAAATCTCTCGGTTACTACCACCTTTATAGCGATTACAAAACCAGCCGAAACGGCCATCCTTATGGCGGTACCTCCACATTGGGCACCGCTGACGGAAAACTGGTGGTGATTGAAAGCGAACCTGCGCCCGCCCGGGAGGGTATGGGGATTTCCGATGCATGGAAGGAGGCGCAAAACACTCTCAGGACCATCGGCCTTTCCGGCGCGGAAAGTCCCTTGCTTGAGTGGACCTACGGCGAAGACCCCCTGACACTTGCTGCCACAGGGGATGCCATCTACCTGATCCGGGAAACCGGTCCCGACCGCGGCCGTCTGCTGCGCATGGACCCCGAAACGGGCGAAATTACCGCGCTGACCGATGCGTTTCTGCCGCAGGAGGGGAGCGGCTGCACCATTCAGGCCCGGATGGGGCGGACGATGATCCTGAGCGCAACCGGGCAGGAGACACACAGCCGGGTCTGGTACGCGGCGGACCTGGATACCGGCGCCGTGCAGGCCATCCACTGTGCCGATGCCGACCGCATCAGCATTGCGGCCCATAACGAAACCAGCCTTCTGCTGTGCCGGACCGCGCCCGATGGAACCTTGAGTTACAGCGTCATCTCGCTGCGGGATTTCCTGGATGGAAAGGCCCCCACCCCCTGCACCCTCTGCCGGTCGGAGTTTGCCGGAACGCTGGCGGTGCCATGACCCGGGCTTTTTCGACAAAATTTTTATGGAACCTCTTGCAATCTGTACAAAAAGGGGTATACTGATTTTGTAAAATATGTTTTACGCAGAGTAGGGATCTGCGCGTCAGACACAGCGGCAACGGCGCCGCTGTGCCGCAGTGCCTGGCCAACGGGGAGTTGTGGCAGGACGAAGAGGCCCGGCGGAACATCCGTTCCACCGGCCCGCGGTGCCGGTCCCGCATCCCACTGCTGCATAACGGTGTGCAACGGCGGGTGTGGTTGCGCACACCCGATTTGCCTCCTCCATTGTGCGGCAACACGCACAACAAAAGGAGGTATTTTACTGTGTCCAATCAAAATCAGGAAAAAATTTCGGTATTCTCCCGCCAATACTGGCGCACTGCGGCGGACGAGTTCAGGAACGTGCGGGTTCTGGCCTTTGCGGGACTGATCTGCGCCATGGCCATCATTCTCGAAAGCTTCCCCATCTACCTGATGGGCCAAAGCCTGAAAATCTTTTTCAGTTTTCTGGTGGTGGGGCTGGGCTGTGCCTGCTACGGTCCCGTGGTGGGGATGGCCGCCGGCGCCATTATTGACACGGTGGGCTTTCTGCTGGCCGGGTACGGGGAGCCTTATTTCCCGGGTTATCTCATCACGGCCATGCTGTCAGGGTTGATCTACGGCGTGATGCTCTATCACCGCAAGGCTACGGTGCCCCGGCTCATTGTCACCCGGCTGCTCATCAATTACGGCAACAATGTTCTGCTGGGCAGTGTGTGGAAAGCCATGCTCTACGGCAAAGGCTACCTCTATTACCTGACCACCGGCCTTGTCAAAAACACGGTGCTGATCCCGCTGGAGGTTTTCCTCATGTGGGCGGTGCTCACCGCAGCGGAAAAGCGCGGCCTGGACCGCAACTACATCCATAAGAATCCGGGACGAAAATTTATAAAAAATTAATAAAAAATGGAAGAACAGCACGGCGGCTGCCCTTTACTTTGGGGGGCCGCCGTGCTATACTTGTGTCAAATTTCCGACCGACCGGTCGGTCGGCTGCACAGCACAGCAATGCGCGGCCCGCTCACAGAGAAAGAACGGTGCGCCACGCCGGAGGAACCATTTTATGCCAAAGTTCAGCGTCAAAAAGCCCTTTACCATTCTGGTGGCGGTCATACTGGTCATAGTGTTGGGATTTGTCAGTCTCAGCGGAATGCAGACGGACCTGCTGCCCAACATGAACCTGCCCTACCTGATGGTGGTGACCACCTATCCCGGTGCCAGCCCCGAGCGGGTGGAATCCGATGTGACCCAGCCGCTGGAAAGCAGTCTGTCCACCATCAACGGCGTCAAAAACGTCACCAGCCAGTCCAACGAGAATTTCAGTATGATCGTGCTGGAATTCGAGGACGACACCGATATGGACAGCGCCATGGTGAAAGCCAGTACCGCCATCAATCAGATGGGGGACAGCCTGCCCGACCTGGCCGCATCCCCCACCCTCATCGAGATGAGCCCCGACATGATGGCCACCCAGTATGTGGCGGTGGACTGCGAGGGCATGGATATCTTTGAGCTTTCCAAGTACGCGGAGGAAGAGATCATTCCCAACCTGGAGCGCGTCAACGGGGTGGCCAGCATATCCACCACCGGCCTGGTGGAGCAGACGGTGCAGATCACGCTGGACCAGGATAAAATTGATGAAGTGAACGATAAGCTGCTGGTCCGGGTCAGCGACCGGCTGGCCGATGCCAAAAAGCAGTTGGACGACGCGCAAGCCGGGATTCAGGACGGCCTGTCACAGCTGAACAAGGCCCAGGCCGAGCTGGATTCCGGCAAAGCGGAACTGGAAACCCAGAAAAAGTCCATCACCGATCAGCTCCGTGACGCGGTCGAGCAGCTCAACGAGCAGATTCCCGCTCTGGAACAGAAAATCAGCGAGATGGGGGACCAGCTGACCAAGGCCCAGAACCAACTGGATGGCCTCAAGGCGGACCCCTCCCGGCTGCCTGAGCTGAAGATTTCTCTGAGCAGCGATGAGCTGGCTTCGACCCGCCAGATTCTGGCTCAGTTTGACCCCCAATATAACGAGGAAGAAATGCCCGCCGATCTGACGGAAGCAGCCAGTGACCCGGTCAAGCAGGCGGCCATGATCGCCTCCATTGACCGTGCCACTGCCAGCATCAACGGAATGGTTGGATCACTTACCGGCGGAATGACAATCGATGAAGCATCCAGCGCGCTGAACCAGCAGATTGTGGGACTGTCCAGTCAGATTCAGGAGTGTGATGCCCAGATTCGGCAGCTCCAGCAGGCGCTGGAGAGCGCTGCGGATGAGGAAACCCGTGCCGCAACGCAGGCGCAAATCGAAGCGCTTCAGGCCCAAAAAGAAACGCTGGAACAGCAGCTCAGCGCGGCGCAGACCCAGAAGGAAACGCTGAATACCCTTGATCTGGCCCTGAGCCAGCTTGAACTTGCCAAGACGGCGCTCAACAATGCGGCGCTGCTGGTTCAGACCCGTCAGCAGGTCGAAAATGAAGTGAATGCAAGCCTGGACAGCCAGCGTACTGCGCTGGAGCAGACCATTGCCGACCTCAATACCCAGATTGAAAAGGGCGAAGCCATGCTGTCCCAGCTCAACAGCCAGCGTGCCCAGCTGGAATCCGCGCTGCAGAGTATGGCGGAGAACCCCACCGACCCCGCGCTGGCCGATATGGCCGTTCAGCTGCTGTTCAGCGGCACCCAGGCCCAGATTTCTTTGGGTGAGTTCCAGATCAGCAGCGGAAAAACCCAGTTGGAAGCCGGCCAGACCCAGTTGGACACTGCCCGCGAGGAGTATGAGTCCGCCCGCGAGGAGGCGCTGAACAACGCCAATCTGGACCAGCTGCTCAATATGTCCACCCTGGCCCAGCTCATCGGCGCCCAGAACTTCTCCATGCCCGCCGGTTACATTGAAGGCGGGGAAGGGGATGACAACGAGTATATCCTCAAGGTGGGCGACGCCTTCTCCAGCATTGACGAACTGGGAGATATGATCCTGTGCAACATTGACGGCATCGGCGATGTGCGTCTGCGGGATGTGGCCAACGTTGAGATGGTGGACAATGCCGATGACGCCTATGCCAAGGTCGGCAAAAACCAGGCGGTGCTCCTTGCCATCTACAAGAGCTCCACGTCCTCCACGTCCAGCGTTTCCAAAGCCAGCAATGCGGCCATGGAAGCCATGATGGAGGAAAACCCCCGCCTTCACCTGATCCCCATCATGGATCAGGGCGACTACATTGAGCTGATTGTCAAAAACGTTCTGTCCAACCTGATTGAGGGCGCTATTTTTGCCGTCGTTGTTCTGGCGCTTTTCCTCAAAGATGTCCGCCCCACGCTGGTGGTGGCTATCAGTATGCCGCTCAGTGTGCTGTTTGCCATTGTGCTCATGTACTTCACCGGCATCAACCTCAACATCCTCAGCCTGTCCGGTCTGGCGCTGGGCGTCGGTATGCTGGTGGACAACTCGGTGGTTGTCATTGAAAATATTTACCGTCTGCGCAACCGTGGCCTGCCCGCGCCCCGCGCCGCCGTTCAGGGCGCACGGCAGGTATCCGGCTCCATCATTTCTTCCACCCTGACCACCATCTGCGTGTTCCTACCTCTGGTCTTTACCACCGGCATGATTATGGACCTGCTGTCCGACATGGCGCTCACCATCGGATACAGCCTCATTGCTTCGCTGATTGTGGCCCTGACGGTGGTGCCCTGCGCCGGGTCCACCGTGCTGAAAAAGCAGAAGGAGATCCGGCATCCCTGGTTCGACCGTCTGCTCAACCTGTACGAAAAGTCTCTTCGTTTCTGCCTGAACTGCAAACCGGTTCCCATCGCGCTGGCCGTCGGGCTTCTGGTCTTTTCGGTCTGGCAGGTGATCCATATGGGTATTGTGCTCATCCCTGAAATGAGCACCAACCAGCTCTCGGTGACTGTGGAGATGCCGGAGAATACCGCAAAGGAGGATGCCTTTGCCACTGCGGACGCCGTGATGGATCAGCTGATCGCCATTGACGGCATCGAGACGGTGGGGGCCATGTCCGGCGGTGCCGCCACCGGCGCCATCGCAGGTATGTCCACGGGCAGCAGTACCGACAATACGCGGTTTGTCTACTATATTGTGCTCAATGACGAGGGCGGCAAGAATCAGGCTGCCATCCGGCAGCAGATTGCCGACCGCACGGCGGACCTTCCCTGCGAGGTAAAAACCTCCTCCGGCGGTATGGCCGATATGAGTTCCCTCACCGGCGGCGGACTGCAGATTGATGTTTATGGCAACAATCTGGAGGACCTGCTGACCGCCAGCGAACAGGTGATGGAAATGCTCAGCCATGTGGACGGCCTGACCGAGATTTCCAATGGTCAGGAGGAGAGCGATGCGGAAGTCCGCATTGTCATCAACAAGGACAAAGCCATGCGGCTGGGCCTTACGGTTGCCCAGGTCTATCAGGAGATTGCAAAGGCGCTGACCACCGATTCCACCTTCACCACCCTGACAGTGGGCTCGGATACCTATGATGTCTCCATTGTGGACAACACCAGGACCCCCAATCTGGATGACATTTTCGATCTGGAATTTGAGACTACCGCCACCGACGAGGATGGCAACACCGTCAAGGAGACCCACCGCCTGGGTGAGTTTGCCTCCCGCCGGACGGGGGAGAGCTACGCCAGCATCAGCCGCGAAAACTCCTCCCGCTACATTTCGGTCACCAGCACGACGATGGAGGGCTATAATACCACCCTGATCTCCCGCGATGTGGAAAAGGAAATGCAGAATCTGAATCTGCCTGCCGGCTGTACCGCCGAGATTGCCGGCGAGTCCACCCAGGTCAACGACATGGTCCGGGAAATGGTCAAGATGATGGCCCTGGCCCTTGCGTTCATCTATTTCATTATGGTTGCCCAGTTCCAGAGCCTGCTTTCCCCCTTCATTGTTCTGTTCACCATCCCGTTGGCCTTCACCGGCGGTATGCTGGGTCTGCTCATTGCGGGCGAACAGCTCTCGCTGATTTCCCTCATGGGCTTCCTGGTGCTGATGGGGGTTGTGGTCAACAACGGCATCGTCTTTGTGGATTACGCCAACCAGCTCCGCATCGGCGGGCTGGGCCGCACCGAGGCGTTGGTGGCCACCGGGCGCACCCGGATGCGTCCCATCCTTATGACCACTCTGACCACCGTTCTGGCCATGACAGCCATGCTGCTTAGCACCGATCCGGGCAGTGAGATGGGCAAGGGAATGGCCATTGTGGTCATCGGCGGTCTGAGCTACGCCACGCTGATGACGCTGTTCATCGTGCCGGTTCTCTATGATACCTTCTACCGCCGCCCGCCGGTCAACGTGGATGTGGGGGACGACGGTCTGGACGATCTGCCCGATGATGCCGCCGAGTTTGCCGCCGCCTTTGCAGAGCGCCGGCGCGCCCAAACCGGCGAACCGCAGCCCGCCGGCCCCGCGCCGCAGAACCGCAGGCTTCACCTGCCGGGGAACGCAACACCCGACCAGACCGATGAGGAGGGACCCCAATGACGCCGGATATCCGCCGTGAGCGGGAAGTTGCCATCTATCGTGCCGCCCTTGGCCTTATTGAGCAGGGGGTGAACCCCTCTGACATGAAGGTACAGCAGATTGCCTGCGCCGCGGGCATCGGCAAGGGAACGGTGTATGAGTATTTTTCCTCCAAGGATGAAATCCTTCTGGGGGTGGCGACCTATTGCTTTGACTGCGAGATTGAACGGATCGACGCGGCATTTTCCTGCTGCGCCACCCTCTCGGAGCTGCAGCAGACCGTGCTGGACTATCTCCAGGACCTGGTGGCCAACCGCATGGGCATCTACCATGTTATTGCGGGGGGACTGGGGATTCCGAGGTCCGAACCCCCGGCGGACGTGCGCGAGCGGGTTACCCGCCTGCGCGCAGTCACCGCAAAAACCGTGGAACGCCTGCAAAAAACCGGTGCGCTGGACCCCGCCGAAAGCCCTGACTATTTCGGTCTGGCGCTGCTCTCGGCGGCCCTGGGGGGATTTCTCTGCCTCTCGGTGGGTCGCTGCACAGGCCAGGACTTGACGCCCGTTCCCGGCTACATTCAGACCATGATCCATCGCCTTTTGGACCCCATGGGAAAGGGTGACGCTGCTGCGGCAGAAAAACAATAAACTGCACAAGATGCATCAGCCTTTTTTGTGATTTGTGCCAACTTGACTTTTTCGGTGGGATTTTTTATAATTTCTACATACAAGAGAATTACCGCTTACAACGTGTTACTGTTCGATCAGGCATGAGTTTAAAGCATTTTCAATGTTTTAAGCTCATGCTGTTTTTTGTTCGGGCCATGAGCGGGTCGGTGGGGAGGAATCCAATGAGATCCATCAAGATCTTCAATAACAATGCCGTATCCACCGTGATGCCGGATGGCCGTGAGGCCATTGTGCTGGGCAACGGGATCGGCTTCCACAAGCGCCCGGGCGACCCGGTGGACGAACAGCGCATCGAAAAAGTCTACTATGTGCAGGATGAGATGCAGACCCGGTTCCTGCAGCTGCTCCAGAACGTCCGTCCCGAGGTGATGGAGGCCGCCGAGGAAATTATGCGCATGGGGGCCAAGGCGGGTCTGACCATGGGCAATCAGGGGGCCATTTCTCTTATAGACCATATCAGCTTTACCGTTGAACGGTTTGAGCAGGGGATTGTACTGCCCAATCTGATGCTCAGCGAAATCCGTATGCTTTATAAAAAGGAGTATGAGCTGGGTCTGCGTGCGCTGGATATCATCCAGAAACACTGCGGCGTTGCTCTGCCGGAGGATGAGGCCGGTTATATTGCGCTGCATCTGGTTACCATCTCGGTGGATCGCAGCTCTGCCTACGATACGCTGAAATTTGTCAAGGGCACGCTGGATATCATCAAAGATACCTACGGCGTCACGCTGGATGAGAACAGCATCGATGCCATGCGCCTGACCACCCATCTGAAGTTTCTGGCCCAGAGGATTTTTCGCCATGAGGACTGGAAGGATGACAGC
This sequence comes from bacterium, assembly GCA_004561545.1. GTDB lineage: Bacteria > Bacillota > Clostridia > Oscillospirales > Ruminococcaceae > Gemmiger. The sequence continues at coordinate 24,479 of SFVK01000002.1, forward strand.
ATGGAGGATATGTATCGGTATCTTCTGGAGCAGAATCCCAAAAACCAGGAATGCCTCGATCGGCTTAATGATTATATCAGCAAAACGTTTCACTATACCCTCAATCAGCAGGAAAAATTCTATCTGCTCATCCATCTGACCAAGGTTTTGCAGCTTGGGGAATAACGGGAACGGCTAGACGCGCGTGTGCCGGTCCCGCAGCAATATTCATCATTCCAAAATATGTGAAGCAAAGGAACGAGACAAATGAAGAAAAAAATCACGGGCACCCTGGAAACCTTCTCCAAGGCAATGGTCCAGCCGCTGATGTATCTGTCGGCGGCGGGCATCCTCATCGTCATCGGTGTGCTGCTCACCAACAGCATCATCACCAACGCGCTGCCTTTCCTGCAATGGGGTCCCATCCAGGCCCTGGGCAAACTGATCTACAACGCGGCTATGGCCATCATCAACCATCTGGCGGTGGTGTTTGCCATCGGCATCCCGGCCGCGCTGGCCAAAAGCGATAAGCACAAGGCTGCCCTGCTGGGCTTTATGACCTATCTTATGTATCTGGTCAGCTCCAATACCCTGCTGTCCCTCACGGGCAACCTGGCGGAGGAACAGCCTCTGCTGGGGCTCATCGGCACTGGCCAGGCCAAAATTCTGGGCATTCAGTGCGTGGATATGAGCGTGTTCGGCGGCATTATCCTGGGCTGCATTGTGGGCTGGGTATTCAACCGCACCAGCCAAAAGCGCTTCAAAGGCGCACTGCAAATCTTCTCCGGCGCAAACTACTCCTACATCTGGCTGCTCTTTACCGCCATCCTGTTTGCTTTGGTGACCAACGCGGTCTGGCCCGTTGTGCAGGGGTGGATCAGCGCCCTGGGCGGCGTCATCAAGAGCACCGGCGCCTTTGGCATCTTCCTCTATGGTTTCCTGGAGCGGTTCTTGCTGCCCACCGGCCTTCATCATCTGGTCTACACGCCCTTCCAGTTCTCGGACCTGGGCGGTGTGCTCCAGCTGGGTGAGAATACCGTGGTCGGCGCCTACCCCATCGTTATGGCCGAGATGAACCTCCCTGTGGAGCGCTTCTCTGACAGCATCTATTTCACCTCCATCGGCTTCACCAAAATGTTCGGCTACTTTGGCATCGGCGCGGCCTTTATCTATACCGCCTATCCCGAAAACCGCAAGAAAACCGCCACGACCATCATTCCGCTGGTCATCACCGCCAGTCTTTCCAGCATCACGGAACCCATTGATTTCATGTTTATCTTTGCCGCACCCCTGCTGTATCTGGTCCACTCGATCATTGCCGGCCTGTTTATGGCGCTGCTGAAAATTTTTGATGTGGTGGCTTTGTGGAACGGAAACCTGCTGAGCAGTATCCTGACCAACATTGCCAATGTTGACAAAACCCACCGGATGTGGCTGATGTGGGTTCTGGGTCTTGTCCAGATTGTGGTCTACTTTGTGGTGTTTACGGTGCTCATCAAAAAGTTCAACTACCATACACCCGGCCGCGAGGGCGATCCTCTGCCGGCGGGCGCTGTTCCCGCAGAGGAACCTGCACCGGAACCGGCCGCCGTTGTCGCCGCCACCGCCGTGTCTTCCACCGCTGCGCCGGCTTCCGATATGCCTGCCGGAGACACCGAGGCCATGAACATCATCAACGGCCTGGGCGGCAAGGCGAACATCCTTTCGCTGGAAAACTGCATTACCCGTCTGCGGGTCACTATGGCGGACCCTTCGCTGCTGGATGAATCGCTCATCAACAGGACGGTCAACAGCGGGATCGTCAAAAAGGGCAGCGATGTCCAGATTGTCTACGGCCTGCGTGTGGCAGACGTCAAACGTGATGTGGAGGAACAGCTGGAAAAGCTGTAATCCGCGCCGGGGCAGGGGACTGTTCCCGGATACAAACGTCCTGTTTCATTCCAAGAAAGCTTTGATTGTAAGAAAGGGAGTCTACCTATGATTATCACCATTGTTGGCGGTGGCAGTACCTTCACCGCCGGAATTGTCAAATCCATCGCGCTGCGCCGTGAGGAGCTGGAGGTTACCGAGATCCGCCTGTTCGACATTGACAAAGAGCGTCAGGACAAGGTGGCCGTGCTGGTGGACTGGATTCTCCATGAGGACCTCAAGTGCGACATCAAGCTGGTGGCCACCACCGATGAGGAAACCGCTTACAAGGACGCGTCCTTTGTCTTTGCCCAGATGCGTGTGGGCAAATACGCCATGAGGGAGCAGGACGAGAAAATCCCCCTTCGCCATGGCTGCGTTGGCCAGGAAACCTGCGGCTGCGGCGGCATGGCCTACGGGATGCGTACCATCTTCCCCATGGTGAAGGTCATTGACGATGCCGAAAAGTACGCCAAACCGGATTACTGGATTCTCAACTATTCCAACCCAGCTTCCATTGTGGCCGAGGCCTGCCGTGTGCTGCGCCCCAATGCCCGCATCATCAATATCTGCGATATGCCCATCGCTATCATCGATGTGGTTGCCGCCGCCATGAACATCAAGGACAAAAAGCAGATTGTCTATGATTACTTCGGCCTCAACCACTTCGGCTGGTTCACCTCTATTCAGTACCAGGGCAAGGACATGATGCCTGCTTTGCGGCAGTACATCAAGGAACACCAGATTCTTCTGCCCGACGCTTACCTCAAGGACAAGGCGGCTCTGGGCGTCGCCCCCCAGAAGGAGTCCGGCACCGAGGGCAACCGCCACACCCGCGGTAGCTGGTACTATGTGTGGAAGGGCGAATATGAGATCATGGAGAATTTCCCCGAGATGCTGCCCAACACCTATCTGAACTACTATCTGCAACAGAAGGAGTTTGTGGAGCATTCGGACCCCAACCATACCCGCGCCAACGAGGTCATGGAGACGCGCGAGAAGAACCTCTTTGACGGCATCGACAAGTACCTTGCCACCGGAGAGATCGATGAGAAGGTGTTCTATGCCGGCAGCCATGGCGACTGGATTGCAGACCTGGCCATCGCCCTCAAGAACGATACCAAGGCCCGCTTCCTTGTCATCACCGAGAACCGCGGCTGTCTGCCCAATATGCCCTACGACGCCATGGTGGAGGTGCCCGCCTACATCGGCAAGGACGGCCCCGAGGTCATTACCCAGAAACCCATCCCGCTGTTCCAGCAGGGCCTTATGATGCAGCAGCTCAACTGCGAGAAGCTGCTGGTCCAGGGCTGCATCGAAGGCAGCTACGAGAAGGTCCTTCAGGCCTTCACTCTCAACAAGACGGTGCCCAGCATGAAGGTTGCGAAGGAAGTGCTGGATGATATGATTGTGGCCAACAAGGGCTATTGGCCGGAGCTGCACTGATCCTCCAAACAAAAAATCGCAGCCATTCGTTCACGCGGCCGGGAAATTCTTCCCGGCCCTTTTGATTTCTGTCCCCAAATTTTCCATCAAAAGTAATACTTTCAACGAAAAGGTTTGGGTAATTTGTCGGGATAAGTCGAACGATTGGGCATAAGTTTGGCCTATTATTCACAAACTTTTTGCGAAACTTTGGCGGGGGATTGAAAAAAATCCCGCCTGCGTTTAAAATAGCTTATGTCAGAAAAATGCGACAGTTCTCGAAAAATGATCTCTTGAACGTCGCATTTTTGATTTTTTATTGCTTATTTGAGGGAAGGAGCAATTCACACATGAAAAAACTGTTGGGCATTCTGCTGTCCGCTGTGATGGTATTCTCCCTGGCCGCCTGCGGTTCCTCCGCATCCAGCCAGTCTAGCTCTGCCGCCACCGCTGACTCCGCCGCCTCTTCCGAGGCTGCCGGCACCGAGGCTGCCGCCAGCGATCTGAAGGTTGGCGTCATCCTGGTGGGCGATGAGACCGAGGGCTACACCGCCGCTCACATGAAGGGCATCAAGGCCGCCGCCGAAAAGCTCGGCATGACCGATGATCAGATCATCTGGAAGTACAAGGTTCCCGAGAGTGCCGAGTGCTCCGATGTCGCCGAGGACCTGGTGGGCCAGGGCTGCAACCTGATCGTTTCCAACTCCTACGGCCATCAGAGCTACATGGACGAGGTCGCTTCCAAGTATCCCGATGTCACCTTTGTCTCGATGACCGGTGACTTCGCCGCCCTGACCGGCCTGGACAATTTCAAGAACGCCTTCACCAATGTTTACGAGAGCCGCTATGTCTCCGGCGTTGTGGCCGGCATGAAGGTCAAGGAGCTGGTGGAGTCCGGCGCCCTGACCCCCGACACCCAGGCCGACAGCTTCACCGCTGACGGCAAGGTGAAGATCGGCTATGTCGGCGCCTACAACTACGCCGAGGTTGTCTCCGGCTACACCGCCTTCTTCCTGGGCATCAAGAGCGTTTACCCCGATGTGGTCATGGAAGTCATGTACACCAACTCCTGGTTCGATATTGACAAGGAAGCCGCCGCTGCGGAGGCTCTGATCGCCAACGGCTGCGTCATCATTGGCCAGCATGCCGACTCCACCGGCGCTCCCGCCGCCACCCAGAAGCAGAAGGACGCGGGCCGCATCTGCTACTCCGTCGGCTACAACATCGATATGCTGGAGACTGCTCCCACCGCTGCCCTGACCTCCGCCACCAATGTCTGGGAGGTCTACTATGAGGAAGCCTTCACCGATATGATGAACGGCGAGGCCATCCCCACCGACTGGTCCAAGGGTTACGCGGATGGCGCCGTTGCCATCACCGATCTGGGCCCCGAGTGCGCCGAAGGCACCGCCGACAAGGTTGCCGAGGTGGAAGCGGGCCTCAAGGATGGCAGCATCCATGTCTTTGACACCGCCGCCTTCACCGTGGGCGGCGAGACGGTCACCAGCGCTCCCATCGACCTGACCTACTACGATTTCTCCACCGGTGCTCCCGTCGCCGTCTATGAGGGCGAGACCAAGGAAGCCATCGTGGACGGTTACTTCGCTGAGTCCACCCTGCGCAGCGCTCCTTACTTTGCCCTGCGCATCGACGACATCACCGAGGACGCCGAGCCTGTTGCCTGATCCAACCTGATTTGATTCCCGGAGGGAAGCTCTGTTGTTTGCAAAAGAGCTTCCCTCTCTTTGACGTTTTATCACGAGAGGAGTTCCCCCCAATGCCGCAAACGCAAAATGCTGTCCAGCTGGAGCATGTCACCAAAACCTTCGGTGCGGTCGTGGCCAACCATGATGTTTCCATGGAGATCCGCCGGGGCGAGATTTTGTCACTGCTGGGTGAAAACGGTTCCGGCAAAACCACCCTGATGAACATGATTGCCGGCATCTATTATCCCGATTCCGGCATCATCCGGGTCAACGGCGAGCCGGCCGAGATCCGTTCCCCCCGGGATGCCCTCTCCCTGGGCATCGGCATGATTCATCAGCACTTCAAGCTGGTGGACGTCTTTACCGCCGTGGAGAACATCGCCCTGAGCATGGACAGGAGCGAACCCTTTGACCTGCGCCGCGTGCGGGACAAGGCCCGCGCCATCTGCGAGAAGTACCAGTTTGCACTGGACCTGGACCAGAAGGTATACGAGATGAGCGTCAGCCAGAAGCAGACGCTGGAGATCGTCAAGGTGCTGTTCCGCGGCGCTGACATCCTCATTCTGGATGAACCCACCGCAGTGCTCACGCCCCAGGAGACCGAGAAGCTGTTTGCCGTCATGCGCAATATGAAAGCGGACGGCAAGGCGGTGGTCATTATCACCCACAAGCTCCATGAGGTGCTGGAAATCTCTGACCGGGTGGCCATTCTGCGCAAGGGCGAGTATGTGGGCGCCGTCGAGACTGCCCAGGCCACCGAGGCCAGTCTGACCGAGATGATGGTGGGCCAGAAGGTGGAGCTCAACATCAACCGCACCGAGCCGAAAGATCCTGTGCGCCGCCTGGCGGTGCGCCATCTGACGGTGCGCGGCCCCGAGGGCACCAACGTGCTGGAGGATGTGAGCTTTGACGCCTATGGCGGCGAGATTTTGGGCATTGCGGGCATTTCCGGCAACGGCCAGAAGGAACTGCTGGAAAGCATTGCCGGGCTTCAGCACGCGGAGGGCGGCTCCGATGTGAAATTCTACGCGCCCGGCGCGGAGGATCAGCCTATGACCCTGCTGGGCAAATCCCCCCGCCAGATTCAGGATGCCGGGGTTCATCTGAGCTTTGTGCCGGAGGACCGCCTGGGCATGGGCCTGGTGGGTTCCATGGGCATGACCGACAATATGATGCTCAAGAGCTATGGCGAGGGCCATTCCCCCATGGTCAACCACAAGACCCCCCGTGAGCTGGCCGAGAAAGTCCGCCGCGAGCTGGGTGTTGTAACCCCGGGACTCAACACCCCGGTTTCCCGCCTGTCGGGCGGCAACGTGCAGAAGGTCCTTGTGGGCCGTGAGCTGGCGGCTTCCCCCATTGTGCTGATGACCGCCTACGCGGTGCGCGGGCTGGACATCAACACCTCCTACACCATTTACAATCTGCTCAATGAGCAGAAGGAGAACGGTGTGGCGGTTCTCTATGTGGGCGAGGACCTGGACGTTCTGCTGGAATTGTGTGACCGCATTCTGGTGCTCTGCGGCGGCAGGGCCAACGGCATCCTGGATGCCCGCACCACCACCAAGGAGGAAGTGGGCCTGCGGATGACCAACCTGATGGAAGGAAAGGGGAGTGCCCAATGAGCAGTCAAATCAGCAACGCCGAGCCGCTGGTGCGCATCGCCAAGCGGGAGGGGGCGACCTTCCCGCAGAAAGTGCTGGTACGCGCCGTCGCCATTCTGCTGGCCCTTGTGGTGGACGCGTTCTTCATCTACTTTGTCACGGGCCTCAACCCCATCAGCGTTTACCGCGTCATGTGGAACGGCACTTTTATGAACACCACCCGTTTTTCCTGGGCCATGCGGGACTTGTCCAGCCTGCTGTGCATCGCCATTGCACTGGCGCCCGCCTTCAAGATGCGGTTTTGGAACATTGGCGCCGAGGGCCAGGTGCTCATCGGCGGCCTTGTTACCGCGCTGATCATGGTCTACTTCGGCAACAGCCTGCCCGCACCGGCCCTCTTTGCGGCCATGGTGCTGGGCAGTCTGCTGGCGGGCGGACTGTGGGGGTTTGTTCCCGCCTGGTTCAAATCCCGCTGGAACACCAACGAAACTCTCTTCACGCTGATGATGAACTATGTGGCCACCAGTATTGTGGCCTGCATGACCAACCTCATGCGCGGTCAGGCGTCCAGCCTGGGCACCCTCAACAAGGGCACCAAGGCGGGCTGGCTGCCGGTGATCGCGGGCCAGCGCTACACCATCAACATCATTGTGGTCATTGTGCTGACCTTTGCCATGTACGCCTATCTGCGCTACTCCAAACAGGGCTATGAAATCAGCGTGGTGGGCGAGAGCGAAAACACCGCCCGCTATGCCGGCATCAATGTGCGCCGCGTGATGATCCGCACCATGCTCATCTCCGGTGCGCTTTGCGGCCTGTGCGGCTTTATGATTGTGGCCGGGCGGGACCAGACCATCTCCACCACCACGGCGGGCGGCAACGGCTTTACCGCCATCATCGTGGCCTGGCTGGCCAAGTTCAACACTTTCTATATGGCGCTCATCTCCTTCCTGCTGATCTTTTTGCAGCGCGGCGCGTCGGAGATCGCCTCCGCCTATTCTCTCAACGAGTATGCGGCCGATATCATTACCGGTATCATCCTGTTCTTCATTCTGGGCAGCGAGTTCTTCATCAATTACCGCCTGATCTGGCGTCACGGCAAAAAGGAGGGGAAGTAATATGAGCAGTCTGATCGCATGGATTCTGCGTGCCATCCCCTTCGGCACCATCATCATGTACGGCGCACTGGGCGAGATTGTCACCGAAAAGTCCGGCAACCTCAATCTGGGTGTCCCCGGCATCATGTACTTGGGCGGGTTTGCCGGCTTTGCAAGCTCCTATTATTATGAGAAGCTCGCCCAGAACCCCAACCCGGTGATCTGCATTGTGCTGGCGCTGTTCTGCGCGCTGGCGGCCTCGGCGCTGGGCGGCCTGATTTATGCCTTCCTGACCATCACGCTGCGGGCAAACCAGAATGTCACCGGTCTGGCGCTCACCACCTTCGGCATGGGCGTTGCCAACTTTTTCGGTGTCTTTATCCTCAACGGCGCCAGCTATACCGCCGCTCCGCTGGCCAACAAGGCATTCTCTGCCAAAATTCCGGTGCTCTCCGGGCTGGGCGTTGCGGGTCAGGTGCTGTTCAGCTATGGGTTCCTCGTCTATGCCGCCATCCTTCTGGCCATTGTGCTCCAGTGGTTTTTCACCCGCACCCGCGTGGGGTTGAACCTGCGTGCCGTGGGCGAAAACCCCGCCACTGCCGATGCCGCCGGCATCAACGTGACCAAGTATAAGTACCTGGCCACCTGCATCGGCGCAGCCATCTGCGGCGTGGGTGGTTTGTATTATGTGCTGGATTACAATCAGGGCATCTGGGCCACTACCGGCCAGATCGAGGCTCTTGGCTGGCTGGCCGTGGCGCTGGTCATCTTCACCACCTGGAAACCCCTCAACGCCATCTGGGGCGCCTACCTTTTCGGTGTTCTTTATTGGCTGTACCAGTTCCTGCCCAGTCTGCTGGGCATCACGGTCCCCAGTTATATGACCGACCTGATCCAGATGCTGCCCTATGTGGTCACCATTCTGGTCCTCATTGTGGTCAGCCTACGCAAGAAAAAGGAAAACCAGCCGCCCGCCCATCTGGGCCTTGCCTATTTCCGCGAGGAACGCTGAATCTTCTTCCCTCAGAAATCGCCGCCCCGGCCTGCAAAAGCCGGGGCGGTTTTCACATTTTTCCACGGGTTGAGCATATTCGAGGAATCCACCCGATTGACGCGCTTTCGGTATGAGTGACCCCGTTCAAAATCACACAGACAGACGGTCCTCTGCGCATTGCGCAGGGGGCGGTTTTGTGCTATACTAACATCCAAGAGGGTATTTGGGAAAGAGGGAAACACCAAAATGAAAACCGAACAAAGACTGTTTACCAACCGTGCGCTGCTCACGCTGCTCTGGCCGCTGGTGGTGGAACAGGGGCTGGCCGTGCTGGTGGGCATGGCCGATACCGTCATGGTCTCCAGTGTGGGAGAGGCTGCCATCTCGGGCGTCTCGCTGGTGGACATGATCAACAACCTGATCTTCAACATTTTTGCGGCTCTGGCCACCGGCGGCGCGGTGATCACCAGCCAGTATCTGGGCGCCGGAAAGCCCGATCAGGCTTCCCGCAGCGCCGGGCAGCTGGTCAGTCTGAGCGCGGTGCTGGGGGCGGCGGTCATGGCGGCCTGCCTTTTGCTGCGTTCCGCCATGTTGCGGCTTTTCTTTGGCGCCATCGCCCCCGACGTTATGGATGCCGCCATGCTGTATTTTACCATCACGGCCATTTCCTACCCCTTTTTGGCACTGTACAACGCCGGCGCGGCCATCTTCCGCTCCACCGGCAACAGTGCGGTGTCCATGCGGGTGTCGGTGCTGATGAACCTCATCAATGTCTGTGGCAATGCCCTGTGCATCTTTGTGCTGCGCATGGGGGTGGCCGGCGTTGCGTTGCCGACCCTCATCTCCCGCGTGGTGGGCGCCGCCATCATTTTGCGGCTTACCACCCATCAGGACAACGCGGCCCGGGTTACGCTGGATGGTGTGCGCCGCCTTCAGCCTGCCATGGTCAAAAACATCCTTTATATCGGCATCCCCTCAGCGCTGGAGAACAGCCTTTTCCAGTTGGGCCGTGTGCTGGTGGTGAGTATGATCAGCCTCTTTGGCACCGTCCACATCTCTGCCAACGCCGTGGCCAACAATCTGGACGGCATGGGCTGCATTGTGGGCCAGGCCATGGGTCTTGCCATGATTACCGTGGTGGGGCATTGCGTAGGGGCGGGGGATCTGGACCAGGCGTCCTACTTCACCAAAAAAATTCTGCTTTGGGATTATCTTGCGCAGGGCTCCACCAACGCGCTGGTGCTACTCCTGCTGCCCCGGCTGCTCAATCTGTACACCCTTTCGCCGGAAACCTGGGAGCTGGCCCGCCTGCTGGTTCTCATCCACGCGGGCATGGCTATTCTGCTCTGGCCTGCCTCCTTTGTACTGCCCAACGCGCTGCGCGCCGCCAATGACGTCCGTTTTACCATGGTGACGGCCATCTTCTCCATGGCGATGTGGCGGCTCGGCTTTTCCTACATTCTCTGCGTCCGCATGGGCATGGGCGCGGTGGGCGTCTGGATCGCCATGGTGGTGGACTGGGTGTTCCGTGTGATCTGTTTTGTGGCCCGCTTTGCCAGCGGCGCCTGGAAGAAAAAATGTGTGGCACGCTGAGCGCGCCGCCGATGTACATACAGGAAGGAAATCCCCCATGAAACTTGTAAGCTGGAACGTGAATGGCCTGCGAGCCTGCCTGAAAAAGGGCTTTGCAGAAACCTTTGCCGCGCTGGATGCCGATGTGTTCTGCATCCAGGAAACCAAAATGCAGCCCGGCCAGGCCGATTTTGCCCCCGAGGGCTACACCGAGTACATCAACAGTGCCGACAAGAAGGGCTATTCCGGCACCCTGATCTATACCCGCGTGCCGCCTCTCGACGCCTGGAACGGCATTGGGGTGGAGGCGCACAGCCATGAAGGCCGTGCCATCACGCTGGAATTTCCCGAGTTTTACCTGGTCAACGTCTATGTGCCCAACTCCCAGAATGAGCTGGCCCGCATTGACTACCGTATGCAGTGGGAGGACGACCTGCGCGCCTACCTGATGGATCTGGACACCAGAAAGCCGGTGATCCTCTGCGGGGACCTGAATGTGGCCCATGAGGACATCGACCTGAAAAATCCCGGTCCCAACCGCGGCGCGGCGGGCTTTTCGGATCAGGAGCGCGGCAAGCTGGATGAGCTGCTGGCCGCCGGTTTTACTGACAGTTTCCGCCACTTTTATCCCGACGCCACCGGCGTTTACAGCTGGTGGAGTATGCGGTTCCGCGCCCGGGAGCGCAACGCGGGATGGCGCATTGACTATTTCCTGGTCTCCAACCGTCTGGTGCCCCGGCTGAAAAAGGCGGAAATCCTCATGGAGATCATGGGTTCCGACCACTGTCCCGTCACGCTGGAGCTGTGATCCCAAAGTTCTTTAAAAATTTCCGGCCCTCTTGCAAAATGCAGGAGGGCTTTTTCGTTTCAATGAATAGAAGCGCTTTTGCAAAGGAGGTGTGGGGCCCTGACCAACCAGGAATTTACCGAGCTGATGCGGCAGTACCAGAAACTGGTCTATACCGTTTGCCTGCAGTTTGTCCGCGACCCCCACACCGCCGAGGACCTCACCCAGGACACCTTCCTGTCCGCCTGGTCTTCCATTGACCGCTGCGATCCCAATTATTACAAGCAGTGGCTGGTGCGTGTGGCGGCCAACAAGTGCAAGGACCATCTCAAGAGCGCCTGGGCCCGCAAGGTGGAGGCCCAGTCCGATGAGACCATGCCGGAGCCCCGGGGCGTTCCGCCGGGCGGCAGCGGCCTGCAGGCAGCGGAGCCGGACCCCCAGGACGAGTTCCTGCGCCGCACCGACGCCGCCGAGCTGGAACAGATGATCCGTTCCCTGCGGGAACCCTATGGCCGGGCCGCCGCCATGTACTTACTGGACGGAATGTCGGTTTCTGCCATCGCCCAGGCACTGGGCCGCCCGGCACCCACCGTTCAGAACCAGCTGTTCCGCGCAAAAATGATTTTGCGCAAACAAATCACCGAGAGGAGGCAGGAATAAATGGAACCCAACGATCTGTTTGACAATGAGCTTCTCTTTGACGCCGAGGGCCATCTCACCGACGGCGGACTGCGCGCTTTGCAGGATGACCGCCTGGATGACCTGGGACGCCTGGAAGCCGCCGAGCACCTGACCTTCTGTGACTACTGCCTGGCCCGCTACACCGCGCTGATCGAGGCTGCGCCCCAGGCACTGCGCCAGCCCATGCGGGATCTGATCCCCCAGGTGCAGAATCTGATGCGGCTGCGCAGCTTCCGCATTATGACCAACCGCTATGTTTCCACCGCCGCCGCGGTGCTGATCGCCTTTGCCGTGTGGCAGTTCGGCCTTTCGGGCATTTCCTCCGCGACAAAACGTCAGCCTGCGGCGCTGCAGGAGCCCCGCGTTACGGTATCCCAGAGCATCAGCGGCGCGCTGGACCGTTTTTCCAGCAATCTGAACCAGTTCTTTGACGGGTTTCAGAGTACAGTGACCAGCGGCCTCAGTCAGCTGGCCGACCACAGCAATCCGAGCAACCTTACCCCGAAAAACGGCGGAAGCCCCGCCGATGGAGAGTGACCGACTATGAAGAAAAACGCATTTCTGACCTTTCTGTTTGCCTGCATCCCCGGCGCCGGCCAGATGTACTACGGCTATATGAAGCGGGGCCTTTCCCTGATCACCTACTGCTGCCTGACCATTATGGTCGGCTCGGTCATCAGCCCGCTGCTGGTGCTGGCTCTCATTGTGTGGATGTTCAGCTTTTTCGATACCTACGACCTCATCCGCTATCTGGTGGCAGGGGACCCCAAGCCAGATGAATTTCTGGTCCCCTCCAACCTGGGGGAACTCAAGACCATCCTTCCCAAACAGCACAAACTCATCGGCTGGGGCTGCATTATCCTGGGCGTTTGGGTTCTCTATGACAGTGTGCTGAGCCCGGTGCTTTGGCAGTTGTTTGACTGGCTGGGCTGCAGCGGCCTGTGGTACACCATCACCAACAATCTGCCCTCGGCGGTGGTGGCGGTGCTGCTGGTCTTTGCGGGAACCCGTCTGCTGGGCCTGGGCAGTCCCCGCCGCCCCCATAACGACACCGACGATCTGCCGCCCTACCAGGGCCAGTAAAAAACAAGGAGAAAACATGATGATGGAATCAAAGGAACATCCCGCAACCGCGCCGCAGACCCAACCGGCCGGCGAAGCCCCGACCGGCTCTGCCCCCGAACCCGCGCCCCAGCCGGCGCCCGGGCCGACCAAAGTGCGCCGGGTAGGCACCTTCAGCCTTGGCATCATGCTGGTGGCTGTCGGCACCATCCTGCTGGCCAGTATTTTCCTGCCCAATCTGGACCTTGTGGGAATACTGAAATTTGCCCCCGTTATTCTTGTCGCTCTGGGCATCGAAGTCCTCCTCTATGCCGCACGGCCGGACGTCAAAATCAAGTATGACGGCGCCTCCATTCTGCTGGCGGTTCTGCTCATGCTGGCCTGTGGAGCCTCCGGTGTGTTCAGCTGGTTTGTACAGTCCTATAACCCCGAGAGTATCTCCTCCCACCGTGCCGCCGCTCGGGAACTGGAGGAGCGGGCCGAGCAGGTGCTGGACACCGTCCCCAACGCCCGCGCAGCCATCCGGGACTACTCCATCTATCAGGACAGCTACGTTGAATTTGGCCAGGTCCTTGACACGGGGGACATCTCCCTGTATGTCACCATGAATTTCGGGGCGCAGGCCACCGCTGAGGAGTTTACCCGCGACTGCAAGGCCATTGTGGATGCCTGCCGTGCCGGAGGGCTGGAGGTGGACAGCTACCAGTTTGATGTCTGGCAGGGAAGTCTTGACCAATATGAGGGTGAGCTGTGGGAGCTGTCTCTGGACCGCTGGAGCGCCGGAGCGGATGAGGCGACCCTGCGCAACCGGGTGGTGACCACCTACTATTATGACGGCAACAGCTTTGATACGGCCGAGGGCGCGCTCAATTTCAAGCAGGAGCGTCGTGCCCAACAGCTCTATAACCTCTACATCAATACCTTTGACAGTGATCCTGACATTGACTTTGAGGAAAAATACGGCGATTCCCCCACGGAAGAGCAGCGAAACGATTTTATGTCCCGCCGCCTGACACAATACGGCGTCTCCACCGCCGAGACCGCCCAATCCCGGACCGAAATAACAGGGGAAGAGTGAGCTCTTCCCAACAAAATAGCTAAAACAATTTACCAAAATTTTACGGCCTGCAATCTGCGGGCCGTATTGTTTTTGTGGCGGGGAAATGTTACACTAATTTTATATCTGTTACATTGAAGGAGGCCGCCATGAAATTCCTCAAAGGCTTTACCAGGCAGGAACTCAGCTGGATGATGTACGACTGGGCCAACAGTGCGCACTCGGTCATCATTGTGACCCTGCTCCCCATCTTTTTTGATACTGTGGCCGGTTACACGGCGGACAGCGTTTCCAGCATGTCCACCTGGGGCTACGCCACCAGCATTGCCATGGCCATTGTGGCAATCTCCGCGCCCTTCCTGGGGGTGTTCGGGGATATCCGCGGGATGCGCAAAAAGCTGTTCACCGTTTTTCTGCTCATCGGTGTGGCCGCCTGCGCAGGGCTGGCCTTTACCCCCGGCATGGACTTTACCTCCTCCACCTCGGCGGCGGGCAATGTGGTCATGCTGATTCTGGTGCTTTACATCATCAGCGTCATCGGCTTTGACGCCTCGGCCATCTATTACGATGCCTTCCTCACCGACATCACCACCGAGGACCGGATGGACAAGGTGTCCACCATGGGTTACGGCCTGGGCTATATCGGCGGTTCCACCATCCCGCTGGTCATCTTCCTGGTTATGAACCTGATGGGTGTGCCCATGCTCACCTGCCTGGCCTTCATTTTTGCCCTCACGGCGGTGTGGTGGCTGGTGTTCAGCATTCCTCTGCTCAAAAACTGCCAGCAGACCTCCGGCAAGCCCTACGAGAAGGGGGACGTGGGCCGCAATATCCGTGGCGTGGGCACGACGGTCCTGGAAATCCTGGACAACAAGACCATGCTGGTCTACATTCTTGCCTATTTCTTCTACATTGACGGTGTTCATACCATCATCAGCATGGCCACCACCTACGGCGCCAACCTGGGCCTGGATTCCACCGGCATGATGCTGGCGCTGCTGCTGGTGCAGGTGTTGGGCCTGCCCTTCTGCCTGATGTACATGAAGTTCAGCGCCAAATTCGGCGCCCGGACCATGGTGGGCTTCGGCATCTGTGTCTATATGTTTATCTGTGTTTTCGGCTACTTTATGAACAGTCTGTGGCAGTTCTGGGTGCTGGCGGTGCTGTGCGCCACCAGCCAGGGCGGCATTCAGGCACTGTCCCGCTCCATGTTCGGCAAGCTTATCCCCGACAAGGACCGAGCAGGCGAGTTCTTCGGCTTCTTTGATATCTTTGGCAAATTCAGCTCCATCATTGGCCCCACGCTGGTGGGCGTCGTCAGCTCCGCCGTGGCTAACTCCATGCTGAAGAGCCAGGGGTTGACCGCCGCCACGGCCACCGCCGAACAGATCGATGCCATCAACGCCGCGTCCAGCCATTACGGCATCCTGTCCATTATTGTCATTATCGCCATCGGCGCGGTGCTCTATTTTGCTGTGCTGCCCCGCACCATGAAGGACAAATCTGCTGCAAAAATTTGACAACTGCTCAGTGGCGCATTAAAATAAAGGGGTATGCAGCGCGCATACCCCTTTTTCAATTTTTCCAGCCAAGGAAGTGAAATCCCTATGCCGGAAGGCTATACGCACGTCCGCACGGCCAAAAAAGCTGCGGCGGCCATCCATTATAAGGTACAGTGCCCGGCGGCGTTCGCGGCGGGCGCCAATGGACCGGACAGCTTCTTCTGCTATGAAATCTGGAAACCCGCCGCCAAACGCAGCTATGATCTGCCCGCGCTGGGCAGCCGGATGCATGAGGAAAACACAGGCGCCTTTTTGCAGGCTCTGATCCGCGGCGTTCACACTCGCGCCCAGATCGAGTATGTGCTGGGCTTTTTGAGCCACTATGCCGCCGATACCGTCATGCACCCCTATGTGGTGTATGTCAGTTCCCCCGGTCAGATCTACGGCATGAAGGGCGGCCACGGCTATTTTGAGATTGCGCTGGACTCCACCCTCCATGCGGAGGATACCGGCGTTTCCCAGGTCCCTGCACAGGACACCAGTCCCGTCCCGGCGGGGGAGGAGCTGGCCGACGTGGCCGCGCTGCTTCACACCGCGCTTGTGGAGGCATACGGCGAGGAAGTTCCGGTGGAGGCACTGGCGGACAGCTTCTATTATACCAACCGCATCCGGCGGCTGTTCACCAGCCGCCACGGGGTGCGCAAGGTGGTGTTCGGCGTGGTGGAGCGGCTTTTTGGTGGAAAGGGCTTTATCACGGGCCACGTTTCGCCCGCCCATCTCCGCCTGGACCTGCCGGAGGACTGGACCGACCCCGCCACCGGGGAGGAACGCCACAGCGGCGCCTTTGCCCTGCTCAAGGACGCCAGACAGCGCAGCGAGCTTTTTATGGCCGCCGCCCTCGGCTACTGGATGAAGGAAGTGAGCTGGGAAACCCTGGTGCAGACCCTTGGCAGCATGAGCTACACCACCGGAACCGAAACCGAACGCAGCAAGCCCGTGGACGCTGTTCAGGAGCAGACGGAATCCGATTCCGCCCTGTGACCGCCCCGGCTTTTTGCAGATACAACACAAAGGAGAAACCATTATGATCCGTATTACCATGCAAAACGGCAAAACCATTGACATTGAGCTGGACCCCACCGCGGCTCCCATCACCTGCGAGAACTTCCTCAAGCTGGTCAATCAGGGCTTCTATAACGGCCTGACCTTCCACCGCGTCATCCCCGGCTTCATGATCCAGGGCGGCTGCCCCAAGGGCAACGGCACCGGCGGTCCCGGTTGGAACATCAAGGGCGAGTTTGCGGCCAACGGCGTCAGCAACCCTATCAAGCACACCCGCGGTGTCATCAGCATGGCCCGCGCCATGGACCCCAATTCCGCCGGCAGCCAGTTTTTCATCATGCACCAGGACGCACCCCATCTGGATGGCCAGTACGCTGCTTTCGGCCATGTGGTGAGCGGGATGGATGTGGTGGATGAGATTGCCGCCGTCGCCACCGACTGGAATGACAAGCCCCGCACCCCCGTCGTGATGGAAAAGGTCGAGGTCATCGGCTGATTTTTCTTGCGCAAAACCAAACGGCTTCCGCCGGCGCCTTTTTGAGGTGCACCCGGCGGAAGCCGTTTTCTTTGGGTTTTATGACCGGAACACGGTGCCCAGGTTCCCGAAGAAGTTGGATATGGTGTTGATCTGTTCCTGCATGGCGGTCAGGGTGTCCAGCGCGCTGGGCAGCTTCTGCATGACGCTGTTCAGCGCGTCCACATCAATTTTGCTCAGCTTGTCAGCAATCCCGGGCAGCGTCTGCATCATGGCGTCCAGCTCGGCGCTGTCCAGGGTGTTCAGGCTGTCCTGCAGGGTTCCGGCCAGCTCGTTCACCTGGTTGCAGGTGTCCAACACCGTGTGGTAGGCGGTGCGGAACTGAACCATCAGCACCGTAATCAGCACACACAGCGCCGCCACCAGCGCCACGGCCAGAATCAGATTGCGCTTTTGGTTGCGCAGCAGCCGGCGGTTCTGCTCATCCTGCAAAGCAAGCTGTGCTTCCACCCGGTCCAGCTGGTGTTTCAGGTCCCGCAGGTCCACCTGGCCGTCGCCGGTCTCGTCGTCGCCTGCCTGGAGGGCCTGAAGTTTCATCTCCAGCGCTTCATCCATTTCCCGATCCATCTTTTCCATTCGATCGCTCCTCTCATCCGTTTGATTGGTCAGGGGATTTCATCTCAAACCAGAACACCGAGCCGTGCCCCATCGTGCTGTTGACACCAAAGGCAAACCCATGCTGCTGCAAAATCGCCTTGGTGATGGACAACCCCAGCCCGGTTCCCGTCTTGCCCGCATCCTTGCGGGAGCGGTAATACCGGTCAAAAATGTGGGGCAGGTCCTCCGGCGGAATCCCGGAACCGTGGTCCTCCACCTCCACCCGGCACCCGTCTGCCTGCGGGATGGCCCGCAGAACAATGACGCCGTCGGGGCCAATGTGGTGGGTCGCGTTGCCCAAAAGGTTGTGCAGAACCCGCTCCATCATGGACGGGTCGGCCCGCACCATGCACTCCTGATCAGCTTCCAGCCGGAGCGTCCACCCGTTCTGTTCGCAGAGCGCCTCATACCGGCCCGCCACCTCAAAGCAGAGCTGGCTCATGTCAAAATCCACCAGGTTGGGTTTCTCTGCGCCGGAGGAAACCTTGCTCAGCTCCATCACGCTGTTCACCAGCGCGCTCAGACGATCGGTCTCATCCACAATGATATTGCACTGTTCGCTGCGTTTTTCCTCGTCCGCGCCGGTAATGTCCCGCACGGTCTCGGCATAGCCCTTGATGAGGGTCAGTGGGGTACGCAGATCGTGGCTCACGTTGGCCAGGATGTCCCGCTCCAGCTGGGCGGAATTTTTGACCTCCTGGGCCATGTGATTGAACTCCCGGCCCAGCAGGCCCAGCTCATCCCGGCGGTTCACCGGTACCTGAACATCGTAGTTGCCTGCGGCAATTTCCCGCGCACCCTCCGAAAGCCGGCGCAGCGGGTCGGTGAACCACTTGCTGAACCCCGCCGCCAACAGCAGATTGACCCCAATCAGCAGCAGCGCCACAGGGATCAGCACACTGCGCATCACCTCGGCAGCCGTCTCAATCTGGGCCAGGCTGGAGGAGACAATCACCCCGTAGCTGCCGTCGCGGGAGCGCAGACCCACCATCATCTGGCGGCTGCCGCCCTCCTCCACAATTTCATAGAGCGCCCCCTGCGCAAAAAGCGTCTGGCGCAGCCGGATGACGGTGGGGGTGTCCTTGCTGTAAATGGTGTGGGACCCGAAAGAAACCATGCTCTTGTGCAGAATACAGGGGTACAGCCCTTCCAGATACTGAACGTTGCGGCAGGTGGAATCGCTGATGTCAATGCAGCAGCTGTCCACATTGATGGTGCCGTTGGAGATGGCGGTGTTCAGGTTGTCCCAAAATTCATCGTTGAGCAGCACCAGCGGCCCAAAATCCCGGCTGGAGATCGGCCCTTCCGCCGAGTCGATCATGCCCACAATGGCGGAAGCCTCTTTTTCCAACCGGGCCCGGATGTTGCGGTTGTACATGGGCTGCAGCCCGTAGGTGATGAGCACCCACAGCAGCCCCAGGGTGATGGCGGTGATGCAGCACAAAAACAGCATGAGCTGCCCCCGGACGCCGGGGAACGCGGACCCCCGGAAGGCACCGGACTTTCTCTGCCTTGCCAATGTGACGGCCTCCCTTACTGCGCCGTGGCAGAGTCGGGGTCAAACTTGTAGCCCACGCCCCACACCGTCACAATGTAGCTGCGGCAGGGGCCCAGGTGGCTGCGCAGCATCTTGATGTGGGTGTCCACCGTGCGGTCCTCGCCATAATAGTCGTAATTCCAGACCTGCTGTAAAATCTTTTCCCGCGTCAGTGCAATCCCCTTGTTGTTGACCAGATAGACCAGCAGATCAAACTCCTTGGGGGTCAGCGGCGCTTCCTGCCCGGCCACCTTTACGCTGTGGCTGGCGGTGTCGATCACCAGATCCCCAAAGGCAAATACGCCCGAAGCGGTGTTCTGGGCGGGCATGGTGCGGGCCAGGACCGCTTTGACGCGGGCCACCAGCTCCCGGGGGCTGAAGGGCTTGACCACATAATCGTCCGCGCCGCCCTCCAAGCCGGCCAGCTTGTCATATTCCTCGCTCCGGGCCGTCAGCATGATCACCGGCGTCATGATCTTGCGGGTGCGCATCTCCCGCAGGCAGGTCATGCCGTCCATAAAAGGCATCATGATGTCCAGTATGACCAGATCAATCCCGCCATTGCTCAGCTCACTCAGGGCCTGGGTGCCGTCGCCGGCCTCGGCGCAGGTGTAGCCCGCAAACTGCAGATGCTCCCGGATCAGATCGCGGATGCGCGGCTCATCATCAACAATCAGTATTTTGGCCATATAGAAACCCCCTCTTCGGCGTTCAGGCATTATTTATACTATATCATAATATCGCAATGCCGTGGTGTTTTTGTGAAAGTTTTTTGAAGAGTTTTTCAAACTTTTGCTTTCCGTGGCAGACTCTTGAAACTGCCCCGCAACCGCGCTACAATAGGGGAGTGGAAGTTATCATTTGTTGATTTGCAGTTTTACAGATAAGAAGGTTGTCACCATGGTTTGGATTGTTGTGTTTGTTGTGCTGGCGCTTGCGGCGCTGGTGCTTTACCTTGTGGCCCCGGCCCGGGGACGCCGTGATTTGCGGCGGCCTTTCAGCGGGAGGAACTACGCCCACCGCGGCCTGTTCGGTCGGGATCAGCGCCCGCCGGAAAACAGCCTGCCCGCCTTTACCGCCGCCGCGCAGGCGGGCTATGGCATGGAGCTGGATGTACAGTTCACAAAGGACCGGCAGCTGGTGGTTTTCCATGACGATTCGCTGGACCGCATGACATGCACCCACGGATGGGTGCGGGATTTTGACTGCGAGGCAGTGCGCGCCATGCCGCTGGCAGGCAGCGGGGAGCACGCCCCGCTGTTCCGTGAACTGCTGGAAACCGTTGGGGGCAGGACGCCGCTGATTGTGGAGATCAAGAGCCGGTCGGAATATTCCGGCGCCTATCTGGACGAGCTGTGCCGCGCCACACTGGATGCCCTGCGGGACTATCCCGGCCCGTACTGCATCGAAAGCTTTGATCCCCGCGTGGTTCACCGCATCCGCAAAATGGCGCCCGGCGTGCTCCGGGGCCAGCTGGTGGACAGCTGCCGCTCCTACCGCAGGGAAGGGGCCAATTTTGTTTACGCCTATGCGGTCAGCCATTGCCTGTGCAATTTCTGGGGCCGGCCCGATTTCATTGCCTGGTGCCCGGACAGGGAAAACTGGGCGATTCGTCTCTGCCGCCGCCTGGGCGCCATGATGGTCATGTGGACCGCGCTGCCGGAGCACGACACCGCTGCGCTGGAACAGCGCTATGACGCCGTGATTTTCCAGTGGTACCGTCCCGGCACCCGCTATTGACAGGTCTAATCCCGCCAGCCCCCTCATATTGTTGCAGTGAAAGCTGACTGCGACAATACGAGGGGGCTGCGTGTATGTTTCTCTTTACAGTGACCAAACCCGGTCTGCGGCAGGCGGGTGCGCTTGCCCTTTGCGCGGTGTGCCTGGTGGGCACCGTGACGGCTGCTGTCCATCTGGCGGGCAAAAGTGTTACCGCTAATGCTGCAGTGGAGACCGGCATCGAGACCACACAGGATATTGCTACCTACTTTACCGGCTACGGCTTTGATGTGGACCTGAGCACCGCTGCGGTGGACAAAGTCAAGATCCCCAAAAAGTGGGATGACAGTTTTACCGCCTTCAACCAGGTGGTGGGGGAGAGCGGCCTCTCTTTGGCCGATTACAAGGGAAAGACGGTGGAAAAATGGACCGCGCTGTGCCCCAAACTGTCGGATGGGGAGTCCGATACCTACTGTGTTCTGCTGGTGTATAAGGCCAAGGCGGTGGGAGCCTATCTGCTGGCCAAACCCTCGGGGGAGGTGACCGGCCTTGTCACCGCCGCCAAAGCCAGCGCCGATGCCGCCGCTCTGGAGGACCCCGCCGCCGAGACCAGCGCCGGGCTGGAGGAGGAAAGCCTATATCCCACGGAATGAACCGAATTCGCCGGAGAATCGTTGTTTTCGGTGCAGAAGTGTGGTATAATGCAGGAAAAACTTGGAGAGAATTCATCAGAAAAGAGGGGGCCGGTGTTGGACGTCTATGAATGTTGTCCCAAATTTGAAAACGAGTCGTTTCTTCTTCGCCCGGTCATGGAAGAGGACTGCGACGCACTGCTCAAGGTTTATTCTGACCCGCAGGCGGTACCGCTTTTTAACAGTGACAATTGCGGCGGAGATACATTTTACTATACCACCCGGACGCGAATGGCGCAGGCAATTTCCTACTGGCGGCTTGAGTATGGCCGCCGTGGCTTTGTGCGCTGGGCCGTTGTGAACCTCAGGGAAGGGGAGGCGGTGGGAACCATCGAACTGTTTCACCGGGATGCGATGGATGCCTTTACTGAATGCGGCATTCTCCGCCTGGACCTGCGCAGTGATTGTGAGCGGGCACAGACGATAGAATCCATCCTTTCCCTCATCCTTCCGGCGGCCTTTTCCCTGTTCGCCTGCGGCACGGTGGCCACCAAAGCAAGCCCGGCAGCCCGGGAACGGATCCGCGCGCTGGAAAACCTGGGGTTTGTCCCGTCGGACGATGTCCTCATCGGCCACGATGGTACCGCCTACGGGGACTATTATGTTTTATATTCTGACAGTCATCAGAAAAAGATCTTCTGACCAGAACCAGCCGCCAAAGACGCGATTCCCTCGCTTTCCCGGCGGCTGGTTTTTGGTGAGGATGCGGACTGTGTTTCCGGTTGCACAGCCTTGATGGCTTTGCGGCGGCTGAGCAGCAGAATGATGTGCAGAAGATCAAACACCGAACAGAAAATACCACACACCGGCGTACGCTCATCAGCAGATTTTTCAAAAATGCCGCGCAGCCGGGAGCGATGGTCTGTTCGCAAAATTTCCCCACAATAAAAACAAAGAAAAACTGGCCGACAGTAAAATCGGCCAGTTTTTGGTGCGGATGAAGGGATTTGAACCCACACTCTTTTAAGGGAACTAGAACCTGAATCTAGCGCGTCTGCCAGTTCCGCCACATCCGCTTATTTTGTTGCGCCCTCGCCGGGCGACAGGTATTATTATACATATCGAGGGGGGATTTGTCAAGTTTTTTCCAAAAAACTTTTCATTTTTTCTGTGCCCGCAGACAACAAAAGCCCAAAATCCCTCCTTGCATCCGGGCCGGGCGTCCCACCGTTCCGCGGATTGACCGTACAAGGAATCGGTTTGTTAATTCATTGCACTATTTTGCCGGCCGCTTTTTGGCAAGGCGCTGGTCCTCGCCAAAAAATTTCAGGACCTTACAGCTCCCCAAAATCCGGCTGGACACTTTTTCGGTGTACCGTGCCTCAAAGATGGACTGATCCACAATGTTGGAGGTGTAAATGGTAGGCCGGTGGCAGAGCATCCGGGTGTTGATCAGTTCGTACAGCACGCTGATGGTCAGCTGGCTGATGTACTCGGTGCCCAGATCGTCCAGAATCAGCAGATCGGCTTCCTTGCAGGCATCCAGCCAGGGGTCTTCGTTGTCCCGGTCAAAGTGTTCCCGGCCAAGCTGAGCGGCCAGCGCGGCCGAGCTGGCGTAGAGAACGTCAAATCCGCGACTGAGGACAGTGTCCGCAATGGCCAGAGCCAGGTGGGTTTTGCCCAAGCCGGCGCTGCCAATGAACATCAGCCCACGGCTGTCCGGCCCAAAATGTTCCGCGTACTGACGGGCATAGGCGAGCACTTTGCCCATGTACTCCCGCGGTGAGCCGCCCAGCTCGGGATCAGGCTCGGTGGGATAACGGTCCAGCAGGAAGGTGTCAAATCCGCACAGTGCCAGAGGGCTTGCGGTGTTGATCTCGCTGCGGCGCAGCGAGCGGGCCACTTCGGCCACGCACTGGCATCGAGCGCCGTTAATGGTGCCGGTATCGCCGCACACAGGGCAGGTGTAGTGCGGCTCCAGATCCTCCGGTGCGTATCCGGCGGCGGCAAACACCCGGTCCCGGTTTGCCGCCGCCTGTTCCAGCGCCCGCGCAGCGCTTTCCCTGTCGCCGCCGCGGGCTGCGGCCATGGCCAGCGCCAGGCCAGCTTGGGTGCGGGCCTCCTCCGCTTCGCGCAGCTCAGGATGAATTTGATAGGCTGCCGCCCGCATCCGCTCCGCCTCGGTCACGGCACGCTGGCGCCGTGCCGCAATATGGCGCAGCGCTTCCTGAAACAGTTCGTCTTTGGTGCGCATGGCTTATCCCTCCGTGTCATCATCAAACACCGCGTTCCAGTTGGCCTGGAACAGATCGGTTTTGGGGGCCGCCGGTTTGGCGCCGGTGGCCAGAATGTTGCTGCCCGAAAGCTGACCCTTGCCCCGGACCGCCTGCACGGTGGTCAGGCCCTGCGCCTTCCAGGAACGCAGAATGCCGTCCACATAGCGCACGGTGCGGTGGTTTTCCGCCCGGAGCAGCGCTTCCTCGATCATATCGGCCCCAAAACGCCAGTCCTCATGCCAGCGAGCAATGGCGCCCCGTTCCCACCGGGTGAACTGGGCAGACTCCACACCGAACAGTCGGGCAGTCTCGTCGTACCATTCTTCCCGCAGGGCCTGACGCTTGAGATATTTTTCGGCGTCCTCTCCGGTCTCCACACCGGCCTCCCGCCATTTCACAAGCTCACGGCTCAGGGCACCGATGGTCCGCCGCCCCTGCCGCGCCACCTCGGAGCAGCAGGTCAGCACCACGTCGGGCTGCCAGCCGTCGTTGAGGTAGAGCGATACCAGCCGCTGCATCTCGCCACGGCTCAGCGCCTTGCCGAAAATGGTCTGAGCCTCCTCGCACAGAACCGAAACATAGGGGTCGTTGATGGCGGTCAGGTCAATGGCAGAGGCTTTCTGGCTCTCCGTGGGGGCGGGGGCGGCGCTGTGCTCGCTCGCCAGAAGCCCGGCACCTGCCCAGTATTGCAGCGCCCGACGGGCGGCCTCCACACTGGGCAGACCCAGGTCGTGGGCGATGGTCCGCGGTTCGGCTGCTCCGCCGCCCAGCAGATACAGCGCCACCCGCATCGTATCGCCGTCTGCACGACCCAGGTGGGAAAACACCAGCCGCGGCACCGCCACGCTTTCTCCATTTTGTTCCGCCAGTTTGTATCCCATTGCCCGCTGCCGACCTCCTGAAATTCCTTGATGATTCTCTCATTATACCATCTGGCGGCACTCCTGTAAAGCGCCGCGCTCCGCCAATGACGAAGGGATTTGTAGGAATTGACAAAAATCCCTGACCCGATTTGGACACTTTTTTAACCTGTTTTGCTTGCGCCCAACCGGTTTTTTCTTTAGAATAGAAACAGAACTCAAATCATGAAGCGGCCCCAGGACCGCGTAAAAAAGGAGTGGTTCCCATGGCAATCCGTCTGGTTAAAATGCCCACCAAAAAACAGGATCTATTTCTGCGCGTTGCGAAAGGGCATTTCGCCACCAGTCACAGCCATATCAATTATTTTATCGATGTGACCATCCAGAAGACCCGTCTCTCGGAGGCCCGCGCCGTGGCGCAGGAGCTGGTTTCCTATTATACCCATACCACCATTGTCGATACCATCCTCTGTCTGGATGGCACCGAGGTAATTGGGTCCTGCATGGCCAGTGAGCTGACCCGCGACGGCTACACCAATATGAATGCGCACCAGACCATCTATGTGGTCACGCCGGAGCATACCACCGGCAGTCAGCTGCTGTTCCGGGAAAACACCGCGCCCATGATCGCGGGCAAGCACGTCCTCATTCTGGCGGCCTCGGTCACCACGGGTTACACCGCCCAGGCGGCGGTGGAGGCGGTCAACTATTATGGCGGCCAGGTGGTGGGCATTTCCTCCATCTTCTCCACGGTGGACGAGTGTGCCGGCTACCCGGTACGATCCATCTTTGACCCCAAGGATCTGGGGGACTACCAGAGCTTTGAGTCCAGGGAATGCCCCTGGTGCAAGGCCGGGCAGAAGATTGACGCCCTGGTGAACAGCTTTGGCTATTCCAGCCTGTGACAAATTTTCAGCATAAAAGATTCGGCCCCCGCCTCATCACGGCAGGGGCCGAATCTTTTGCAGTCAACAAATTCGACGAAAGAACTTACTTCTCCGCGCCTTCCACCACTTCTTTGGTGTCACGGGCAATCATGAGCTCCTCGTTGGTCTCAATGACCAGCGTGCGGACACGGGCGCCCCAGGCGGTGATTTCCACCACATCCTTGTGCTGGTTGTGGGCATCGTTGTTCTTGTCGGTATCCACGCGAATGCCCAGCCAGTCCATGTGATGGCAGATCTTGGCACGGGACTCGGCGTCATGCTCGCCGATGCCGCCGGTAAAGATGATGGCGTCCACACCACCCATGGCGGCAATGTAGCTGCCAATGGTCTTCTTGATCTGATAGTTCAGCATATCGCTGGCCAGCTGCGCACGCTTGTTGCCGGCTTTGGCGGCAGCCTCCACGTCACGCTTGTCGCTGGAAACGCCGGAAACGCCCAGCAGGCCGGACTTTTTGTTCAGGATCTCATCCAGCTCATGGCCGGTGATGCCCAGTGTGTATTTCAGATAATTGACCACGGAGGGGTCCAGGTCGCCGCAGCGGGTGCCCATCATCAGGCCGGCCAGCGGGGTCATGCCCATGGAGGTATCCACAACCTTGCCCTGGTCCACAGCGGCAATGGAGGAACCGTTGCCCAGGTGGCAGGTGATGAGCTTCAGGCGCTCGATGGGCTCTTCCAGGAACTCGGCAGCGCGATGGCTCACATACTTGTGGCTGGTGCCATGGAAGCCGTAGCGGCGCACGCCGTACTTCTCATAGTACTCATAGGGGATGGCGTACATGTAGGCCTTGGGAGGCATGGTGGAATGGAAGGCGGTGTCAAACACAGCCACATTGGGGATGTCGCCAAAGACCTTCTTGGCGGCCTCAATGCCCAGGATGCCGGCAGGATTGTGCAGGGGAGCCAGAGGGCTCAGCTCGCGGATGGTATTCACCACCTCAGGGGTAATCAGGCAGCTGGCCTTGAACTTCTCGCCGCCGTGAACCACGCGGTGGCCGATGGCGTCAATGTCGCTGGCGCTGTCAATGACCTTACCCTCGCCGGTGGTCATCTTCTTCACAACCTCAGCAAAGGCTTCGGTGTGGGTGGGGAAGATGGCAGGCGTGGTGGCTTTGGTGCCGTTGGCTTCGTGGGTGATCATGCTGCTCTCCATGCCAATGCGCTCGCACAGGCCCTTGCAGAGCACCTTCTCGCCATCCATATCAATGAGCTGATACTTCAGGCTGGAAGAACCACAATTGATAACAAGGATCTTCATTGGGGGAATCCTCCTTCATTTTACAGGGCATAACCCTTTTGCTTCAGACAAATTTATTATATAATGAAGGCAACAACTTTTCAAGGCTCTTTTCGTCACAATCGAACGGTATTTGCTCAAACGAGAGGAATTTTTATGAACTTTGCGGGAATCATCGCCGAATACAACCCTTTCCACAACGGCCACGCCCTCCAGCTCCAGATGCTCCGCCGCCGCGGCGCCGGAACCATCGCGGTCTGTATGAGCACCGGCGCGGTGCAGCGGGGAAGCATTCCCGTTTTCCCCGAGCCGGTCCGGGTGCGTGCCGCGCTGGATGCCGGGGCGGATCTGGTGGTGGCCCTGCCGGTGCCCTATGCCAATGCCAGTGCTGAGCAGTTTGCCGCTGCCGGGGTACACCTTCTTGCGGCCCTTGGCTGTGACACCCTTGCCTTTGGCGCGGAGACACCGGATACCGCCGCCCTCACCGCTGCGGCCCGTGCTCTCCTGGACCCGGCGTTACCCGCCGGTTTGCGGGTTGGCATGGAGGAGGGGCTTCCCTTTGCCGCAGCCCGCTCCAGGGCCGCCGAGGCACTTTGCCCCGGCGCGGCCGCTCTGCTGGAACAGCCGAACAATATTTTGGCAGTGGAGTACTGCAAAGCAATCCTGAAAAGCGGCGCGTCCATTGATCTGCTGCCGTTGCCCCGGCTGGGGGCGGACCATGACGGCAGCCGGACGGGCCGGGCGGAAGGGATGGCGTTGGCCAGTGCAACGCTGGTGCGGCAGACGGTTTGGCGCAGTGGGGTGTCCGCCGCTGCGCCCTGGATTCCTGTGGACGCGCTGGAGCAATACCGCCTGGCGGAAGGGACGGGGCAGCTGACCGACCCGCAGAAGCTGAGCACGGCCGTTCTGGCGCGCCTGCGGGGCAAAAGTCCAAGCCAACTGGCGAACATCCGGGGAATGGGGGAGGGGCTGGAATACCGCCTGGCCGCGGCGGCGGGAAGCGCCGGGGACCTGCCGGATCTCTATGAACGGCTAAAGACTAAGCGCTACCCCACGGCCCGGCTGCGCCGCCTGGTGCTGGACGCCGTGCTGGAAATTCCTTCCGGTGGCCTGCCATCACTGCCGCCCTATCTTCATGTGCTGGGAGCGCGGCGCGGCGCCATGGGATTGCTCAAAAATGCCGCAATACCGGCATCTACCTCGCTGGCCGGTCTGGCGCGGAGCAGCGGACAGGCGGCAATCGTTGCCGAGTTGCACAGCCGGGCGGTGGATTTTTCGTCACTTTGTTGTGCCAAAACTCAGCCGGTGGGGCTTGCGTACACGGCTCCGGTGGTGTTATTATAATAACTGTATGGATTATAAAAGTGCAGGCTTGCAGGATTGTTGCAGAAAAATGGTGCAAAATCCTTGCGCCCGTGCTGGAAATGAGGAGAAAATATGGCACTGCACGTTATGGACGAAGCCAACCATTGCCTGGGCTGCAAAAATCCCCGCTGCCAGGAGGGCTGCCCCATCCACACCAACATCCCTGAAGTGATTCGTTTGCTGAAGGCCAACCGTTTGGATGATGCGGGCCGGATGCTGTTCGAGAACAATCCCCTGACGACGGTGTGCAGCTTGGTCTGCAATCATGAAAATCAATGTGAGGGCCACTGCGTGCGTGGCATCAAGGGCGCGCCGGTCCACTTTTCGGTCATTGAAAATTACATTTCCTCCACCTACGCCAGTCAGATGACCCATGGCCCTGCCCCCTCCAACGGCAAGAAGGCCGCCATCATCGGTTCCGGCCCGGCGGGCTTGACCATCGCGGTCATTCTGGCCCGTTATGGGTATGATGTGACGATTTTTGAAAGCCACGACAAGATCGGCGGCGTGCTGCGCTATGGCATTCCCGAATTCCGCCTGCCCAAGAGCGTGTTGGATGACTTTGAGTACCGACATCTTCTTCTCAAGGGCATCAAGGTGCGCCCCAACACCGATGTGGGCAAAGCGCTCAAGATTGATGATCTGCTGCGGGACGGCTACAAGTCCATCTTTATCGGGACCGGCGTCTGGCGGCCCAATGCGCTGCACATCAAGGGCGAAAGCCTGGGGCATGTACATTTTGCCATCAACTATCTGCAGAACCCCGACGTCTACCATCTGGGCAACCGGGTGATCGTCATCGGTGCGGGTAACGCGGCCATGGACGTGGCCCGTACCGCCATCCGCCACGGCACCCGGCATGTGCAGTGCTTCTCGCTCAGCAAAACCATCACAGCCAGCGATTATGAGGCCAGCTACGCCAGGCTGGAAGGCGTTGAGCTTGTCTATAACAAAAAACCGGTGGAAATCACCGATCAGGGCGTGGTGTTCCGTGACCTGAACGAGGCGGAGGACGGAAGCCTGACGGAACTGCCCGGCACCGAGATGCTCTATCCGGCGGACAGCGTGATTGTCTCCATCAGCCAGGGAGCCTGCACCACCATCACCGAGAGCACCGACGGACTGGAGACCAATGCCCGCGGCCTGTTCGTTACCGACGAGGTGGGCCGCACCACCCGCCCCGGAATCTTTGCTTCCGGCGACGCCGTCAAAGGCGCCCGCACCGTGGTGGAGGCTGTCGCTTACAGCAAGAAAGTTGCCGAAGCCATGCATGAGTACATGCAGACCCTTCCGCCGGATCTTCCCGACGAGTACGCCAACGTTCCCGTAGCTCAGAATGATGACGGAAACTGATTGCGTGTAACAGGGAATTCCCTCAGCACCGATCCGGTTCCAGCAAAAATCCCCGGAGGCTTCTGCCATCCGGGGATTGGTTTTTGCGGTCTATGATACGGTAGACGCCTGAGATACGGTAGATGCCTGAACCTGGCGGGAAGCTTCCCGGGGAGGCGGGCAAACCACCGGAAGCGGGTCCCCCGGCGGCGTCAGCAGTACGGCAGGCAGCAACATCACAAAGGGATCGGCCGAAAAAAGAAAGGGCTTGTTTTCCATCAAAAAATAGAGCAGAATGGCAGCCACAAACAGGGTTTCCCCCGTGCAGCCCGCCCGGCAAAGCCGCCAGACCAGCACAAGCAGCACAACGCCGATGAGAATGGCTCCCACGATTCCCTTGTTCATGGGGATTGCCAGGAATGCGTTGTCGATGGCGTGGTGTTCGTCGCCATCGGTGGCCGCGCCGCCGAACAGAGTCACGGTGCGGGGCAATTCGTCGTGGTACCAGCCGGGAACCCCGTCCTGCTCGGGATGATACAGCGGAAAACGCCAGAACACATGGTGCCATACCTCAAACCGGCCGGAGAGCAGCGCGTTGAGTTTTGCCAGAATCGGGGTGGCCTGCGGGTTGTCGGGATTGAACATCCATCCGGCGGCGAGACTTCCTCCCAGGGCCAGCGGCGCGAGGGCCAGAATCATCCCGTGCCAGATCCGGCTCTCAAAAAAGGCGGGCAGGATCTTTTGGCAGGCAAACAGAAGGAGCAGCAACAGCATGACCAGCCCCGCTCCGCGGCAGCCGGGGCCCGCCAGTGTATAGATGGCCAGCGCGGCCAGACCGGCCCAGTCCCACCACCGCAGCCGGGGCCATCGCAGCCAGCTCCAGGCAAAAAAGATGCCGGCCAGCCGGGCGCCGTAGCCGTTGTAATGACCATAGCCGTAATCCCAGTTGCGGCAATAAAATTGGAAGGGAATCAGGCCGGTGGTGTAATGCAGGAGCTGGACACCAACCACGCCGGCCACAGCGGTGGCCAGATAAACCTTGAGCGCGCGGCGCAAATCCACATCCTTGGCGGCAATCCCCACCAATACGGCCAGAAAAAACCACTGGTCGTTGCCATAGAAGGCCGCAAAGGCGGAATAGAGCATGGCGGCGGCAGCAACAGCCGCCTGCCGGCGGCTTTGCCAGCCGGTCAGAAACACGCACTTGAACACAAGAAGCACGGCGCTGCCCAGCGTGAGCACAATGCGGCACAGATGACTGAACCCGGGCAGAGTGCTCTGAATGCTGGAACTGAACACCTCCGAAAGCACCAGCAAAAGCACCACGGAGAGACAGAAAATCCGGTTGCCCAGTTCGGTCTCGCGGGAAGAAAGCTGGCGCAACGGGCTGCGGACGGTGGCGTTCATCGGCGGGACCTCCTTTCTGTCAATCGCCGGAACCGGAAAGCTCAGTGCAGGAACTTGCGCAGATCCTTGTTGTGACCCATCACAAGCAGCGTCTCATTGCCACGAAACACATAGTCCGGGGCGGGCATGGAGGACAGCTTTCCCCCTGACTTGGTGGCCACGATGTTGATATGGTATCGGCTGCGGACCTCCAGCGCAATGATGCTCTTGCCAATCCACTCCTGCGGGCAGGAAACCTCACACAGGGAATAATCCTCACTCAGGGCCATGTATTCCAGAACGTGGTCGGTGGTGTAGCGCACAGCGGCGTAGTCAGCCGCCAGCTTGACGGGATAGATAATCTGGTCCGCACCGTTGCGCAGCAGCAGCCGGGCGTGCAGATCGGTGGCGGCGCGGGAAAGCACAAAGGGCGCGCCATTGTCCTTGAGCAGGGCGGTGGCTTCCAGGCTGCTCTCAAAATCGTCCCCGATGGCCACCACACACAGGTCAAAATTGCGGGCGCCCAGCGTGCGCATAAAAGCCTCGTCCGCAACGTCTCCGATCTGGGCGTCTGTCACATAGGGCAGAACGGCGTTGACGCGCTCCTCGTTCTTGTCCACGGCCAGCACGTCATGGCCGAGCAGCTGCAACTTTTGGGCCATATAGCTGCCAAAGCGGCCAAGACCAATCAACAGAATGGATTTCATGGACGGCTCCTTTCACAATCAACCAACGGTAACTTGTTCCTGCGGACGGCGGCCGGGAGTTCGGTTGTTGGGGTCCGCCAGAGCGTAGATCATGGTCAGACCGCCCACCCGGCCAAAATACATCAAAAAAATCAGAATGACATGGGAAGGGGTCGAGAGCGTCGGGGTCAGCCCCAGGCTCAACCCAACGGTGCCGATGGCGCTGGCGGTCTCAAAGAGCGCGGCGGAAAGCGGTACCCCATCGATCATGCAGATCAGGGCAGCGGCACACAGGAACAGTAGAAGATACACAAAGACCAGTACGGTTGCGCGGCTCAGAATGTCATCTTCCAGCCGGCGGCCAAAGGCTTCCACATCGCGGCGGCGGCGCAGGGTGCTGCGCACCGAGAGAAACACAGCCGCCAGCGTGGTGGTCTTGACGCCGCCTGCGGTAGATCCCGGCGACCCGCCCACCAGCATCAAAAAGACTGTCAGCATAAGGCCGGGCCCGCTGAACAGGGCATAATCCACCGTGTTGAAGCCCGCCGTGCGGGGGGTGACGGTCTGGAACAGCGCGGCCCAGAACTTCTGCCCCGGGGTATAATCTGCCCATTGCGGCAGGCGGAATTCATAGAAGAAAAAGAACAAAAAGGGCAGCGCCAGCAGCACCAGCGTGGTGCCGATGATGAGTTTGGTCTGCAGCCGGCACCGGCGCAGATGGCGGCGGTGTTCCCGCAGGTCCAGCCAGGTGGGAAAGCCCAGTCCGCCGATGATAATCAGCACCGACAGCGTCAGCACCACCGCCGGGTCGTCCATCCAGGCGGTCATGGAGGAAAACGTTCCCCCGTGGCCCATCAGGTCAAAGCCGGCATTGCAGAAAGCGGAAATGCTGTGAAACACACCATACCACAGCCCCCGCAGCGGGCCGTACCTGGGCACAAACCGGAACGACAGCACCACCGCGCCCAGGCCCTCAAACAGCGCGGTATAGAAAAAGATGGTCCGCGTGGCCCGCAGAATCCCCGCCATCTGGGGCAGGCCTGAGGTTTCCTGCATCAGGAACCGCTGGCGCAGTCCGATCTTGGTGCCGCGCAGCATATTGATGGCCACGGCCACGGCCACAAAGCCCATGCCGCCGATCTGAATGAGCAGCAGGATGACAAACTGCCCGAACAGTGACCAGTGGGTCCAGGTATCATAAACCACCAGCCCCGTCACGCAGGTGGCGGAGGTGGCGGTAAACAGCGCGTCCAGAAATGGCGTAATCGTGCGGGTCCGGGTGGAAAAGGGCAACATGAGCAGCACGGTGCCGCTGAGGATAATCACGAAAAAGCCCAGGACAATGATCTGTGCGGGCGAAAAACGATGGGGCACATTACTCTTGGTTGGCATGAAAACGGCGCTCCTCCCTTGCGGATGCAAAGTCGAGACTGCATAAAATGACAATTTATTATACCACGTTCCCTCAGGAAAATAAAGACACAGGACGCGGGAAACTTGCCAAAAACTGTAAATTCTCTTGGCTATTCTATCCAAACGGCCCGCTTGAATTTTGTCGGACATGCTATGGGATTTTCTGATATAATGGGTACATCAAAAAAAGCGGAAAGGGGATGCCCCATGAACACCGATGAAAAAACACGCCGCCTGACCCGTGCGGAGCTCCACAATAACGAGGAACGCATCAAGCGCGCCTTTCGCGACCAGCTTGCCGAGCTGGCCAGCCTGCTGGAAGTGCTGCTGGCCCTTCTGGTTCTGATCGGGCTGATCCTTGGCGCGGTGCCGCTGGTCAAATGGATGCCCGGCCTGCTGGAGGACGGCAACGCCGTGGATGTGAGCACCTTCCTGCAGCGCGCGCTGGATGTTGTGATCGGCATCGAGTTTATCAAGATGCTTGCCAAACACAGCCCCGGCAGCAGTCTGGAAGTGCTTCTCTACGCCATCGCCCGCCATATGATTGTCGGCCACGAGTCCGCAGTGGAAAACCTTCTCAGCGTGGTGGCCATCGGTCTGATCTTTGTGGTGCGCAAGTATTTCTTTGTGCCGTCCTTCGGCTCCACGCTGCCGGGCGGAAAACCCGCCCCCGATCTTGTGGCACAGGCCGCAGCGGAAAACGACTCGGACAGCACAGACGACCCGGACAATACTTTTGTATAAACCTGAAAACGCTGCATTCACCCAAAACGGCTCCTGCCCCGGAACAATCCGGGACGGGAGCCGTTTGTCAATCCATGCGGTGGCGGGGCATCCGCCCTGCGCAACGCTGCGGGAAACTCAGAACAGACCGGTGATCCTGCCGTTCTCGTCACAGTCAATGTCCATGGCGGCGGGATGCCTGGGAAGGCCCGGCATGGTCATGATGTTGCCGCAGATGACCACCACAAAGCCGGCGCCGGCGGAAAGGCGGACCTCCCGCACGTTCATTTCAAAGCCGGTGGGCGCGCCGGTCAGTTTGGCGTTGTCGCTGAAGGAATACTGGGTTTTGGCGATGCAGACAGGCAGATTGCCGTAGCCCATGGCGGTCAGTTCGTCCAGCGTCTTTTTGGCGGCGGCGGAGTACACAACGCCGTCGGCACGGTAGATCTTTTTGGCAACCGCCTCGATCTTGGCGGTCAGCGGCGCGTCCAGCTCATAAGTGAACCGGATGGGCTTGGGCTCTTCGGGGATGAGCGACAGAACAGTCTCGGCCAGTTCCTTGCCGCCCTCGCCGCCCCTGGCGAACACCTCGGACAGGGCGCAGGGCACCCCGGCCTTGCCGCAGACTTCGCGGATCACGGCCATTTCCTCGTCGGTATCGGTGGGGAAGGCATTGATGGCAACGCAGACCGGCAGGCCGAACTGGTTCTTAATGTTGTCAATGTGACGCTCCAGGTTGGCGGCGCCGCGGGCCACGGCCTCGGCATCCGGCTTGGACAGATCCGCCTTGGCCACGCCGCCGTGGGACTTGAGAGCGCGCACAGTGGCCACCAGCACCACGGCGGAGGGGTGAAGGTCCGCCATGCGGCACTTGATGTCCAGGAACTTTTCGGCGCCCAGATCTGCGCCGAAGCCCGCCTCGGTCACCACATAGTCCGCCAGCTTGAGGCTCAGCTTGGTGGCGGTGACGCTGTTGCAGCCGTGGGCAATGTTGGCGAAGGGGCCGCCATGGATGATGGCGGGATTGTTTTCCAGAGTTTGAACCAGGTTGGGGTCGATGGCGTCCTTGAGCAGGGCGGTCATGGCACCCGCCGCGCCGATCTGCCCGGCGGTCACCGGCTGACCGTCGTAGGTGTAGGCACAGACGATTTTGGAAAGGCGATCCTTCAAATCCTTCAGATCCGTGGCCAGGCAGAAGATGGCCATAATCTCGCTGGCCACCGTGATGTCAAAACCGTCCTCGCGGGGGGTGCCGTTCACCTTGCCGCCCAGGCCGTCCACCAGGAACCGAAGCTGGCGGTCATTCATGTCCATGCAGCGCTTCCAGGTGATGCGGCGGGGATCAATGTTCAGCGGGTTGCCCTGCTGAATGGAGTTGTCAATCATGGCTGCCAGCAGATTGTTGGCGGTGCCGATGGCGTGAATGTCGCCGGTGAAGTGCAGATTGATGTCCTCCATGGGCACCACCTGGGCATAGCCGCCGCCGGCCGCGCCGCCCTTGATGCCAAACACGGGGCCCAGGCTGGGCTCACGCAGGCAGAGCATGGTCTTTTTGCCCAGTGCGTTCATGGCATCCGCCAGGCCCACGCTGGTGGTGGTTTTGCCCTCGCCCGCGGGGGTGGGGCTGATGGCAGTCACCAGAATCAGCTTGCCGTCGGGGCTGTCGCGGTGGATCAGCTTGTGGTCCACCTTGGCCTTGTATTTGCCGTAGGGGATGATGTCATCCTGGGTCAGCCCCACCTTGGCGGCAATTTCGGTGATGGGCTGCATCCGGGCAGCCTGGGCAATGGCAATGTCGCTCAGCATAAATAACTTCCCTCCAGATTTTCTCTCAAAACAAAAGGGCCGCATACACCCAGCGGGATGTATGCAGCCCAGACGGTCGGCTTTTGCACAGCGGACGGCCTCCCCGGTGGTCAAACCCACCACATTCCGTCAGTCGGCGATCCGCTGGTATTACAGTAACACAGAAAAACGGCCCTTGTCAAGGGTTGTTTGGAACAGGACTGCTGCCAAATCCCCATTTTTTGAAGAAAAGCACCATGCTGCGCACCTGCATCCAGAATTTGCGCTTGTCCCGGACGGGGTCCCGGTGCCAGGCGTGGATGGCGGTGAACTGGGGCAGCAGATAGACCTTGCCATAGCACAGAACCCGCTGGGTCAGGTCGGCATCCTCCACATACATAAAATAATCCCGGTCAAACCCGCCCACTTTACGGAACACATCGGTGCGCACCGCCATAAAACTGCCGGTGCAGAACTCGATGGGCTGCGGCCTGGTCAGATCCTCGTCCTGCATGGTATAACGCTCGTTGATGCGGCGGAAAAATCCCACCTTTTCCACCAGGGCAGGGAACTGCCGCACGGCCATGGCGGTAATCCGGGGCTTGCGCCGCGGCAGGTGTTGGATACGCCCGTCCGGGAAATGCAGCTGCGGGGTGGCCATGACCACGGCGGGGTGGTCCATCAGCCAGTCCGCCATGCCATCCAGAATGTCATCCTCCAGCACAACATCGGGATTTAAAATGAAATGCACGTCGCTGTCCAGACGGTCCAGGACCGAATTGTGTCCCGACCCGAAACCGTCGTTGTGCGGCAGACGGACCACCTCAACCCGGGAATCTCCGAACGGGGTTCCCGCCAGCTTTTCCCCGCATCCGTCGGGACTGGCGTTGTCCACCACATAGAGCCGGAAATCCGGGCCGGGGGTATGGGCCAGAATGCTGCGCACGGCAGTGCACACCTCATCATAATCGCAATACGCCACAATGCAGGCGCTGATCTTTGCCATAAGTTCTCCTTACCCGCGGGGCGGGTCCACAACGGCTTGCAGTTGCCCCAGGTCATAGGGGGTGTTCTGATAAACGTAATAGTTCAGCCAGTTGGTATATAACAGGTGCCCGTGGGCACGCCAGCGGAATAGCGGGTCCCTGTTGGGGTCGTCGTTGGGGTAGTAGTTTACGGGAACATGGATGTCCTTGCCCGCTGCAAGATCCCGGCGGTACTCGGCATCCAGGGTATATTTGTCGTATTCGGGATGACCGATCACAAAAATCTGCCGTCCCGATTCGGTGGACAGGAGCATCGGCCCCGCCACATCGCTCTCGGCCAGCATCCGCAGCTCGGGTGTGGCGTCAATGTCGGCCCGGTTCAGCCCGGCCCAGCGGCTGTGAGGGGCATAGAACACCTCGTCAAACCCCCGCACCAGCGGATTGGAGGGCCGCACCACACGGTGCTCAAACACGCCGAACATTTTTTCCGGCAGATGCACCTTGCGCACACCAAAATGGTAATACAGACCCGCCAAAGCGCCCCAGCACAGGTGAATGGTGGAATAGACATTCTCCTTGCTGTAATCCATAATCCGGCACAGCTCGGGCCAGTAGTCCACGTCCTCGTAATCCAGATCCTCAATGGGCGCGCCGGTGATAATCATGCCGTCAAACCGCTCGCTGCGCACCTCATCGAAGGTTTTGTAAAAGGCTTTCATGTGCTCCTGCGGGGTGTGGGAGGTATCGTGGGTGGCCGTCTGCAAAAAGGTGATCTGCACCTGTAAAGGGCTGTTGGCCAGAAGCCGCGCCAGCTGGGTTTCGGTCACAATTTTGGTGGGCATAAGGTTGAGAATCAGAATGCGCAGCGGCCGGATCTGCTGGCTCTGCGCGCGTTGCCGGTTCATGACAAAGACATTTTCGTTGGAGAGCACCTCATAAGCGGGCAGCTCCCTGGGGATGATAAGAGGCATGGCGGCGGCTCCTTACTGTCAGATTTGATCCAGCGCCTGGGCAATGTCGCGGATCAGGTCATCCTTGTCCTCCAGCCCGCAGCTCATGCGGACCAGATCGGGCTCAACGCCGGCGGCCAGCAGCTGAGCGTCGTTCATCTGGCGGTGGGTGGAGCTCGCAGGGTGCAGGCAGCAGGTGCGGGCATCCGCCACATGCGTCTCGATGGCGGCAATCTTCAGGTGCCCCATGAACGCCTTGGCGGCGTCACGGCCGCCTTTGACGCCAAAGCTCACCACGCCGCAGGACCCCTTGGGCAGGTACTTTTTGGCCAGCTCATGGTATTTGTCCCCCGGCAGGCCGCAGTAATTCACATAGGCAATTTTGGGATGATTCGCCAGGAACTCGGCCACCGCCTGGCCGTTCTCACAGTGGCGGGCCATGCGAACGTGCAGACTTTCCAGCCCCAGGTTCAGCATATAAGCGCTGATGGGGCTCTGACCGCAGCCAAAGTCCCGCATCAGCTGCGCGGTGGCCTTGGTGATGAAGGCGCCTTCTTTGCCAAACCGCTCGGCATAGGTGATGCCGTGGTAGCTCTCGTCAGGGGTGCACAGGCCGGGAAATTTGTCTGCGTGGGCCATCCAGTCAAACTTGCCGCTGTCCACAATGGCGCCGCCCACACATCCGCCGTGGCCGTCCATGTACTTGGTGGTGGAGTGGGTCACAATATCGGCGCCCCACTCAAAAGGACGGCAGTTGACGGGGGTGGCAAAGGTGTTGTCCACAATCAGCGGCACGCCGTGGGCATGGGCCACTGCGGCGAACTTCTCGATATCCAGCACCGTCAGGGCCGGGTTGGCAATGGTCTCGCCAAAAACCGCCCGGGTGTTGTCCCGGAAGGCGGCGTTCAGCTCCTCCTCGCTGCAATCGGGGGAGACAAAGGTGGCGGTAATCCCCATCTTGGCCATGGTGACCGAAATCAGGTTAAAGGTGCCGCCGTAGATGGAGCTGGACGCCACAATGTGGTCACCGGCGTTGCAGATATTGAACAGCGCCAGGAAATTGGCGGCCTGGCCGGAGCTGGTCAGCATGGCGGCGGTGCCGCCCTCCAGCTCGGCAATCTTTGCGGCCACCGTGTCGCAGGTGGGGTTTTGCAGACGGGAATAGAAGTAGCCGTTGGCCTCCAGGTCAAACAGCTTGCCCATCTCGTCGGAACTGTCATATTTAAAGGTGGTGCTCTGCACAATGGGAATCTGGCGGGGCTCGCCGTTACCCGGCGTATATCCGCCCTGCACACACAGGGTATTGATGCTCAGGTTTTTGTCAGCCATAAAGATACAACTCCCTCTCCGGGAAAGAACCCAGACAATATATACCCTTATTGTAAAGGTTTTGTCATACAAAATCAAGGGTGCGGGGCAGGAAAATGAAGAAAAATGAATCCTGCGCGCCCCGGCGGATTTAGCCGTTCACAAAACTTTTTCAATTGAACCTATTGACTTTGCGGCGTGACGTGGTACAATATTAGCAGTCAGATGGATAGAGTGCTAATTCAAGGAAGTCTTTCCGCAAAACGCCCTCAATGCTGAATTGGCTGCGAGCCGCCGGGCGGAAGTGGCACTCGCACCCCACTGTTTGCTAATTGCGCACAGCGGCCGCCAATCCCGGAGGCCGCGCGCCGCGCCAGGCATACACCATTATCGTTGCCCAATGTAAGGAGGTTTGCGATATGAATATGAATCAATTTACCCAGAAAACGCTGGAAGCCATCCAGAGCGCTCAGCGTCTGGCCATTGAATACTCCAACCAGGCTCTGGAGCAGGAGCATATGCTGGTTGCTCTCACCCAACAGCAGGAGGGGCTCATTCCCCAGCTGCTGACCAGGATGAACGTGGACCCCGGCACCTTTGAGGCCGCTGCGGCGGAAAAGGTTGCCGCCCTGCCCCATGTGACGGGATCGGGCCGTGACCCGGACAAGGTCTATATTTCCAATGAACTGGATCAGGCCCTCAACGCCGCCGAAAAGCAGGCGTCCCAGATGAAGGACGAATACATCAGCGTGGAGCATGTCTTCCTCGGTATGCTGCAAAATCCCGGCCGTGTGGCGGGGGCTCTGTTCAAGCAGTTCGGCATCACCAAGGAAAAATTCATGCAGGTGCTGTCCGCCGTGCGCGGCAACCAGCGCGTGACCACCGATAACCCCGAATCCACCTATGACGCCCTGAAAAAATACGGCCAGGATCTGGTGGAGGCCGCCCGTGCCAACAAGCTGGACCCGGTGATCGGCCGTGACACCGAGATCCGCAACGTGATCCGCATTCTGAGCCGCAAGCGCAAGAATAACCCTGTGCTCATCGGTGAGGCAGGCGTTGGCAAGACCGCCATCGCCGAGGGCCTGGCCCAGCGGATTGTGCGCGGCGATGTGCCGGAGAACCTTAAGGACCGCACCGTGTTTAGCCTGGATATGGGCGCGCTGGTCGCGGGCGCCAAATACCGCGGCGAGTTTGAGGAACGGCTCAAGTCGGTTCTGAACGAGGTCAAAAAGTCCGAAGGCAGGATTATCCTCTTTATCGATGAGCTGCACACCATCGTCGGCGCCGGCAAAACCGAGGGCGCCATGGATGCGGGCAATATTCTCAAGCCCATGCTGGCCCGTGGCGAGTTGCACTGCATCGGCGCCACCACGCTGGACGAATACCGGGAATATATCGAGAAAGACCCCGCTCTGGAACGGCGGTTCCAGCCGGTGCAGGTCCAGGAACCCACGGTGGAGGATACCATCTCCATCCTGCGCGGCCTGAAGGAGCGCTATGAGGTTTACCATGGCGTCAAGATTCAGGACGGCGCCCTCATCGCGGCGGCCACCCTGTCCGACCGCTATATCACCGACCGCTTCCTGCCCGACAAGGCCATCGACCTGGTGGACGAAGCCTGTGCCATGGTCAAGACCGAGCTGGACTCCATGCCCGCAGAACTGGATGACCTGAACCATAAGATCACCCAGCTCCAGATTGAGGAGGCCTCCCTGAAAAAAGAGACCGACGAGATGTCCCGCCAGCGTCTGGCGGCGCTGGAAAAAGAGCTGGCCGAATTGCGCGACGGCTTCAATTCCAAGAAGGCCCAGTGGGAGAACGAGAAGAACGCCATCAACAAGGTGCAGAGCCTGCGTGCCGAGGTGGAATCCACCAAGGCGGAGATCGAGAAAGCCACCCGCACCGGCGACTACGCCAAAGCCGGCGAGCTGCAATACGGCAAGCTGCCCGATCTGCAGCGCCAGCTGGAAGCGGAGGAGAAAATCGCCGCCGAGAAAAAGGAGCAGAGCCTGCTCCGTGACCGTGTGACGGCCGAGGAGATCAGCCGCATCGTGGCCCGCTGGACCGGCATCCCGGTGGAAAAGCTGGTGGAAGGGGAGCGCGAGAAGCTGCTCCGCCTGCCCGATGTGCTCCATCAGCGGGTGATCGGTCAGGACGAGGCGGTGCAAAAGGTCAGCGACGCCATTCTGCGCTCCCGTGCCGGCATCGCCAATCCCAACCGCCCCATCGGCAGCTTCCTCTTCCTGGGTCCCACCGGCGTGGGCAAGACCGAGCTGGCCAAAGCGCTGGCCCAGGCGCTCTTTGACGATGAAAAGAATATGGTCCGCATCGATATGACGGAGTATATGGAAAAATTCAGCGTCAGCCGTCTCATCGGCGCCCCTCCGGGATATGTGGGCTATGAGGAAGGCGGCCAGCTCACCGAGGCGGTCCGCCGCCGTCCCTACAGCGTGGTGCTGTTTGACGAGGTAGAAAAGGCCCACCCCGATGTGTTCAACATTCTGCTTCAGGTGCTGGACGATGGACGCATCACCGACAGCCAGGGCCGCACGGTGGATTTCAAAAATACCATCATCATTCTGACCTCCAACCTTGGCTCGGATATCATCCTCGAAGATCTGGAGCACAACCGCGCCCAGGGCAGAAACGAGCTCTCCGCCGATGCCCGCAGCAAAATCGACCAGCTGCTCAAGCGCCAGTTCCGTCCCGAGTTCCTCAACCGTCTGGATGATATTGTCTACTACAAGAGCCTGACCAAACAGGAAATCGGTGGCATTGTGGAGCTGATGCTGGATGATCTGCGCAAGCGCCTGGCCGACAAGCAGCTGAACCTTGTGGTCACCGATGCCGCGCGGGAGGTCATCATCAACGACGGCTATGATCCCATCTACGGCGCCCGTCCCCTCAAACGGTATATCCAGGCCAACGTGGAGACCATGATTGCCAGGGAGATCATTGCCGGCTCCCACGTCCCCGGGGATACCCTCACGGTGGACGCGCAGGATGGCCGCCTGATTCTGCGGTAATTGTCCCAAAACAAAGCCCCCGCCGGGCAAAGGTGCAATTCCTTTGCCCGGCGGGGGCTTTTGCGGTTGCAGGAACGCCGCGCCGGTGTCATCGAATCGGCTGACGGCAGATGCTGCGCCACAGTGCCAGGGATGCACCGGCCAGCAGGACACACAGCAGGGGATAGGCGGCTCCGGGCAGCAGTGCCACCAGGGCGGCGCCCGCGCCCGCCGCGCCGAACCCGGCCACCATGGTAACCAGCGTGGCGGCGCTCTGCTTTACGGCCTGGACCTCGGCGGTCCAGTCAAAGCTGGGAAGGGCCAGGTTGATGCGCAGCCCGGCCAGTGCGCTGAATACAATGTACAGCGCGGGAACCGCAGCCAGGCACGCAAGCCCGGCCGGATCAGGATGCAGGGCCAGAGCGCTGCATCCCACCGCGATCAACCAACAGGGGGCGGCAATGGCCAGATTGAAGAGCAGCTTTGCGCTCCACAGCTGGCGCGGAGCAACCGGCAGCGACTGCATCAGCCACCAGTGCTTTCCCTCCAGCGACA
Organism: bacterium; assembly: GCA_004561545.1. GTDB lineage: Bacteria > Bacillota > Clostridia > Oscillospirales > Ruminococcaceae > Gemmiger. The sequence goes on from SFVK01000002.1 coordinate 66,749, forward strand.
CCGAGCACGCCGTGGTGGGGGTGATGACCGCCATCAGACCCAGAATCAGCGGGAACCACCGGGGCAATGCCCCCGGAATGCCGAGCATCTGTTCCAGCCGGGAGGAACCGATTCCCACAAGCGCCGCGCCGCACCCCGCCATCAGCAGGTAACCGATAAGCGTATTGGTCATATAGGAGCTGCACGCGGCATAGCGCCGTGCTTCCCGGATCATCAGTGCCCGCAGCGGGGATGCCGCTTTTTGCTCCCGCAGAACAAAGCGTCCCCGGCCCGCACCGGAATTCAGCGCGGTACACAGGGACCCCAGATGCCGTCCGGCGATCCCCGCCACCAGGGCGGCGGGCAGAACCGAGACCCCAGCCAGCAGGGCCAGCGCCGCCCGGTCACCGCCTGCCGCCCGGCCAAACCAACGGGCGGGGGGATACAACCGCCCGATCTGCCGGTCGACCATGGCGGCCAGATTCCGCCAGAATTCCGGCCCGGAAAGGTCTATCTGTTCGCTCTGCCAGCCCAGCACGGCGCAGCCCGCCAACAGGGCCAGCACCAGCAGAATGGTCAGCGCAGCAGCCGCCAGACTGCTGCGGCGGGTCCTGGCGCTGATCGCCGTCACCGCCGCGCCCAGCAGAACCGCCAGCGTCAGCGGAAGCCCGGGCAACAGCAGGACGCCGACTGTCATGGCCAGCACATTGGCCGCTGTGGGCCGCGTGGCAGCGCAGGCCACGGCCAGACCTGGCACCAGCACCAGCAGCGAGGTGCCCAGCCCTTCCAGATAAAGCACCAGAAACCGGCTGACCGCAATGGCGCCGCGCCGGACTGGCAGACAGGCCAGCTGCTCATAGCCGGCGGCATCAAACAGTACCGGCCCGGCTTTGAAAAGATCCACAAACAGAACCACCAGAGCGGACACCAGAAACAGGTCTTCCGGGATCAGCCCGGCCATTCCCAGCGCGGCCAGCCCGGCGGCCAGCGCCGCAGCGTACCCAGCGACCATGGCGCCCACCAGAACCCGGGCGGCGGCCAGCAGCAGCCAGCGGCGGCGCACCGCCCGGTCGCGGGTATGACGGAAGGTGTTCAGGCCGCCTGCGTTACACAGAGCGAGTTTTAACAGAAGCCGAATCTGCCCCGTCACCGCGTACCACCTCCATAAACACTTCTTCCAGCGGCTTTCCGCCGGTCAGGGCGGCGGTTTCGCCGGCGGTCACCAGCCGCCCCTGCTTGATGATGACCACCTTGTTGCACAGCCGTTCGGCCACGTCCAGCACATGGGTGGAAAAAAACACCGCCGCGCCTGCGGCACACAGCTCATGCATGAGCCCTTTCAGGGTGACCACGGCCTCCGGGTCAAGCCCCACAAAAGGTTCGTCCAGAACCAGCAGCCGGGGCTCATGGACCAGTGCCGCCGTCACAGCCAGCTTTTGCCGCATCCCGTGGGAATAGGAGGAGATCATGTCCCCCAGAACCCCGGTGATGCCAAAGGCGCCCGCGTACCGCTCCACCCGGGCGCTGCGGTCCCGGGCACTTACCCCAAAAAGATCCGCCACAAAGTTCAGGTACTGGATGCCGGTCAGGTATGGGTACAGATCGGGGTTGTCAGGGATATAAGCCAGTTTTTGCTTGCAGGCCAGCGGGTCCTGCCGCATCGGGATGCCATCGATGAAAATTTCTCCCTCATCAAACTCCAGAATTCCCACCGCCGCCTTGATGGTGGTGGTTTTGCCCGCTCCGTTGTGGCCGATAAAGCCGGTAATGTCCCCGGGGCAGACGTGAAGGCTCAGATCCCGCACGGCGGTTTTGCCGCCCGGGTAGGTCTTGGTCAGGTGCTCAATGCGCAGCATAACGCTCTCCTTTACTTCATGATCCCCTTAAAAACAAGGAAGGAATAGAGATAGATCCAGCCGGTTCCGCCAAAAATGCCGCCAAGGATAAGAACCATGGTTCCCCCGGTGCCCAGCAGCCCGGAAAACAGGCAGCTCACCAGCATCAGAAGGCCCATCACCACAAAGACAATGCCGCCCATGCGGTTGGTGCGGTTCCAGTTGTGCTCATCCGCCAGCGCCCAGGGCGTCTTGCAGCCCATGTAATAATTCTGCTTGATGCGTGGCATATAGTTGCCCAGCAGAAGAAACAGAAGCCCCACGCTGCCCACAATGATGTTGCCCACGAGACTGTCCCCGTCTGGCAGCAGCCCGAACACCGAAAGCTCGGTCAGCCAGCTGACAGCAGCCATAAATACCGTGATGCCGATGATAAAGCCCCGGTAAATGCCGGAGAACTTCTCATAGTTTTGCCGCTTGGGGTCGGCGGCAGGCAGGACCCGCATCAGAATCAACATCAGCAGCGGCAGCGCCGCCAGAATCAGCGAAACATACCGCGGCCCCCAGCCGTTCACTGTGCCGTCCATCCCCCAGTGGATGGGAATAACCTGGGGCAGGGAAGGGTAGAACCACAGATGGGCCGCAAAGTTGACCACGCATCCCCCGCCCAGAACCCAGTAAAGACTATTATTCTTCATCGTCCCGTTCCTCCTTCACGAAGCCGAAATCATAGAACCACTTCAGAACTTCCTGAAACACCGTCAGGTTCAGGCAGTAGACAATATTCTGACCCTGCCGTTCATCGGTGACCAGACCCGCGCTCTTCAGCACACTCAGATGGTGGCTGACCGACGGCTTTGCCATCTCAAAATGGGCCGCAATCTCCCCGGCGGTCAGCTCGCCCTCGCTGAGCAGCTCCAAAATTTTGCGCCGGGTCGGGTCGCTCAGCGCCTTGAATGCATCCCCCATCATGGGGACCCCTCCTTGTCCTGAAAATAAGACGTTTAGAAAAATATCTAAATATCTGCTCCAACTATACCACCCGGCCCTTTCCTTGTCAACAGGAAGGGCCGGGTGGCGGAAAATTATTTTGAGCGACGGCCTTTATGCGTTGGACTGTTCAATCAGACCCTGCATGACCAGATCATGCAGCACATTCATTTTCAGATAGTTTTCGCCGTAAACCTCCACATAGCTGGAGGAATCGGTGGTGCCGAAATACCGCTCAAACTCGGCGTTCAGGGTGTCGGTGTCGCACACGGTGCCCTTCTGCTCGGCAACGGCCTGCATAATCAGGATCTGCTTGATCATGGACTGCTTCTGGCTCTCGGCGGCTTCCAGGTATTCCTCCACCCCGGCGTAGCCGGTCATGGACAGGAAGTCTTCCAGCGAGACCCCGTACTGCTGGCTGTACAGATAGGGCTGATAGAGATAATAGTCCGTAAAGAAGGCCTCTGCCTCCTCGGGCAGGCCCTCCTTCACCTCCACCGCGTCATAGAGCTGGCCGTACAGCTCGTTGGCCTGCTGGTCAAACAGGATGGTGTCGCTCACATAGGCGTTGAGGGCATCCACGCTGTCCAGCCCCATGGACTGGTTCAGGTTGTCCTTGACCCAGTCGTCGCTCAGCTCGGGGGTCACATCCTCGCTGATGTAGTTCAGCGTGGTGGCAAAAACGGCATCCTTGCCCGCCAGATCGGTGGACTGATAGTTTTCGGGGAAGGTCACATTCACATCAAAGGTTTCCCCGGGCATATGGCCCTCAATTTGCGCCTCAAAATCATCAATAAAGGTGTTGCTGCCCAGCGTCAGGTTGTACCCCGTGGCGCTGCCCCCGTCAAAGGCCACGCCGTCGATGGTGCCCACATAGTCAATGTTGACGGTATCGCCGTTTTGGGCGGCACGGTCGGTCACCTCGTTGGTGGTGACATAGTTGGAAAGCACGTTGTCGGTGATATACTCGCTCACATCCTCCTCGGTCACTGTGTTGGCTTCCTCCGAGAGGGTCAGCGTGTCCAAATCGGGGATGGTCACATAATCTGCGGCCTTCACACCCTTGAGATAGCCATTCTCGTCAAAACCATCGCTGAGCTGGAAATCCGCCAGATAGGCGTAGGCGTCCTGTGCCTGTTCCTCCGTGGAGACCCCGGAAGAGGCAGCCCCGGAGGAAGCCACGCTGCTCTGTGCGTCGGAGCTGTCTGCGGTGGAACCGCAGCCGGAAAGCCCCAGAACCAGGCTCAGGGCCAGAACGCCCGCGCCGGTGCGGGCCAGATGATTCTTTTTCATGAAAATTCTCCTGTCCTTTTAGTGATACAGTGTTTACTTATTATACAACTTTTTTTCAAAATGTACAGGGCTCCCGTTCCAAATTCCGCAAAATCTGTTATACTGTAAACCGTATTCCACACAAAAAAACGGAATCCAATGCAAAAAACAGGAGGAACAAAAGTCCTATGGAACGCGCCAAGATTGCACGAATCAATGAACTGGCCCACAAAGCAAAAACCAGCGGCCTGACGCAGGCCGAGTTGGCCGAGCGGGACGCTTTGCGCAAAGAATATCTGGCCAATGTCAAAGCATCGCTCATCGATCAGATGGAACACACCACCGTGGTGGAGCCCGACGGCACCCGTCACAAACTGCTCAACCGGAGCTGAAAGGCAGATTCATGAAAGATCGGAAAACGCCACGGCTGTGGGAGACGCTGCCCTGGATCTGGCTGGTGGCGGCATGGTTGGGGGCGGTGGCCTTTACGGCCCTCTGGGGCAGGACCTGTCTGGACAGCGACATGGCTTCCGAGATGGTCCTGGCCAGCCAGCTCAACCGGGAGGGCGGAATCCTTTCCACCAACTGGTATTATTCCACCGAGCTGCGGGTGTTCTGTGAACAGCTGCTGTTCAAGGTGGGACTGATGATTTTCCCGGACAACTGGCATCTGGCCCGGGTACTGGCCCAGGCGGTGCTGCTGGCGGCGCTGGCGGGCAGCTATCTTTTCTTTGCCCGGGGCGTCGGACTGCGCGGCAGCGGCGCGTGGGGCGCGGCGGCGCTCATGTGCCCCTTTGGGTTCTGGTACCTGTTCCACGGGATCTTCGGGGGCTTTTATCTGCCCCACATGATTTTGCTGCTGCTCAGCCTGGGTCTGGTCCTGCGCCTTGTCCGGGCCAAAACGCTGCCCCGCGCGCTGGGAACCGGAGCGCTGCTGGCGGCTGTATGCGGGGCGGCGGGACTCAACGGAGTGCGGCTCATCATGAACCTGTATCTGCCGCTGGTCCTCACCGCGCTGGTGCTGCTCTGGCTCGGCGCCCGGGACGCCGGCTTCGCCCGGTCCGCCGTGCGCCGCGAACTGCGGTTGACGGGGGCTTCGCTGCTGATGCTGGCGGCCTCCGGCGCGGGGTATCTGGTCAATACTGCTGTCCTGGCAAGGAACCACCATTTTTCGGCGCAGGAGCAGCGCACCTGGCTTGAGATGAGCTTTGAAAAGCTGGCGGATGCCTGGCTGGATTTTCTCAGTCTGTTCGGCTACCCGCTGGACAGCAGCGTGTTCGAGATCGGCGGCCAAACTTCCACCATTGCGCTGTTCAGCGTCAGCGGCGTGCTGGGAGCGTTCGGCATTGTGCTGGCGGGAGCGGTGGCCGTCAGTCTGGTCCGCCTGCTTGTGCGCCACAGGGAACTGAGCTTTGAGCAGAACACGGTGGTGTTTCTGCTGGCCGCCATTCTGGTGGTGGACGGCATGATTTTTGCCTGGACCCACGGCAAGCAGGAGGTCAATGCCAGCCACTGGCTGCCGGTGGTTCCACTGGCCTTTGCGGTGCTGCAAATGGAAGGGGAGACCGAGCACTTCCGCCTGCCCCATGCCCGCCGCTGGCTGGCCTCGGCCTTTGCGGCCTGCGTGCTGCTGTGCAGTGCGGGGACGGTGGACCATTTTCTGAACCACACGCCCCGGGCGCGCAAGGGAATGACCGAGGCGTGCGGCTGGCTCATGGAACAGGGATATTCCCAGGGAATTGCCACTTTCTGGAACAGCAATGTGCTGACCGAGCTTTCCAACGGCGAAATTGAAATGTGGACGGTGGGAAATCTGGAAACGCCCTACCCCCAGACCTGGCTCCAGAGCACCGCGCATGACGCGTTCCCCGAAGGGCCGGTTTTTGTGCTGCTCTACGGCGGGGAAACCGCTTTGGATCTGCCCTATGCCAGCGCCGACGGCTCCGATGTGGTCTATCGGGATGGCAACGGATTTGTGATTCTGGCCTATGACAGCGTGGAGCCGTTGGTCCGTGCGCTGGAAGGGGCATGAATCCTCAAAATTGGGTATTGGATTTTGCCGGAAGGTCTGCTATAATAGAAACAACGGCGAATCCCGGCAATAAGAAATCGGCGCCCAAGGCCGAACGGAAAAGGCTGTACATTTTGCCAAAGTGAGGGAATTTTTATGCTTACTGCAATTACCGGTATCAACTGGGGCGATGAGGGCAAGGGCCGCATGGTGGACCTGCTCAGCCGCGACTATGACATTGTCGCCCGCTACCAGGGCGGTGATAACGCCGGACACACCGTCAAGAACGAGCGGGGCAAGTTCATTCTGAACCTGATCCCCTCGGGCATCCTTCGCCCCGAAGTCACCTGCGTCATGGGCGGCGGCATGGTCATCGACCCCGAGCATCTGGAGGGCGAAATCGCCGCACTGCGGGACAAGGGCATCGCCATTACCCCCGACAATCTCAAAATTTCTGACCGCGCCACCATCACCATGCCTTTCCATGTGGAGCAGGACGGCCTGGAGGAAGCCCGTCTGGCCAAGACCGGCGCCCAGTTCGGCTCCACCAAGCGCGGCATTGCCTATACCTACGGCGACAAGTTTATGAAAAAAACGCTGCGCATGGGGGACCTGGTTCATCTGGATGAGGGCGTTCACAAGCGCCTGGAAACCATTGTGGAGTCCAAGAACCTGACCATGGTCAACATCTACGGCGAAAAGCCGGTCAGCGTAGACGAGATGTGGGCCTGGTGCAAGCACTATCAGGAGGCGTTCGCCCCCTTCATCTGCGATGTGGGCCAGTTCCTGGCGGACGCAGACGACGCGGGCAAGAAGATTCTCTTTGAGGCCCAGCTGGGCGCGCTGCGGGACATCGATTACGGCATCTATCCCTACACTTCCTCCTCCAACACCATCGGCGCCTATGCTCCCATCGGCGCGGGTATTCCCGGCCGCAAGCTGGATCTGTCCATCGGCATCATGAAGGCCTATTCCTCCTGCGTGGGGGAGGGACCTTTCACCGCCGAGCTGGCCATGACGGAAGAGGAAAAGCATCTGCTGCGGGAATCCGGCCATGAGTATGGCGCGGCCACCGGCCGTCCCCGCCGCGTCGGTCCCTTCGATGTGGTGGCCTCCCGCTACGGTGTGCAGTGCCAGGGCTGTGATGAGCTGGCCCTGACTTTGCTGGATGTGCTGGACTATATGGAGGAAATTCCCGTTGTGGCCCAGTATCGACTGGCGGACGGCACCCTGACCGACCGGTTCCCCACCGGCAAGACGCTGGATGACGCCCGGCCCGTCGTCAGGACGATGCCCGGCTGGCACTGTGACATCTCGGGGGTACGCCGGTATGAGGATCTGCCCCAGGCTGCCCGCGACTATGTGGAACTGCTGGAAAAGGCTGTGGGCTGCAAAATCAAGTATATCTCGGTGGGTCCTGAGCGGGATGCCTGCATCATCCGCGACTGATCCGCATACCCTGGAACAAATCAAGATTTGTGGCGGACCCCCCGGTCCGCCACTTTTCCAATCACTGTCCTGCTGCGGCAGAATGAAGGGAAGGTTACATTTGACAGAACTTCTGGTGAAACTTTTTATTAAAAATCCCGATCAGACTGGAGATCACAAGGTCCGCACCGCCTACGGCAACCTTGCCTGTTTTGTGTGCATTTTCTGCAACGTGCTGCTCTTTGCGGGCAAGTTTCTGGTGGGCACCATTTTCGGCAGCATGGCCATCACGGCGGACGCCATGAACAACCTCTCGGATGCCAGCTCCAACGTGGTCAGTCTGGTGGGGTTCCGTCTGGGCGCCAAGCCCGCCGACGACGAGCACCCCTACGGCCACGCCCGGTATGAGTACATTGCCGGTCTGGCGGTTTCAGTGATGATTCTTGTCATCGGTGTGGAGCTTCTCAAGGAGAGCTTCCTCAAGGTGCTGCATCCCACCCCCGTCACCTTCAGTGCCCTCACCATTGCGGTGCTGCTGGCCTCCATCGCGGTCAAGCTGTGGATGAGCGTTTTTAACCGCAATATTGGCAACCGCATTCATTCCGAAACGCTGTTGGCCACCGCCGCCGATGCCCGCAACGATGTGATTTCCACCTCCGCTGTTCTGGTTGCCACCCTGGTCACCCACTTCAGTGGTATCGATCGCATTGATGGCGTTATGGGCCTCGGCGTGGCAGCGTTCATTCTTTGGAGCGGCATCGGCCTGGTGCGGGACACCATCAGCCCGATTCTGGGCGCCGCGCCGGACCCCGAGCTGATCGAATATATTGAAAAGAAAGCCACCAGCTATCCCGGCGTTCTGGGCATCCATGACCTGATGATCCATGACTATGGCCCCGGCAACCAGCTGGTCAGCTTCCATATCGAGATGCCTGCGGACTGCGACGTGATGCAGAGCCATGACCTCATCGATTCCATCGAGAAGGATTTTCAGGTCCATGACCACCTGCTGGTCACCATTCACTTTGACCCGGTGGTGACCGATGACCCCCATATCAATGAACTGCGGGATTTTCTCAAAGAAAAGCTGGCGGAGCTGGAACCCCAGGCCAATCTCCACGATCTGCGCATCGTGCCCGGCCCCACCCACACCAATGTGATTTTTGACTGTGCCGTGCCCGCTGATCTGCTGGCGGCGCGGGACCGCCGCGCCAACAAGATCCCGGCGGAGCTGCGCAAGGCGGTGTCGGAAAAATGGCCGGATCATTTTTGCGTCATCCAGCTGGAACCCATTTACGCCAAAGCCAAGTAAGAGATTCTGTCCAAATAAAAAGGAGTGTTACCGATGGATTACAATGCCGCCGCATTGGAAATGCACGAAAAAAACCACGGCAAGCTGACGGTGAACAGCCTGGTTCCCGTCCGGGATAAGGATGCCCTGTCCACCGCCTACACCCCCGGCGTGGCGGAACCCTGCCGCCGGATCAAGGCGAACCCCGACGATGTGTACAAATATACCCTCAAGGGCCGCACGGTGGCTGTCGTCACCAACGGCACCGCCGTGCTGGGTCTGGGCAACATCGGCCCCGAGGCGGGACTTCCGGTGATGGAGGGCAAATGCGTTCTCTTTAAAGAGTTCGGCGGTGTGGACGCCTTCCCCATCTGCCTCAACGCCTCCACCAAAGAGGAGGTGGTGGCCGCAGTCAAGGCCATCGCACCCACCTTTGGGGGCATCAATCTGGAGGACATCCGCAGCCCCGAGTGCTTTGAAATCGAGGCCGAGCTGGAGCGGGATCTGGACATCCCCGTTTTCCACGACGATCAGCACGGCACCGCCATTATTGTGCTGGCCGGCGTGCTCAACGCCCTCAAGGTGGTGGGCAAGCGTCTGGAGGAGATCCGCATTGTGCAGAACGGCCCCGGCGCGGCCGGCACCGCCATCATCAAGATGCTGCAAACCGCCGGCGCAAAGAACATCACCGCGGTGGACGAGCACGGCATTCTCTACCCCGGCCGACCGGCCGGGCTGGAGGGCCACAAGGAATGGCTGGCCACCGTGACCAACCCGGACCATCGGACGGGCGGTCTGGCCGAGGCCATCCGCGGGGCGGATCTCTTTATCGGCACGTCCATCGCCGGCGCGCTGACGCCGGAAATGGCCGCCACCATGGCCCCCGACGCCATTGTGTTCGCCATGGCCAACCCCACGCCCGAGATTATGCCCGACGCCGCCCGCGCCACCGGTGTGCGGGTGATTGGCACCGGCCGCAGCGATTTTCCCAACCAGGTCAACAACGTCCTGGCGTTCCCCGGCATCTTCAAGGGCGCCCTCTCGGTGCGTGCCCGGGATATCAATCCCCAGATGAAGATGGCGGCCGCCCGCGCCATTGCCGGGCTGATTCCCGATGCGGAACTGAGCGAGGACAACATTCTGCCCAAGGCCTTTGACCCCCGTGTGGCCCCGGCCGTGGCCGACGCTGTGGCGCAAGCCGCGCGGGAAAGCGGCGTGGCCCGCGTATGAGCACTGGAACCATCCGGGAGCTGGACGCCGCCCGCATCACCGACGTGGTGGAGCGTCTGTGCATTCAGGCCAACACCACACTGCCCGACGATGTCCGCGCGGCGCTGGATGTGGCTCAGGCTGAGGAGCCCTGGCCCCTGGCCAAAGAAACGCTGGGCCTTTTGCAGCAAAATCTCTGTGTGGCAAAGCAGAAGGACCTGCCCATCTGCCAGGACACCGGCATGGCCTGTGTCTTTGTGGAACTGGGGCAGGACGTGCATCTCACCGGCGACTTGACCGACGCCGTCAACGAAGGGGTGCGCCGCGGCTATGAAAAAGCGTATCTGCGCAAATCCATCACGGCCGATCCCCTGCAGCGGGTCAACACGGGGGACAACACCCCGGCCTTCCTGACGGTGCATCTGGTGCCCGGCAGCGGCTGCCGCGTCACAGTGGCGCCCAAAGGCGCGGGCAGCGAGAACATGAGCCGTCTGACCATGCTCAAACCCGCCGACGGGGTGCAGGGGGTCAGGGATTTTGTCATGGAAACCGTCCGCCTGGCGGGCGCCAATCCCTGCCCGCCCATTGTGCTGGGCATCGGCATTGGCGGCAGCTTCGATCATTGTGCCGCGCTGGCCAAGCAGGCGCTGCTCCGCCCGCTGGATGTGCCCAACCCCGACTCCTACTATGCGGCTCTGGAGCGGGAACTGCGGGACGCCATCAATGCCACCGGATTCGGTCCCCAGGGCTTTGGCGGGGCCACCACCTGCCTGGGTGTGGCCATTGAACACAAACCCACCCATGTGGCCTGCCTGCCGGTGGCGGTCAATGTGAGCTGCCATGTAACCCGCCGCGCCAGCGCGGAGCTTTGAGCCAACCAGGAAAGGATAGGGCATTGAACAATCTGGCTGAAATGGATTTCCCGCTGGAAAGCGGAGAAGAAAATACAACGGTACGCAGAAAAAAGTCTGCCATTGACATTTCACTGGGCGTGCCGGCCGGCGGAAAAACAGGCTTTGGCGCGGACCGCATCACCGACGCCGAGCTGGAACTTGTCAACCGCCATCATGCTGAAGTGAAGGAACTGCACCGCCGTGCGCGGCAGGGAGAGTGAACGCCATGCAATATGAACTGACCACTCCGCTGAGCCGGGAGGCTCTGTCCCCTTTGCGGGCGGGGGATACCGTGCTGCTCAGCGGCATCGTCTATACCGCCCGGGACGCCGCCCATGCCCGCATGAATGAGGCGCTGGACCGGGGCGAACCGCTGCCCTTTGACCTGCGCGGTGCGGCCATCTATTATGTTGGTCCCACGCCGGAACGTCCGGGCTGCGCCATCGGTGCGGCCGGACCCACCACCTCCGGGCGGATGGACAAATTCACCCCCCGGCTGCTGGATTTGGGCCTTGCGTGTATGATCGGCAAGGGCAAACGGGATGCCGCCGTCAAACAGGCGGTGGTGCGCAACGGCGCCGTGTACCTGGCCGCCATCGGCGGCGCGGGCGCCCTTATGGCAGGCAGTGTCAAAAGCTGTGAAATCATTGCCTGGCCCGACCTGGGCTGCGAGGCGGTCCGCCGCCTGACGGTGGAACAAATGCCGCTGACGGTGCTGCTGGACCCCCATGGCGGAGACCTGTATGAGTCAGGCCCCGCCGCCTACCTGGCCAGCCTGTGAGCGGTTGACAAATTTCTCCGCGCCTGCTAAACTGGAATCGCTATCGTTGGCGCAGGTCCGCCGGTGGTGATGGATGATGACTGTTTCGACAAGCTTTGACTGCCGGTTTTCCGGCAGTCTTACAGATGCGGGTATGGCGGAATTGGCAGACGTGCTGGATTTAGGTTCCAGTGCCGCAAGGCGTGTGGGTTCGACCCCCACTACCCGTACCAAAAATCGGCAAACTTCGACAGAAGCTTGCCGATTTTTCCATAGTACCGACTCCGCCTTTTCCCGTCCTTTTGACCCGCAGGCGCAAGAGCGCAGGCGGTTACGGCTTGAACCCCGCCGTGGTTTGCGCTACAATACATCTATACCAAACAGGGGAGGGGACCCTTTTGCGAAACACAAAACAACGCCCCGGCCGGATGCTGGCGGCACTCTGGGCGGCAGTGTGCCTGGCCCTGCTGGTCTGCGACTGGCGGCTGTGGGCCGTCAACCGTCTGGATGCCGATATGGCCTCCGAGCAGGTGCTGGCGGAACTGCTTTCCCGGGAGGGCGGCATCCTCAGCGAAAACTGGTACTATTCCACCGAGCTGCGGGTGATCAACACCCAACTGGTGATGGCGCCGCTGTTCCGTGTTTTTTCCAACTGGCATACGGTTCGGGTGGCGGGAAGCTGCCTGCTGATTGGGATTTATCAGGCCGCCTGGTTTTTCTTTGCCCGGCAGGCCCGGCTGAGAGATGCGGGACTTTTTGGTGCTGGACTGCTGGTTCTGCCCTTCAGCGCCCTTTACCGTCAGTATGTTCTGGAAGGGTTATATTACATCCCGCATATCGCCATCAGCTTTGCGTGTCTCGGGGGCGTTCTCCTGTTTGTGCGGGCCGGGCGCGGCGGCCGGTGGGCCGGGGCGGCGGGTTTTTGCCTGCTGTCCTTTGCGGCGGCGCTGGGCGGTCCGCGGCAGCTTTTCATCCTGCAAATCCCGCTGACCCTCGCGGTGCTGCTGCTCTGCTGGCTGGACGGCGGCCGTAAGGCCGGCACACTGCAAGAAATGATGCGCAAAAGCCTGGCATCGCCCTGCGGCGGCCTCGTTGCCCTCTGTCTGGCGGCGGACGTGGCCGCTCTGGGGGGCTATGTTGTCAATGCCAAGGTTCTTTCGGGCATTTATCACTTCCAGGATCAGGGCTATGTGGCCTTTACCGGCCTCAACCTGGAACGGCTGCAATGGTTTGTCAACGCGGTGCTGGCTTCCTTTGGCTGGCAGCAGGGCAAGCTCTTCTCCCTCTCCACGCTGTTCAATCTGACGGCGGTGGCGCTGATTGTTTTCTGCTGTGTCTTCTCGGTGCGTCTGGTGCGCGGCCGGGACCGCTACCCGCTGGCGCACCGCCTGGTGGGAGCGTTCTTCCTGATGGGACTGCTCTGTTTTGCACTGCTTTACGGCCTGACCAACAGCGGACACTCCGACCGGTACCTGCTGCCGCTGGCAGTGCTGATGATCCCCCTGCTGGAAATTGCCCTGGCGGACTGTGCGCCCCTTCACCGGAAGGATGCCCGTCTGGCGGTGACCTGCCTGGCGGCGGTGATGCTGCTCCGCACCGGCATGGACTACCGCGAAGCGGCTGCCGCACCCAATGAGAACATTGCCACCGCGCAATTTCTGGTGGACAACGGCTATGAAAATGGCTATGCGTCCTTCTGGGACGGCAATATCATGACCGAGCTCACCGATGGCCGCATCCATGTCTGGACCCTCACCCCCAACAGCGTGCCGGAGCTGCGCCCCTGGCTGCAACCCACCGGCCATCTGGACGCTCCGCCCCAGGGTAAGGTGTTTTTTGTCATTTCCAAATGGGAGGCATACGGGGAACGTCAGCCCACCACCCCCGAGTTGGCCGCCGCCATGCCGGAAGAGGCGCTGATCTATGAGGATGATGCCCACAAAATTTATGGCTTTGAGAGCGATGAGGCCATGCGGGCTGCCTGTGGTTTTGGTCCTTTTGGCGCGTAAAATCTTTTCCGTGCGATTCCCGGGGGATGGAAGCACCCTCGCCTGGCCCGGCACGGCGGGGAAGCATCCACAAAATTTGCAATCTCTGCCTGTCTTGTATTGACAAGCTTGCAGGGATTGCTTATAATTAAATTGTTTGAATTCTAACAGTTCGAAAACAAACAGTCCGACCCCGAACGATCACCGGCGCCGGATCAGCAGGGAGGTGAGTCAGACGAAAGCACAGGATCAGCCCTTGGAGCCGCTTCACCCCCCCGAACCGGAGAAAACCGCGTTCCCTTCGGTGGGACGAATGCTCAACTGCGCGGCGCGGGAGATTTCCGTCGCGCTGGACACCCGCATCGCCGCCCAGGTGAACCCCGAACTGACCGGTATGCGGGGTATGGTTTTGGGCTATATCATCGAAGCCACCCGCAGCGGCGGGGCGGTTTATCAGCGCGATGTGGAAACACGGTTTCATATCCGCCGCTCCAGTGTGACCGCCCTTTTGCAGGGGATGGAGCAGGGGGGCTTTATCAACCGCGTTTCGGTGGAGCAGGACGCCAGACTGAAAAGTCTGGTGCCGACCGAAAAGGGAAGGCGGTGTTTTGCCGACCTTCAGCGCAGCATCGACGCCTTTGAGCGGGAGCTGCAGGCCAACATTCCGCCCGGTGAACTCGTTGCGCTGCAAAAATCGCTGGAAAAGCTCTACGCCAATGCGCAGGAAATCCGCAACGGAACGAATTCTGACTGATGTTTGAAATTGTAAACAGGAGAACCGTATGCTAAAAACACTCTACAAACAAACGGAGGGCTTCCGGCTGGTTTCCATCCTGACCCCGGTCTGCATGATCGGCGAGGTCATTATGGAAATGATTATTCCCCGCCTGATGGCCTCCATCATCGACGACGGTGTTACCGCCGGAAATCTTTCCCACATTTACCGCATCGGCGGCTGGATGATTGTGGCCGCCATTGTGGGGCTGTGCTTCGGCATCGGCGGCGGCGTGCTGGGCGCCCGGGCATCCACCGGGTTTGCCCGCAACCTTCGCCGTGCCATGTACCGCAACATTCAGACCTTCAGCTTTGCCAACATTGACAAGTACTCCACATCGGGCCTTGTCACCCGCATGACCACCGATGTGACCAACATTCAGAACGCCTATCAGATGATGCTGCGTATGCTGATCCGCGCTCCGGCCAGCATGGTGATCGCCATGATTATGGCGTTTTCCATCAATTCCCGGCTGGCCTCCATCTATCTTGTGGCGGTGCTGGCGCTGGGCGCCTGTCTGATCTTCATCATGACCCGCGCCAACCGGTATTTCTCCCATGCATTCAAGAAATATGACGATCTGAATGAGAGCGTGGAGGAAAACGTTTCCGCCATCCGCGTGGTCAAAGCCTATGTCCGGGAGGACTATGAGGGCCAGAAGTTCCGCAAGGCCTCCGCCAACGTCCAGAATCTGCTGCTCAAAGCGGAAAAAATCCTCTCCTTCAATAACCCCCTCATGATGGGCACTGTCTACACCTGCATCCTGCTCATCTCCTGGCTGGGCGCGCGGATGATTGTGACCTCGGGCGCCACGGCTCTCACCACCGGCGAGCTCATGAGCCTTCTGACCTACTGCATGAACATTCTCATGAGCCTGATGATGCTCTCCATGGTGTTTGTCATGATCTCGATGTCGGTGGCCTCCGCCCGCCGTGTGGCTGAGGTCCTTGACGAGAAGAGCGACCTGACCAACTGCGAGAACCCCTTGATGGAAGTGAAAAACGGCGCGGTCCACTTTGACCATGTCTGCTTCCGGTACAAGAAGGATGGCCAGGATGTGCTGTCCGACATCAACCTCAACATCCGTTCCGGCGAGACGGTGGGCGTCATCGGCGGCACCGGCAGCGCCAAGACCAGCCTGGTCCAGCTGCT
This sequence comes from bacterium, assembly GCA_004561545.1. Lineage (GTDB taxonomy): Bacteria > Bacillota > Clostridia > Oscillospirales > Ruminococcaceae > Gemmiger. The sequence continues at coordinate 82,332 of SFVK01000002.1, forward strand.
GCCCCGCCTGTACGATGTCACCGCCGGCACCGTCGAAGTGGGCGGTGTGGATGTGCGCAAGTATGATCTGGAGACGCTGCGCAACAGCGTGGCCATGGTGCTGCAGAAAAACGAACTGTTCAGCGGTACCATTGCCGAAAATCTTCGCTGGGGCAACAAGGATGCCACCGACGCCGAGATTGAGGATGCCTGCAAGCAGGCCTGCGCCGATGAGTTCATCGAGCGATTCCCCGACCGCTACAACACTCATATTGAGCAGGGCGGCGCCAATGTTTCGGGCGGCCAGAAACAGCGTCTGTGCATTGCCCGTGCACTGCTGAAAAAGCCCAAAATTCTTATTCTCGATGACTCCACCTCCGCAGTGGATACCGGCACCGACGCCAAAATCCGCCGCAGCTTTGCCGAGAAGATCCCCGGTACCACCGTCTTTATCATTGCTCAGCGCATTTCCAGCGTGGAAAACGCCGACCATGTGCTGGTGCTGGATAACGGCAAGGTCAGCGGCTACGGCACACCCGCCGAGCTGTTGGCGACCAACGCCATCTATCAGGAAGTCTACAACAGCCAGACCAAGGGCTCCGGCGACTTTGACCAGAAGGGGGGCGACCAGTAATGGCACAGGAAAAAGCAAAAGTTGTCAAGGGACCCGGTCCCGGCGGCCCCCGCGGCCCGCGCCCCAAGATTGAAAATCCCGGCAAGGTTTTCAAACGCATTCTGGGTTATGTTTTCAAATTCTACAAAATTCCCGTCATTGTTGTGGTTTGCTGCATCTTCATCAGCGTTCTGGCCAACGTCCAGGGAACCCTGTTTATGCAGAAACTGATTGACGACTACATTCTCCCCCTGCTCACCGAGCAGAGCAACGATTTCTCCGGTCTGGCCCGGGCCATTGCCCGCACGGCCGGCTTCTATTCCATCGGTGTGATTGCCTCCTTCTGTCAGAGCCGTATGATGGCCATTGTCTCCCAGGGAACGCTGAAAAACCTGCGGGACGAGATGTTCACCCATATGCAGACGCTGCCCATCAAGTATTTTGACAGCCATGCCCACGGCGACATCATGTCCATGTACACCAATGATATCGACACCCTGCGCCAGATGATCGGCCAGAGTATGCCCCAGCTGCTCAACAGCGCCATCACCATTGTGAGCGTTCTCTGCTCCATGCTGGTGCTGAGCGTTCCCCTGACCTGCCTGACGTTGGTCATGGTGGGGGTCATGCTGCTGGTCACCAAGTATCTGACCGGCAATTCCAGCAAATATTTTGTCTCCCAGCAGCGGGACATCGGCGCCCTCAATGGCTTCATTGAGGAGATGATGAACGGCCAGAAGGTGGTCAAGGTGTTCTGCCATGAGAAGGAAGCCATTGAACAGTTCGATGCCCTCAACGACCATCTATTTGACAGCGCCGACAAGGCCAACCGCTTCTCCAACCTGAGCGGCCCCTGCAATACCCAGCTGGGCAATCTGTCCTATGTACTCTGTGCCATGGTGGGCGGTGCGATGGCTCTTTCCGGCACAGCGGGCCTGACCCTGGGCAAACTGGCCTCCTTCCTCAACTTCAACAAGAGCTTCAATCAGCCCATCAACCAGGTTTCCATGCAGCTCAACTCCATCATTATGGCACTCGCCGGCGGTCAGCGCGTTTTTGACCTGCTGGATGAAAAGCCGGAGGTGGACGAAGGTACTGTCACGCTGGTCAACGCCAAACGTCTGGCCGACGATTCCGTCACAGAGGCCGATGTGCGCACCAATCTCTGGGCCTGGAAGAAAATCGGCGAGGACGGCAAGCCGGTCTATACTGAGCTCAAGGGCGATATTGTGTTCAAGGATGTGGATTTCGGCTACGATCCCGGCAAGATTGTGCTCCATGACATCAACCTGTATGGCCGTCCGGGGCAGAAAATTGCCTTTGTCGGTTCCACCGGCGCCGGCAAGACCACCATCACCAATCTGATCAACCGCTTCTATGACATCCAGAAGGGTTCCATCCACTATGACGGCATCGATGTGACCGACATCAGGAAAAGCGATCTGCGCGCATCCCTCGGCATCGTGCTGCAGGATACCCACCTCTTCACCGGAACCGTCATGGACAACATTCGCTATGGCCGCCTGGACGCCACGGACGAGGAGTGCCGTGCCGCCGCTCAGCTTGCCAACGCCGACCGTTTTATCCGTCATCTGCCGGAGGGCTATGACACCATGCTCACCGGTGACGGCACCAACCTCAGCCAGGGCCAGCGCCAGTTGCTTGCCATTGCCCGCGCCGCCGTGGCGGACCCGCCGGTTCTGATTCTCGATGAGGCAACTTCCTCCATCGATACCCGCACCGAGCGTCTGGTTCAGCAGGGCATGGATGGCCTGATGTATGGCCGAACCACCTTTGTCATCGCGCACCGCCTTTCCACCGTGCGCAACTCGGACTGCATCATGGTTTTGGAGCAGGGCCGCATCATCGAACGCGGTACCCACGATGAACTGATTGCCCAGAAGGGCCGCTATTATCGCCTGTACACCGGAAATTTCGCCGAAAATTCCTGAAAACTGCCGGGATGGCATTGTTCCATCCCGGCTTTTTTTGTGCAAAACGCCGTACGGCCGCCCAAAACTTGACGCAGAGGGAAAAAATGGCTATAATATGTTCCATACGGCAGGCGCCAATGGTGTTTTTTCCGTATTTTACATAAAGCGGCCGAGGGAAACGCACATATTTTGCGGTGGCCGCAGCCATGATTTTTGACAAAATACGTTCCAATTCAGAGAGGAGTTATTTACTATGGCAGTTAAGAAAGTCGAGCAGACCGTCATCAGCGAGGGCAAGTTCTATACCATCGCCGCCGCCAACGGCAAGGTGATTGAAGTCAAGGATTACAACACCGACAATGGCGCCAAGATCCAGCTGTGGGATAATGTCAACGCCGAGTGGCAGCAGTGGGGCTTCGTCCGTGCGGGCGAGGGAGTCTACCGCATCAAGAACCGCTTTACCGGCAAGATGATGGATCTGTACTGCTCCGGTGTCACCGACGGCACCCGCGTTCATCAGTGGGAAGGCGCCAACGCCTCCAGCCAGCTGTGGGTTGTGGAGCCTGTTCATGACGGCCGCGTCAAGATTAAGTCCAACCTGGCCGGCAAGTGCCTGGACCTGGTGAACATGGATACCGAGAATGGCGCCGCCCTGCAGATCTGGAGCGACGTCAACGGTGACAACCAGTACTGGACCATCGAAGAAGTGACCCGCAAGCCCAAATCCAATGTCAAGGCCAGCGCCGCCAAGGCCAAGGCTGAGGTGAAGGACGCCGCCGAGAGCGTCGCCAAGACCGCCGGGGAGGCCGTCAAGGCTGCCAGCGAGGTTGCCGAGGATGTGGTGGACGCCGTCAAGGCCGCCGCTGACAAGCCGGTTGCCGAGGTTGCCGAGGAGGTTGTCAAGACCGTCAAGAAGGCTGCCTCCAAGCCGTCCGCCAAAAAGACCGCCAAGGCTGCTGCCGAGACCGCCAAAGCCGTGACCACCGCCGCCGAGGCTGTCACCGCCGCTGCCGGCGAGGCTCTGAAGGACGTGGCACAGACCCCCGCCGTCCAGACCGCCAAGAAAGCTGCCGATGACGCCGTGAAGGCCGTCGCCGAGGCTGTGGAAGCTCCCAAGAAGCGCAAGTGCGCTCCCAGGAAAACCGCTGCCGCGACCAAGCCCGCCGCCAAGAAAAGCAAATAATTGAAACTTCTGTAACAGCAAAGCCCGCAGACCGGAATGAACAGCTTCCCGGTTTGCGGGCTTTTTTATAAGAAAAACCGGGGCGGCGCATCTTTGCGCGCCTGCCCCGGAATTGGGATTCCTGTGATTTTCCGGCGGAACCGATGTTACAAAAAGCTTTCCAGCAGCGTTTTGACGCCAATGAGAATCAGCACAATGCCGCCCATGCGTTCCGCCAGGGCACGGTATTTGTCCCCAAAAATTGCGCCGGCCTTGACCCCGACGGCGGAGAGAACAAAGGTGGTAATGCCAATGATGCAGGCCGCAGGCACAATGTTTACCTGCATGGCCGCAAAACTGACACCCACCGCCAGCGCGTCGATGGAGGTGGCCACTGCCAGCGGCAGCATCGCTTTGGCGGAAAAGTCGTTGTCCACCTCGTCCTCCCCGCCAAAGCTCTCCCGCACCATGTTGGCGCCGATGAGGGCCAAAAGAAGGAAGGCCACCCAGGGGCCTACCCGGTTCAGCAAATCCTGAAACTGGGACCCCAGAAGATAGCCCAGCACCGGCATGCCTGCCTGAAATACGCCAAACCATGCCCCGCAGATCAGCGCGTGGCGCAGCTCCACCTTATGGACCGAGAGCCCTTTACAAATGGAAACCGCAAAGGCGTCCATCGAAAGACTGACGCCGATCAAAAGCAGATCGATCAAACCCATAACTTAAAACCTCCGGCTTTTTGTCTGTCTGTTCCGACAGTTTCTGGTAAGGAGCAAAGAAAAAAGACGACACCCATCCGCCTTAAAAGCAGATAAGTCTCGTCATTTTAAGCAATGCCAGGGCCAGGGCCCATTGTGTTGGCAAAACTGCACGGCCAGGGGCCGTGCCGACTACTCCCTTACGTTGGAATCATCCTATCATACCCAAAAAACAATGTCAATACGTTAGCTTTAACTAACCTCACAAAAACCTTGCGTATTTGCCCGCTTTCGGGTACAATAAGGAAAAATCTGTAGAAACAGAGGATGCGGTATGCAATATAAAGTTCTGGCCCTGGATCTGGATGGAACCCTTACCAATGAAGCCAAAGTCATCACCCCCCGCACCAGGGCGGCGCTGCTGGCCGCCGCAGACCGCGGGGTCCGCATTGTGCTGGCCAGCGGCCGGCCCACCGTGGGCATCGAACCGCTGGCCAGGGAACTGGAACTGGACCGGCGCGGCGGCTGTATTCTGAGCTATAACGGCGGAAAAATCATCGACTGCAAAACCGGTCAGACGCTGGTTCAGTACGCCTTCCCGCCGGACCTCATCGACACGGTCTGCACCTTTGCCCGGTACTGGAACGTGGTTCCACTGACCTATGACAACCATGGCATTGTCACCGAGAACGCCTCCAGCCCCTATGTGGTCGAGGAGGCCCGCATCAACCGCATTCCCGTCCGGGAGGTGCCCGACCTGCCCCGGGAGATCACCTGGCCCATCAACAAGCTGCTTCTGGTGGGTGACCCAGTGGATATGCCCCATGTGGAAGAGCTGATGCAGCAAAAGTTTGCGGGCAGGCTCTCCATCTACCGCTCGGCGCCCTTCTTCCTTGAGACAATGCCTCTCGGCGTGGAAAAGTCGGCATCCCTCGGCCTTTTGCTCAAGACCATGGGTCTCGGCCCTGAAAACCTGATGGCCTGCGGTGACGGCTGGAACGACCTGCCCATGATTCAGTTTGCCGGGCTGGGTGTTGCCATGGGCAATGCCGTGCCCCCCGTCAAGGCGGCGGCCGGCTATGTCACCGCCGACAATGAGCACGATGGCGTCGGTTTGGCGGTGGAAAAGTTTATTCTTGAACAAAATACGGAGGCCCCGCAGTGAATCTGATTGTTTTTGACCTGGAATGGAACATGGGCAACGCCCCTTACACCTTCAACTATCACGGCACCGAGCTGACGCTGCGGGGCGAGATCATCCAGATCGGAGCCGTCCGCATCAACGAGAACGCCGAGGTGCTGGACACGTTTGAGATGACACTGCGCCCCCGTCTGTTCCGCAAACTGCATTGGCGCATTGCCCAGGTGACGGGCCTTTCCCAGGGCGACCTGGAAGCCGGGGTCCCCATTGCCGAGGGGCTGCGCCGCTTCAGGGCGTGGGCCGGACCGGATGCCGAATTTGCCGAGTGGGGCCTGGACGATGTGCCGGTGCTCAAGCAGAACCTGTTCCTTTACAATCTGGACGAGTCCTGGCCGGCCCGCTGGTATGATCTTCAGCAGATTTTCCTGAAAAGCTATCCCCGCGGGGAAGGGGAGGGCATGACGCTGGAGAGCGTGGTGGAGCGGCTGGGCATTCCCAAGGACGGTTCCTTCCACAACGCGCTGGACGATGCGCTCTACACGGTCCGGGTTTGTCAGCGCCTGCCGCTGGCGAGCGGGTTGGCCGAATATCCCGACGAGGAGACCCAGCTCAAAAGCGCTCTCCTCAATGGCCTTGACTCTGAGGTTTACGACGTGCAGGTTTTTCCCCGCCGTCTGGAGCATGATGCGTACAAGACTGAACCGGCCCTGTGCCGGGTGGCGTGCCCCTTCTGCGGCGCGGAACTGGTCCTCAACGATATCTGGCTCAAGCGGGGCAATACGGGGTATTACACCGAGGGCACCTGCCCGGAACACGGCCCCTGGTTTGTCCGTTTCAAGCTGAGCCGCCGCGACGGCCTGCACTGGAACTTTGCCCGCTGTATCGAAACCGTCCGCCCCGAGAGCTACGCCCGCTACAAAAAGCTGGAAGCCTCCCAGCGGGAGCGCATGCGCCTGAAAGCGGAAAAGCAGGCCGGCGCCCAATAATGCCCTTTTGGGCGAAGCGGGAAAGAAAGCCGGAGCGGCTGCCCGGTTTCCTTACCCCAATCTATGTCATCAGGAAGGTGGATTCATGCCGGAACGTTCCATTTATACTGTGGTTGTGGCGGATGACGAGCAGGAACTGCTGGACTCCGTCTGCGAGATGATTCCCTGGGAAGCGCTGGGATTTCATCTTGTGGGGCGGGCCGGCAACGGTTTGGACGCGCTGGAACTGGTAGAACGCCTGGAACCGGACCTGCTGCTCACCGATATCCGTATGCCCTTTATTTCGGGCATCGAGCTGGCCCGCCAGGTGCGGGAAATCCGCCCCTCCATGCACATCGCGTTTTTGAGCGGCTATGATGATTTTGAGTATGCCAAACAGGCCATCCAGTACAATATCATCAGCTATATGCTCAAACCCCTCACCATGGACGGCTTGGCGGCGGAGCTCAAGAACATTCACGCCAAAATTTACAACCAGTATGCCGACCTGCGCCGCCGTGCGGTGGAGCGGGGGGACCAGGCCGCTTTTCTGATTCCGCTGGTGCTGGAGCACACCGAAAATCCCGCCCCGGGGATGGAGGAGTTCCTGCGGGAAAACGCTGCGGCCTGCGGTCTGCTGCGGGGGGAGGATGACCCCGCCGGGATGGTGGTTCTTGCCGCAGAGCTGGCGGCCCCCGATGCGGCCGCAGGAGCTTCGCTGGCACGGCTGGTGGAACAACTGGCCAACAAGTACCTTCGGCACGCGGTTTTCTGGGCAGGCGGCCGCGCGGTGGCTGTGCTGCTGGGCAATCCCTCCGATTTTGAGGAATATCTCCATATTCTGGCCGATGAAATCTGTCAGGTCTCCCAGCGCGCGCTGGATCAGCAGTGCAGCGTGGGGGTTGGCCGCGTGACGTTTCAGTTTCTGGAACTCAATGCCGCATACCGCCAGGCGCTGGATTCGCTCCACCGGTCGGTGGAATCGGGCGGGGGCGTGCGCCTGAGCGAGGGCCCCCGGCGGGAAAGCGCCGCCACCCTGTGCCAGCGCGCCCTGGAGCTCATCGAGCAGCATTACATGGACGAGGACCTTTCCCTGGTTTCCCTCAGCGCCATGCTGGATGTCAGCCCCAACCACCTGAGCGCCTGCATGAAAAAGGATACAGGAGAAACTTTTATCAATATCCTCATCCGCCGCCGCATGACTGCGGCACAGGAACTGCTGGAAAATACGCCCCTCAAGATTCAGGAGGTTGCCCGCCGCTGCGGTTACAGCGACCAGCACTATTTCAGCTACTGCTTTAAAAAATACAGCGGGGTTTCGCCGGGAGCACTGCGGCGCCGCCGGGCGGAACAGGAAGCGGAGGCGAACCCATGAAGCGCAAACCCATGCGGATGACCCAGATTCTGGTGGGATTGGTGGCCGCCATTGTGGCGGTCACGCTGGCCGTGTGGGTCACGCTCTACCTTCACCAGTACCGGGCTGCGGCGATCCAGAACGCCGGCACCAGCAGCGCCCAGGCGGTCAGCCAGGTGGCGGGCACCGTGGGCAATTACATGGAGGAACTGGGCGAGACCATAGACCTGGTGGTGGATCAGGTTCAGGGCAAGGAGGAAGATCAGGCGGAGTTTTTCTCCGCCTTTTTGCGCATCCGCCCGGCGGTCATCGCCGTCACCCGCTATGATGAGCAGGGCAATCTGGTGGACTGCCGTGCGCTGAACCATACCCCGCGCAAAGAAATCCTGCAAAATCTCTCCTTTGATCTGGAAAAGGCCCGTAATGCCTCGGGCCGTGTGGTGACCGCACCCCATGTGGAAACCATCTTTCAGGGATATTACCCCTGGGTGGTGACCATCATTGACCGGGTCACCACCCCGGAGGGCTCCGGCTGGGTGGCGCTGGACCTGAGCTTTTCCGGCATTGCCGATACCATCAACAACGTGGGGATCGGCCGCCGGGGCTACTGCTTTCTGCTGGACGACAGCGGCAGCATTGTCTACCATCCCCAGCAGCAGCTTCTCTATGCGGGGCTGAAATCCGAGGACACCGCCCGCCTGGGGACCCTTGCGGACGGCATCCACAATGACGGAACCGTGATCTACTGCCTGCAAACCGTCCCCAACAGCAACTGGCGGGTGGTGGGGGTCAGCTTTGTGGACGAGCTGGTCAACACCAGTTTCCGCCAGATGATCCGCACCGCAGTGGGCATCGCTGCGGTGGTGCTGGCGGCAGCTCTGGTGGCTGGCTGGGTGCTCTCCGGTCTGCTCACCCGCCCGCTGCGCCGGCTGGAGGGCGCGATGGAACAGTTTGAGCAGGATGCCGCCCACTTTACCTATCAGCCGGTGGACGGCCCACGGGAAGTCCGGGAGCTTTCGGATTCCTTTGGCCATATGGTGATCCGAATTCAGCAGCTCATGGGCAAGGTGCGGGAGGAAGAAATCAACCTGCGCAAAACCGAGCTCAAGGCGCTTCAGGCCCAGATCAATCCCCATTTCCTCTATAATACGCTGGATTCCATCGCCTGGATGTGTGAGCGGGGCCGCAATGCCGACGCCGTTCAGATGGTTCACGCCCTGGCCCGGCTCTTCCGCATCAGCATCAGCAAGGGCCATGAACTGATCCCGGTGGCCCGGGAGATTGAACACGCCACCAGCTATCTGCAAATCCAGAAATACCGCTATAAAAATCAGTTTACCTATCATTTTGACGTGGACCCTGCCTGCAATGAGTATCTTTGCAACAAGATCACCCTTCAGCCCATCATTGAAAACGCCATCACCCACGGCCTTGACCTTCTGGTGGAGGAAGGCCACATTGAGGTGAAGGTGCGGCAGGACGGCGGGGACATTGTCTTTGAGGTGTCCGACAATGGCGTGGGCATGGAACCGGAGCAGGTGGAGGCCATGATGCGCCGCGAGCCCAGTGACCGCACCGGCATCGGCATCAAGAACGTCAATGACCGGCTGCGCATCTATTTCGGCGAACAATACGGCCTGACCATCCACAGCGTACCCGACGAGGGCACCACCGTCATCATCCGTATGCCCAAAATCAAGGAGGGAGAATATGAGGAGACGCGCTGATCTCGCCGCATTGGGCGCGGCCCTTGCCGCCGCGCTGGTTCTGGCGCTGGCGGGCTGTTCCTCCCCGGCGGCATCCCCCCGCCGCAAGGTGGCGGTGGTGGCCAAATCCACCTCTACGGAATTCTGGAAGGCGGTGTTTACCGGCGCGGAGGCGGCTGCCACCGAGTACAATCTGGAACTGACCATCACAGGCCCCGAAACCGAGGAGGACTACGAAACCCAGAACGCCATGGTTGCCCAGGCCGTTGCGGACGGAGCCCAGGCGCTGGTGTTTTCCGCCATCGACTATGAGGCCAACGCCGAGGCCATCAATGCCGCCGCCAGGGCAGGGGTGTATATTGTCGGCATCGATTCCGCCGTCAATTCTTCCCTGGTGCGCACTTATATCGGCACAAACAATTATGCCGCCGGCTGCATGGCGGCCCAGGCTGCGCTGGACGGCTGCGAGGGCACTCTTCGGGTGGGGTTGGTCAACTATGACCGCAACAGCGCCAATGGCCAGGCCCGGGAGCAGGGGGCAAGGGATACCTTTGCCCAGAGCGGCCGTGCCGAGATTGTGGCCGGCATCAATACGCTGTCCAGCGCGGAGGAGTCCTGCGCCGACACGGCCGCCATGCTGGCCATGCACCCCGAGATTGATGTCCTGCTTGCCTTCAACGAACCCATCAGCGTGGGAGCGGCTCGTGCTGTTAAGCAGGCGGGGAAGGAGGGCGACATTTATTGTGTGGCCTTTGATTCCAATGTGGAGACTGTGGATGGGCTGCAAACCGGTGAGGTGGACGCTCTGATTGTGCAGAACACCTACGCCATGGGGTATTTGGGGGTGGAGAGCGCCTACAAACTCCTCACCGGCCACGGTGATACACTGGAACAGACGGTGGATACCACCACCCGGATTATCAATCGGGAAAATATGTTCACCATGGACGGCCAGAAAGCGCTGTTCCCCTTTGAATAACCGACTGATGGGGAAAGGATTTTTTGCATTTTGTAACCATTTTTGTGCAATCCCCATAAATACAACGGAGAATGAATAGTGATTCTGCCGGGAGCGGTGAAAAAATACCGCTGATTTCGGTGATATTTTCCCTTGAATTTTGGTGATTTTTCCAGTACCATAAAAACAGAAGGGCGCTCCTCTACCCGGCGCCCGCGAAAGAATGGAGGAAATTTCACTATGAAAAAAGCACTTGCCTTGACTGTGGCAGCCGCCATGGCCCTGAGCCTGGCCGCCTGCGGCGGTTCCAGCTCTTCCACTGCCGCCTCTTCCACGGCGGAATCCACCGCGTCTTCTGCCGCCGAGTCCACGGCGTCCGCTGAAACCACCGGTTCCGACATCAACGCGGCGGTCTTCTACTATGCCTATTCCGATACCTACATTTCCAGCGTCCGTACCGCTCTGGACGCCGACCTGACCGCCGCCGGCATCACCTACACCGACTATGACGGCAACTCCAACCAGACCACCCAGAATGAACAGATCGACACCGCTCTGGCTTCCGGCGCAAATCTGCTGATTGTCAATCTGGTCACCTCCGGTTCCTCCGACGCTGCCTCCGCCATCTGCGAGAAGGCCGCCAACGCCAATGTCCCCGTCATTTTCTTCAACCGTGCGGTTGAGGAGGACGGCAATGAAGGCGCTATCCTGAACAAGTACAGCAACATCGCTTTCGTCGGCACCGATGCCCCCGAGGCCGGCCATATGCAGGGCAAGATGATCGGCAACTATTTGCTGGAGAACTATGATTCCGTTGACCTGAACGGCGACGGTGTCATCCAGTACGCCATGTTCAAGGGCGATGCCGCCAACGTGGAAGCCATCTACCGCACCCAGTACGGCGTTGAGGACTGCGACGCGGTTCTGACCGCCGCCGGCAAGCCCGCGCTGGAATACTTTGATTCCGCCAACTCCGACAAGTTCCAGTGCGACCTGCAGGGCAACTGGAGCGCCCAGGCTGCCCTGGAGTATATGCAGACCAACCTGAGCCAGTTCAACGAAGGCAACGGCAATATGATTGAGCTCATCATCTGCAACAACGACAACATGGCTGAGGGCTGCATCTCCGCTCTGAACGCCGCCGGCTACAATGACGGCACCGGCAAGACCATCCCCGTTTTCGGCGTTGACGCCACCGATTCCGCCAAGGAACTGATTGCCGCCGGCAAGATGACCGGCACCATCAAGCAGGATGCCCAGGGCATGGCCGACTGCATCAGCGCGCTGGCCTCCAACGTGGCTTCCGGCAAGGATCTGCTGGCCGATACCGATTCCTACACCAAGGATACCGCCAACAACCTGAACAACAAGATCTACATTGCTTACCAGGAGTACGCCGGCTAAGCACTGTTTGAACCAATCACTCCGCAATGAACCAGCAAGGGGGCGGCTGTTGTGTATGGGCAGCAGCCGGCCCCCTTTATTTTTCAAGAAAAGGAGGAATACGCATGGGTGAAGAAGTTTTGCTGCAAATGACAGACATCAGTAAATCGTTTCCCGGCGTGAAGGCGCTGGACCATGTCTCGCTCACGGTCCGCAGAGGAACGGTCCATGCGCTGATGGGCGAAAACGGCGCAGGCAAATCCACCCTGATGAAATGCCTGTTCGGAATCTACTCCAAGGACGAGGGCTCCATCCAGTTGGAAGGCCGTGAGGTCAACTTTAAAAACAGCAAGGAAGCACTGGAAAATGGCGTGGCCATGGTGCATCAGGAGCTGAACCAGGCCCTCAAGCGCAGTGTTATGGACAACCTCTGGCTGGGCCGTTACCCCCTCAAGGGCGGCATCATGGTGGATGAGCACAAGATGTATCAGGACACCATGAAGATCTTCAAGGAACTGGAGATCGACGTGGACCCCCACCGCATCATGAGCACCCTTCCAGTTTCCCAGCGTCAGATGGTAGAGATTGCCAAGGCGGTTTCCTACAATTCCAAGGTCATCGTCTTTGATGAACCGACCTCCTCTTTGACCGAGGAGGAAGTGGAACACCTGTTCCGCATCATCAATATGCTCCGGGACCGCGGCGTCGGCATCATCTACATCAGCCACAAAATGGCGGAAATCCTTCGCATCAGCGACGATATCACCGTCATGCGCGATGGCACCTGGGTGGCGACCCGTCCAGCCGGGGAGCTGGATATGCCCACCATCATCAAGCTGATGGTGGGCCGTGAACTGGGCAACCAGTTCCCGCCCAAGACCAACAAGCCGGGCGAGGTTTATCTGGAAGTGGAAAACCTCAGCGCCCAGTACTCTCTGCTGCGGGACGTCTCCTTCCAGGCGCGCCGGGGCGAGATCGTCGGCCTGGCCGGCCTGGATGGTTCCGGCCGTACCGAGACGCTGGAGAATATTTTCGGTGTGGCCACCCGCCACAGCGGCACCATCAAACTGGCCGGCAAGATCTGCAAAAACCGCAACTCCCGCGAGAGCATTAAAAACGGTTTTGCCCTTCTGACCGAGGAGCGCCGCGCCACCGGCATTTTCGGGATTTTGAATATCCGGGAAAACACCGTCATTTCCAGCCTGAAAAAACACCTCAAATTCGGGTTTATGCTGGATGAGCGCAGCATGAAAAAGGACACGCAGTGGTCCATTGACGCCATGCACACCAAGACGCCCACCCAGGAGACCAAGATCCGCAGCCTTTCCGGCGGCAACCAGCAGAAGGTGATCCTGGGCCGCTGGCTGCTCACCGAGCCGGAGGTTCTGCTGCTGGATGAACCCACCCGCGGCATCGACGTGGGCGCCAAGTATGAAATCTACCAGCTGATTCTGGATCTGGCCAACAAGGGCAAGACCATTATCATGGTTTCCTCCGAAATGCCGGAGCTTCTGGGCGTGTGCGACCGCATTCTTGTCATGTCAGGCGGACGCCTGGCCGGCGAGGTGGATGCCCGCAACACCACTCAGGAAGAGATCATGACCCTTGCCGCAAAATATGTGTAAAAGGAGGAACCATCCATGAATGCACTTGCCAACATGAAACAGAACATGGCGGAGTTCAAGACACTGGATGCCAAGGATAAAAAGAGCAGGGTCGCCGATCTTCTGCTCAACAACGCCATCTACATTCTGCTGGTGATTTTTGTCATCTACACCGCAACCCAAAATAAAAACTTCCTGACCGTCAACTCTCTGGTCAACATCGTCAGCCTGGCGGCCTCCTCCCTTCCCATCGCGCTGGGCATCGGCGGCTGTATCGTCCTGACAGGTACCGACCTGTCCGCCGGCCGCGTGGTCGGTCTGACGGCCGCCATCTCCGCCGCCATGCTGCAGGCGGTGGACTGGGGCAAACGGATGTTCCCCAATCTGCCCAACTTCTCCAATCCTCCGGGCATCGTCCTCACCATTCTGGTGGTGATCATTGTCGGCGGTCTGGTTGGTGTGGTCAACGGCTTCTTTGTGGCCAAGTTCAGCCTGCATCCCTTCATTGTTACTTTGGCAACCCAGCTGATTGTCTATGGCCTGATCCTTGAGTTCTATATGCTCAACGGCAACAACGGCCAGCCGCTTTCCGGTTTGAGCGAAACCTTTAAAAACTTTGTCACCGGCGCCATGTTCCGCATTCCCACCGGCAACGGTCAGAGCGTGGCCGTTCCCTGGTATGTTCTGTATGCGGTCATTCTGACTGCGATCATGTGGTTCATCTGGAACAAGACCACCTTCGGCAAGAATATGTTTGCTGTGGGCTCCAACCCCGAGGCGGCCAACGTCTCCGGTGTCAACGTGTTCAAAACCACCGTTATGGTTCATACCCTGGCCGGCTGCATGTATGGTCTTGAAGGCTTTATCGAGTCCGCCCGTATCCAGTCCAACACCGCAACCACCGGTCTGAACTATGAGTGCGATGCCATTGCGGCCTGCGTCATCGGCGGCGTTTCCTTCGTCGGCGGCACCGGCAAGATCAGCGGCATTGTTCTGGGCGTGTTCCTGCTCCGCATCATCTTTGTTGCGCTGAACATGCTGTCCATCAGCCAGAACCTGCAATATGTCATCAAAGGCCTGATCATCCTGATCGCCTGCTCCATCGATATGCGCAAGTATCTGGTCAAGAAGTAATTTTCAACTACGAATCGAGAGATCATGCAGAATACACCCGAAACCCCGAGCGGGAAATCAATCCCCGAAGCCATGGACGCGCAGCCTGTGCCCGCCGAAAATCCCATGATAAAAAAGCGGTGGTTTGGCCGGGGAATCTATGGCAGCAAGGATGTGCCCATCCGCGTGCTGGATGCCTGCATCGGCGTGATGATTGCCGCTGCGGTAATTTTGATGCTCTGGGGCGCCATGCACCCCGGGTTCAGCATCAAATTTGACACCGGCATTCAAGATGTCACAGTGGAAGCCCAGAAAGTCAAACATGGCGAAAAACTTACGGAACCCCAGGCGCCGCTGCGCCCCGGCTACACGCTAGTGGGGTGGAGCACCACCCCGGAACCGGATGTAAACCTTTGGAACTTTACAGCCAACGCGGTGGAAAACGAGTTCACGCTTTACGCCGTCTGGCAGCCCGATGACGGCATTGTGGTCAAGTTTGACCTGAATGGCGGTACGGTGGATGGCCGGACGGAAGTGGACCCCATCCGCGTGACCTTTGGCGAGGCCTACGGTGAACTGCCCACCCCCGCCAGGGAGGGCGCGGAGTTTGCGGGCTGGCAGTACAGCGACAAAATCATTACCGCAGAAACGCCGGTTCTGATGACCGGGGAACACATCCTGACTGCAACCTGGAAATAACAGAACCTCTGCAAAAAATTGCCGCACAGCGTCCAGCGCTGTGCGGCGTTTTGTGTGTCTGCCTGATTGTATGCGTGTTCCCGGAAGAACGCGGCAAAAGGTTATTTCCGGCGCTTCTTTTTGCGCACACTGTACCCAAAGGTTCCCAGCCGCCGGCCCAGAGCCAGATAGTCGCCGTGGGAATAGACAATGAGCTTTGCCCGGTTCAGGCAGAGCTTTCCGTTCTCATCCAACAGGCTCTCGTCCACATCCACCGCCACCACTTCGGCCAGAAACAGGTCGTGGCTGCCCAGTGGAATCTGCTGCGTGACCTGGCATTCCAGGTTCAGGGGACTTTCCTCCAGCAGAACGGTAGACACCTTTGCGGCAGGCGCGGCGGTCAGGCCCAGGGCGGCAAACTTGTCCACATCCCGCCCGCTCCTGACACCGCACCAGTCCACGGCGCGGACCAGACTTTCGGTGGGCAGGTTGACCACAAACACGCCGCTTTCGGCAATCAGATGGTGGCTGAACCGCTCGGGACGCACACTGATGGACAGCATGGATGGCTGTGTGCAGATGGTCCCGCACCAGCCCACAGTAATCAGATTTGGTTGTTCCACCGGCCCGCAGCTGACCAGAACAGGCGGCTCCGGGTTGAGCAGGGTGGACCCTTTCCAGACTTGACGGCTCATGGCAATTTCTCCTTTTTCTGTGCCCGCAGGCGGTTTTTGTCCAGAATTTTAAAGCTGCTGCGCCAGGTTTCAATCAGTCCTTCCTGTTGCATCCGTCCCAGCTCCCGGCTCAGGGCGCTGCGGTCACAGTTCAGGTACTGGGCCAGCCCGGCCCGGGTCAGCGGCGTCTGAAAGGTATCGCTGCCCGCGCGTTCCGCCTCGTCCAGCAGCCAGATTGCAATGCGTTCCCGCAGGCTCTTGCAGATCAGCAGCTCCAGCCGATGATCCAGCGCAAAGTATTTGTCGCTGATGGTCAGCACCAGATTGCGCATCAGCTGCAAATGGGCGGGATGCAGGCAGGGGCAGGGCCGCATCACCTTGTCATAGGGCAGATACAGCGCCGCACAGTCGGTTTCGGCCGTCACCGTCACCGGGCTTTTCTGGCTGGAGCCCGACAGCACATCCGCAAAGATGCCGCCCGGTCCCATATGCGTGACCGTCACACCGGTCCCGTCCGTGGCGGATTTTACGGCGGTGATGCTGCCTTCCAGCACAATTCCGGCCTCCCGGGCGCAGTCCCCGGTCAGAAGCAGAATTTCCCCCCGGGCATACCGCCGGATGCGGGGCCGGAAACAGGCCAGCAGGGTTTCCAGCTCGCGGTCCGTCATGCCCCGGAACAGCGCGGTGGTGCGCAGCAGGGAATAATGGGGTTCAAAGTTCATGCGTTCTCTCCCAAATGTTGCCATGGCAACAGACAAATTAAGATGATTATAGTATATTGAACCGGGAAAAGCAAGCCCCGGGGCGTGTTTTGATGCTCTGCGGCAACCGTCAGCACCGGCTGACCCTTTGGGAGGAAGAAATATGTTCAAGAAAATTTTGTCTGTTCTGGCTGCTGCGGCGCTCTGCGCGTCGATGGTGGCATGCGGCGCATCCGGCGCATCGTCTGCGGCTTCCGAGCCGGTGTCCGGCTCTTCCGTGGCGGATTCCACTGCGGAAACGGCCACGGAGGAAGCCTCCTCCGGCGCGCTGCGCATCGCGGGGCTCAAAGGCCCCACTACGATGGGCCTTGTCAACCTGATGGCAGGGGAACAGGGCGAAAACTACGAGTTCACCATGTACGGCGCCGCCGATGAGATTGTGCCGTTGCTGGTCAAGGGGGAGCTGGATGCCGCCGCTGTGCCTGCCAACCTGGCGGCCACGCTGTACCAGAAAACTTCCGGCGCGGTGGAGGTTGCCTGCATCAATACGCTGGGGGTTCTCTATGTGGTGGAGCTGGGGAACAACATCCAATCGGTGGAGGACCTGAAAGGCGCCACCATCCTGAGCACCGGCAAGGGCACCACGCCGGAGTATGTTCTGCGCTATGTGCTGGCCCAAAACGGCATTGACCCCGACCGGGATGTGACCATTGAATACCTGAGCGAGGCCACCGAGGTGGCGGCCCGTCTGACCACGCCATCCACCGACAGCCAGACTCTGGTGGCCATGCTGCCCCAGCCCTTTGTGACCAGCGTGGCGGCGCAGAGCGAGGGCGGCATCCGCGTGGCGCTGGATATGAACGAGGAGTGGCGGAAGGTGGCGGGCAGCAAGCTGGTCACCGGTGTCCTGGTGGTCCGCAAGGATGCCGTTGAGGCGGACCCCGAAGCGTTTGCCGGGTTCCTGACCGGATATGAGGCCAGTGTGGAGACCGCCAACACCGATCTTGCAGGCACCGCTGCCCTGTGTGAGACGTACGGCATCGTTGCCAAGGCGGCCCTGGCCGAAAAAGCGCTGCCCGCCTGCAACATTGTCTTTGAGACCGGCGATGAGATGAAGGCCGACCTGCAAAACTATTTCCAGGTTCTCTATGACGCCGATCCCGCCAGCGTGGGCGGTCAGCTCCCCGGCGATGATTTCTACTATGCGGGTTAAGGCGAAAACCCCGCTGTGGCAGACCCTGCTGGCCGCCGCTTTTTGGGTGGCGGTGTGGCAGGGCCTTGCCCTTTGGCTGGGCCACGGGGGTCTGTTCCTGGCCACGCCCGGCCAGACCGTGCGGGCGCTGGTGCAGTTGGTGCCCACGGCGGAGTTCTGGCACCGCATTGCCTTCAGCGCGCTGCGCATTCTCGCCGGCTTTCTGCTGGCGACGGTCTGCGGCCTGACGCTGGGGGCGGCAGGAGCGCGGTGGCACTGGTTTGAGGTGCTGGTTTCCCCGGTGATGCAGCTGATCCGCGCCATGCCGGTGGCCAGCTTTGTCATTCTGGCGCTGCTCTGGGTCAGCGGCAAAAACCTGTCCATTGTGGTCAGCTTTACCCATGTTCTGCCGGTGATTTATGCCGGAACGCTGGGCGGTATCGCCGATACCGACCCCCAGCTGGTGGAAATGGCCCGGGTTTACCGCCTGCCTCTCATCCGCCGCCTGCGCTATATCTGGCTGCCCGGGGTGTTTCCCTCCTTCTGCGAAAGCTTTATTGCCGCCATGGGGATGTGCTGGAAAAGCGGCGTCTCGGCGGAGGTGATCGGTCTGCCGGATCACAGTGTGGGGGATGCGCTTTACCGCGCCAAAATCACCCTTTCCACCCCCGAGGTCTTTGCCTGGACGCTGGTGATTGTGCTTCTCTCGGCAGCGCTGTCCAGCCTGGCGGCGGCCGAGCTGCGGGAAATCAAGCGCCGTCTGTGCGGGGAGGTGGCGGAATGATCCAGACGCAACATCTCAAAAAACGCTTTGGCGCCAACCTGGTTCTTGATGATGTGAACCTGACGGTATCCGGTCCGGCCGTCCTGATGGGACCTTCCGGCTGCGGAAAAACCACGCTGCTGCGAATTCTGATGGGGCTGGAATCGCCGGACGCCGGCCGAATTTCCGGCGTGGGCCGGGTGGGCGCGGTCTTTCAGAAAAGCCGCCTTTGCCCCCAGCTCACCGCCGGAGCCAACATCTGCCTGACGGGAGGAGGCGTCACCCCTGCCGGGGCGGAAGCGGCCCTTGTGGAACTGGGCTTCACCTCTGCCGAGCTGGCATTGCCGGCCGGGCGGCTTTCGGGCGGGCAGCAGCGCCGCGCTGCGCTACTCCGGGCGCTGCTCTGCCGTCCGGCCCGGACCCTTCTGCTGGACGAACCCTTTACCGGCATGGATGCCGAACTGGTGGAACGGGCCGCCGCGGTCACGGTGCGGCTGGCTGCCGGGCGGGATACCCTTCTTGTCACCCATGATGTGCACGCCGCAGAGCTTTTGGGCTGGCCGGTACTCACACTCCACTAAAGCAAAAACGGAAGCCCGGATGAATTTGCGGGCTTCCGTTTTGTCTTTTGCGCTTTTACTCTTCACTGTGGTGAATCAGCAGCCGGTCGCCCGGCTGGAGAAGGGTGTCCCCGTCGGGAATCAGCCAGCTTTCGCCCCGCTGGATCAGCACAATGAGGGACCCCTCCTGGCGGGGCAGGGCGTTGATCCGGGTGCCTTTCTGCATATCCAGCTCCTGCTCGGTCAGGCGTCGTTCCGTCATATGGACCTCCTCCAGATCCCGGCGGGCCGTGGGCGCGCACAGAATCAGCTGATCCTCCGCCTGCAAGACGGTGGAGCCGTTGGGCGCAAAGCGGGCGTCCCCCCGCCGTACCGAGGCCAGAATGGTCTGCGGCGGCAGCGCCAGCTCCCGCACCGGCTTGCCGCACCAGCTGTGCCCCTCGGGCAGATGGACCCGGATGAACTGGACCGGCGCCTCCCCGCTGTAATCGGTAAAGGTTTTCATAACATCGGCATCCTCGTCGGTGTCGATCATGTCCAGCTTTTTCGCCACGGCGGGCAGCAGGGAACCCTGGAGGCTGATGGAGAGCAGAACCACCACAAAAACAATGTGGAAGAGATCATAGTCCGTCACGGCAGGACTGATGACAGTCATTACGGCAAATACGATGGAAGCCGCGCCGCGCAGCCCGGACCAGCTTACCAGCAGTTTTTGTTTGCTGCTCCCGCCGAAGGGGGCCATCAGCAGAAAAACCGCTGCGGGCCGGGCCACAAAGGTCAGGAACAGGGCGATGGCCAGCGCGGGCAGCAGCACCCGGGGCATCTGGGACGGTGTGCTCAGCAGCCCCAGCAGAAAGAACAGGACCACCTGCATCATTCCGGTCATTCCGTCAAAGTAGGGGACCAGGGTGCGCTTGTTGCGGATGTCGCTGTTGCCCAGCAGAATGCCGGTGATATAGACGCTCAGATAGCCGTTCCCGCCCAGAAGCTCCGGTGCGGCATAGGCCAGCAATGCCACCGCAACCGCAAAGACAGTGTCAAACCCGGCGGAGCCAAACCGCAGCCGCCGCATCAGCCAGACGGCTGCGCCGCCCACCGCGAAGCCCGCCGCAAGCCCCCAGAAGACCTGCTTTGCCAGCAGCTGCGCCACCTGCCCGGGGGTGATCCCTCCCTGCATGGCGGTGAGCAGAACCGTGGTCAGCATGTAAGCGCAGGGATCATTGGAGCCGCTTTCCACCTCCAGCAAGGAGGAGGTGTTCTCTTTGAGGGCCAGGTTCCTTGCGCGCAGAATGGAAAACACCGAGGCGGCGTCGGTGGAACCCAATACCGCGCCGATGAGAAAACTCTCCAGCAGGGGGAAGCCCAGTACAAAATAGCAGAATACGCCCGTCAGCAGCGCCGTCAGCACAACGCCCAGGCTGGAAAGCAGAATGGACGGAACCGCCACCGGCCGGGCGGCCTTCCAGCTGGTGCCAAAGCCGCCGTAGAACATGATAAAAATCAGCGCAACGGAACAGATCTGTTCGGCCAGCGCGTAATTGTCAAAGGGGATTTTGAACAGCCCGTCTGAGCCGAAGAGCATTCCCAGCAAGATAAAGGCCAGCAGAGCCGGGACCCCCAGCCGGGCCGAAAGCTTGTTGAACGCCACGCAGGCAAAAAGAACCAGCGCGGCCAAAAGCAGAACAAAAGCAAACATAACGGCTCCTTTCCGGGAAAAACAATGAAATCTTTACACAATCTTAATTGTATCACACCGTGGGGTGTCAAGCTACCCCCATTTTGTAAACAGTTTTCACCAACTTTTTCTTGCATCCTGGACCGCAGTGCCCTACAATAAGGATATCCATTTGCCCGAAGGAGGATATTATTATGGCCAAAATTCGCAGGGACCCCGCACCCTATGCGCCTGCCAGGCCCGCGCCAGATCGTATGGTGGAGCCCCCGCCGGAGCAAACGGCGGAACCGGGCGGGAAACACCCCAGATCGGGCAGAATTTACACCATCGCCATGATCTTTTTTGCGGTGCTTTTTCTTGTGAGCGCGGGAATGCTGCTCAAACGCTACCTGGAGGACCGGCGCACGGAGAACGAGTTTGCCAGTCTGGCCGCTCTGGTGGAAACGCAGCCTGCGGCGGAGGGGTCCGGCGCGGCGCCGCAGCAAACGCAGGACCCCGCTGAAAAGTTTGCGGCCCTTCGCCAGCGCAATGAGGATTTTATCGGCTGGATTTCCATCGAGGGGACCAACCTGGATTTTCCCGTGATGTACCGGCCGGATTCCAAGGATTTCTATCTCCGGCACGGGTTTGACGGGGAGTACAGCAATTACGGGGTGCCTTATCTGGATGAGGACTGTACCCTGACCGCCGAAAACCGCAGCCAGAACCTGGTTATTTACGGCCACAATATGAAAACCGGCACCATCTTTGGATGCCTGACGGATTACAAAAAGGCGGATACCTACCGTAAGCATCCCGTCATTGAGTTCGACACCCTCTATGGCGACGGAAGCTACGAGGTCTTTGCCGCATTTGCCATTGATGTGGTGGAGGAGCCGGACTTTGCGTATTACGATGCCATTGATCTGGACGAAAGCGCCTTCAATGCCTTTGTCGCCGAGGTCAAACGCCGCAGCGATGTGGACAGTGGCATCACGCCGGTGTACGGCGAAGATCTGATCACCCTGTCCACCTGCGAATATTCCACCGCCAACGGCCGCTACGTTGTCTGTGCCCGGCGCAAAACGGAATGATACTTTTGTTTTTTTAAAAAATTGGGTCAATACTTTATTTTGTTTTGAATTTTCCCCGGGAGGCGTCCAAAATGGCGCTTCCCGCTTTTTATACTTGCGCAAACGGAAAAACCGTGGTATTCTATCTTTTGCGCGGAGCTTCCTTGAGAAGTCTTATGGTGTAAGAAACCGGAAAGGGAGAATGGCGCAAAGGCGGCCGCAGCCCTTGGCGACCGCCTTCTTTTTTTCAAAAAGGGGTAGACGAATGGCTCAAAAAAGCATATACTTATAAAAATTCGGGAAGCATTCGCGGCAGTTCTGCCGCTGACCGCCGGGCGGTGCGCCGCCCGGGCCAGAGAAGATCCGGGCAGGGAAAACGCACCGTGACAGCGCGGCGCTGCCCACAGGGAGGGGAACGATTATGTGTGGAATCGTAGGTTTTACCGGCAGCGCCCAGGCGGCGCCGATTTTGCTGGACGGTCTTTCCAGGCTGGAATACCGTGGATATGACTCCGCCGGCATGGCCGTACAGAACGCCGCAGGAAAAATTGAGGTGGTCAAAGCGAAAGGCCGCCTGCGGGTTCTGAGCGAGATGACCGATGGCGGCAATGCCGTCAAGGGCTGCTGCGGCATTGGCCATACCCGCTGGGCCACCCATGGGGAGCCCAGTGTCGTCAACGCCCATCCGCATTACAGCCGTGACCAGAAAATTGCGGTGGTCCATAACGGCATCATTGAAAATTATCAGGAACTCAAGGACCGGCTGGCATCCCGGGGCTTTGCCTTTGCCTCCCAGACCGACACGGAGGTGGTGGCCCAGCTGCTGGACTACTATTATACCGGCGTCTCGGCGGGGGATTGCCTGGACGCCATCACCCGCATGATGCTCCATGTGCGCGGCTCCTATGCGCTGGGGGTTCTTTTTGCCGACCAGCCCGGCGTGGTTTATGCCGTGCGCAAGGACAGCCCGCTCATTGTGGGCAAGGCGGACAACGGCAACCTCATCGCTTCCGATGTTCCCGCGCTGCTCAAATATACCCGCACGGTTTATTACATTGACAACATGGAGATCGCCCGCCTGACCGGCGATTCCATCGAGTTCTTCAATGTGGATAAGGAGCCTGTCACCAAAGAGTCCACCACCATTGAGTGGGATGCCGAGGCAGCCGAAAAGGGCGGCTATGAGCATTTCATGATGAAGGAAATCCATGAGCAGCCCACCGCTGTGCGGGATACCATCAGCCCCCGGATCAAGGAGGGACGCATTGACCTGAGCGAGCTCTCGCTGGATGAGCAGGCCATCCGTTCGGTCCGCCGGCTTTATATCATCGGCTGCGGTTCCGCCTACCATGTGGGCGTCGCGGCACGCTATGTCTTTGAGCGCCTGGCCCGTCTGCCGGTCGAGGTGGATGTGGCCAGCGAATTCCGCTACCGTGACCCCGTATTGGAGCCGGATTCCCTTGCCGTCATCATCAGCCAGAGTGGCGAGACCGCCGACAGCCTGGCGGCCCTTCGGGAATGCAGGGAGCGCGGCGTGCGCACCATCGGCATTGTCAACGTGGTGGGGTCCTCCATCGCCCGGGAGGCGGATGCCACGCTCTACACCTGGGCAGGTCCCGAGATTGCCGTCGCCACCACCAAGGCGTACAGCACCCAATTGGCGGCCTGCTACCTGCTGGCGGTGGAGTTTGCCCGGGTGCGCGGTCAGATTGATGAGGAACGGTATGCCGCCCTGGTTGCGGAACTGCAGGCTCTGCCGGATAAAATCGGAAAAACGCTGGAGGATAAAGAGCGCATTCAGTGGTTCGCCTCCAAATACTCCTCCGCCAAGGACGCCTTCTTCATCGGCCGCGGGCTGGATTACGCCGTGGCGCTGGAGGGCAGCCTCAAGTTCAAGGAAATCAGCTATATTCACTCTGAGGCTTTTGCCGCAGGCGAGATGAAGCACGGCCCGATTTCGCTGGTGGAGAAAAATATGCTGGTGGTGGGCGTGCTGACCCAGCCGGATTTGTATGAAAAGATGGTCTCCAACCTGGTGGAGGCCAAGAGCCGCGGCGCCTTTATCATGGGCCTGACCACCTACGGCAACTACAACGTGGAGGATACCGCCAATTTTACCGTCTATGTGCCCAAGACCGATCCTCTTTTTGCCACCAGCCTTTCGGTGATTCCGCTTCAGCTGCTGGCCTACTATGTGAGCTGTGCCAAAGGCCTGGACGTGGATAAACCTCGAAATCTGGCCAAAAGCGTGACGGTGGAATAACCCGGCGGGCGGGTTTTGTACAGCCATTCTAAAAATCACTGGCGTATTTTGGTTATATTTTGCTCCGTTTGCCCTGCATGGAAAGGGACAAACGGAGCGAATTTGTGTTATAATAAATAAAATGGCTCCCTGCCGCGGCTTTTTTCGGCGCGGATGCATTGTGGGAACGGAACAGGGAAGAGACAGGAAGAACGCGAATGAAACAGGAAAAACGACAAATCATCAAGGGCCTGCCCCGGCGTATTCTGCTGATGCTGCTGGACTGTGGCCTGATTGTGCTGTGCTATTATCTGGCAATTTTGCTGCGCTTTGACGGCACGGATTCCGAAATCCCGGTACAGGCCCTGCGCGCAGAGGTCATCCGCGCCATGTCGCCCATGCTGCCCTATGTGCTCATCATCTATATGGTGGTGTTCTGGTTCGGCGGTCTGTATGAAATTATGTGGGAGTATGCCGGTATGCGGGACCTTGCCCGCCTGACCTGCCTTTCGGGTCTGGCCACTGGCTTTATCCTGCTGTTTGATCTGCTGTTCCGCTCCCGCCCGATCAGCGGCGCGGTGCTGATCATCGGCGCGGTGTTCAACACGGCGGCCATTGCCGGGGTGCGGTTCTTGTGGCGGTTTCTGCGCACCCTTACCCGAATGCGAGCAAAGCCCGCAGGAACGCATAAAAATAACACCGCAGCCCGCAACGCGGCCCCGCTGCTCATTGTGGGCGCGGGCAATGCGGGGGCCTGGGCCGTCAACCTCTGCAAAAGCAAAAACGCAACCTTCGGCAACCCGGTGGTCATCGTGGACGATGACCTGACCAAGAAGGGCCTTCGGGTTCAGGGCGTTCCGGTGCGCGGAACCATCTCGGACATCCCTGAGCTGGTCCGAAAATATCACATTGTGGAAATCATCATCGCCATTACCACCCTCAAGGGGGAGCGTCTGCAGGAGGTAATCAACCTCTGCAATTCCACCCATTGCCGCGTTCGGATGCTCTCCGATCCCCAGGCGGTGGATGCCAGCGGCAAGCCCATGGTGGCCGGCCTGCGTGAGCTCAACACCTCGGACTTCCTTTCCCGGGACGAGGTCCAGCTCAACAATGTCCAGATTTCCGAGTATCTCCACGATAAGATTGTTCTCGTCACCGGCGGCGGCGGGTCCATCGGCAGCGAGCTCTGCCGCCAGATCATGCGCTACCGGCCCCGGCAGCTTCTCATCTTTGACATTTATGAGAACTGTGCCTATGAGCTGGAGATGGAGCTGCGCAACAAGTACGGCTCCGATGCGCCCATTGTGACGCTGATCGGGTCCATCCGGGACATCAAGCGCCTGGATGAGGTGTTTGAAACCTATCACCCTTCTGTGGTGTTCCACGCCGCCGCCCACAAGCATGTGCCCCTGATGGAGGTCAGTCCGGCCGAGGCCGTCAAGAACAATGTGTTTGGCACCAAAAACCTGCTGACCAGCGCCGCCAACCATGGGGTGGAGCGCTTTGTCCAGCTCTCCACCGATAAGGCGGTCAACCCCACCAATGTTATGGGATGCACCAAGCGCATCTGCGAAATGCTGATCCAGACCTTTGCCCAGCACACCACCATGAAGTGCATGGCGGTGCGGTTCGGCAACGTTCTGGGCAGCCACGGCAGTGTGATTCCGCTGTTTGAGGAGCAGATTAAGAACGGCGGCCCTGTCACCATCACCCACCCGGATATTGTCCGCTATTTTATGACCATCCCCGAGGCGGCCCAGCTGGTTCTGCAGGCCGGCGGTCTGGCCCAGAGCGGCAGCATCTATGTGCTGGATATGGGTGAGCCGGTCAAAATTATGGATCTGGCTACCCGGCTGATCCGCTTTTACGGCTATGAGCCCAACGTGAACATGGAAATCAAAATCACCGGCCTGCGCCCCGGCGAGAAGCTTTACGAGGAGCTGATGCTGGATTCCGAGCAGGACAAGATGAGCAAAACAGCTCACAACAAGATCTTTATCGCTCCCCCCATGGAGATCGATCTGGCGGCGTTTTATGATGAGCTGCAAAATCTGCATCATTACGCCGAACATAACGATGACGGCGTGGTGGAAAGCCTGCAGCGCATTGTCAGGAGCTATCACCCCAACCGTGTTCTTCACGAGGATCACACCGTGAGCGCGGCCCGCGGCAATACCGAGATTTATGAGAAGGCGGATCTGGAAAAAGCCATGGCCGCCCAGAGCGCAACGGGCGGACAGTAAACGAAAAAAGTGAGGCGATTATCCATGTACCAATCCTGTTTCAAGCGGCTGCTGGACCTGATCCTTTCGCTGGCGGCCTGTGTGATTCTGGCCATTCCCATGGGCATCATTGCGATCTGGATCAAAATGGATTCCCCGGGCCCTGTGTTTTTCAGGCAGCGCCGCGTTGGGGCGCACAAAAAGCACTTTAATATCCTCAAATTCCGCACCATGCGGGGGGACACGCCCCACGATGTGCCCACCCATTTACTTAAAAATGCCGACAGCTACATCACAAAGAGCGGCGCGTTTCTGCGCCGCACCAGCCTGGACGAGCTGCCCCAGATCTACAACATTGTGGCGGGCCAGATGTCCATCATCGGACCCCGTCCGGCGCTGTACAATCAGTATGACCTGATTGAGGCCCGTGACCGGGTCCATGCCAACGACATCCGCCCGGGCCTGACCGGCCTGGCCCAGGTCAATGGCCGTGATGAACTGCCCATTGATGTCAAGGCCCGTTATGACGGGGAGTACGCCGCCCATGTGACCTTCCTCAACGATGTCAAAATCTTCTTCCGCAGCATCGGTTACGTCTTTGCCCGCCGCGGCGTGGTGGAGGGCGGTACCGGCGCCATGGAAGAAAAAAAGTCGCCGCAGGGGGATTCTCACACCGAAAATCAGGGGTGATTGGACGTTCCCGGCAAAATGACGGAAAAAATCTCCCCTCCAAACGCACCATTTTTGCTCTGAAAACAAAAATAACCAATAAAATCTTGGGAAATTCGTTGAAATATGTTGCAAAAGTCAAGTTGATTGTGTAAAATATACATTAGAACTCAGCGGATTTGGTTCAAAATCACAGCAGAAGATTCTGACAGGGGCCGTCAGCTTTTTGTCAGTCTGCATAAGGTAAGGAGAGCATGATTATGGCGAACAGGGTATTCCAAAATGTGGTCTACCAGATGAAGGACGCAATCGACCGCGTGGTGGGCGTGGTGGATGAAACGGGTGCCGTCATCGCATGCTCGGAACTGGGGCAGATTGGCGAGATGCGGGACGGTTTTGCCGTCGCCCGCCTGACGGCCGGGGATGCCTTTGAGAAGGACGGTTGCTCCTACCATCAGTTCTCCAACGCCAAGCACAATGATTACGCCGTCTTTGTGGAGGGCACCGACCCTACCGCAGGGCAGTTTGCTGCGGTGCTGTCCATCAGCCTGCAAAGCATCAAGCAGTACCATGATGAAAAATTCGACAAGACCAATTTCATCAAGAACGTGGTGCTGGATAACATTCTTCCCGGCGATATCTACGCCAAGGCCCGGGAACTGCACTTTGTTTCCGACGTGCAGCGGGTGGTGCTGCTGATCCGGGTTACCTCCGGCAATGATATTTCCGCCTACGATGTGGTGAGCAGCCTTTTCCCGGACAAACAGAAGGACTTTGTTTTTAACATCAGCGAGACCGATACCGTTCTCGTCAAGGAAATCAAGCCCGACAATAATACCCGCGATATGGAAAAGCTTGCCGCCTCCATTGTGGACACGCTTCAGGGGGAGCATTACATCAAGGCTGTGGTTGGCATCGGTACCCCCATCAACAACATCAAGGACCTGGCGTCTTCCTTCAAGGAAGCGCAGATTGCCATGGAAGTGGGCAAGGTTTTTGACACCGAGAAACAGGTCATCAGCTATGACCACCTGGGCATTGCCCGCCTGATCTACCAGCTCCCCACCACCCTCTGCGAGGCGTTCCTGCGGGAGGTTTTCAAGCAGGACAGCATTGATTCGCTGGATTCCGAGACGCTGTTCACCATTCAGCGCTTCTTTGAGAACA
Source organism: bacterium (assembly GCA_004561545.1). GTDB lineage: Bacteria > Bacillota > Clostridia > Oscillospirales > Ruminococcaceae > Gemmiger. The sequence goes on from SFVK01000002.1 coordinate 110,537, forward strand.
ACCTCAATGTTTCCGAGACCAGCCGCGGCCTCTTCGTTCACCGCAACACGCTGGTCTACCGCCTGGAAAAGATCAAAAAGCTCACCGGTCTGGACCTGCGCAAGTTCGATGACGCCATCGTCTTTAAGGTGGCATTGATGGTCAAGAAATATCTGGCCTCCGACCCTGCCAAGTATTGATTTTATTCTCTGCGCACCCGCAGCCCTGTCAGGCGGCGGGTGCTTTTTTGTGCGCCTAAAAATTTACAAAGTTTCCACATTCCTCCGATCCCAATCAAATAAAACGATACCAAGCGGATTTTTCACCTTCCATCCCCGCCCGGAAACCTTGACTCCCGACCGTTTCCATGGTAAATTAATATGTGTATGTTCTGCCCGGGGGACTTTGCGCCCCCGGGACAGGGGAAGTGTTTCAGCTGAGGAGCAAAAATCCATGATTGATTTTGAACACGTTACAAAGGTTTACGAGACCCAGAACGACGAAAACGTTGCGCTGGAAGATATCAATATTCACATTGACGAAGGGGAGTTTGTCTTTATCCTGGGCCATTCCGGCGCGGGAAAATCCACCTTCCTCAAACTGATTCAGATGGAGGAACAGCCCACGGAGGGGCGCATCCTGCTCAATGACCAGGATCTGACCCGGATCAAGCGCCGCAAGGTGCCCTATCTGCGCCGCCAGATGGGGGTGGTGTTTCAGGATTTCCGCCTGATCCCCACCATGACGGTCTATGAGAATGTGGCCTTTGCCATGCGGGTGACCAACATCAATAACAAGACCATCAAAAACCGTGTGCCCTACGCCCTGAGTCTGGTGGGGCTGGAGGATAAAATGGACCGTCTGCCGGAGGAACTGTCCGGCGGTGAGCAGCAGCGTGTGGCGGTGGCCCGCGCCCTGGCCCATGGTCCCAAGCTGATCATTGCAGACGAGCCCACCGGCAACATTGACCCCGAACTGAGCATGGACATCATGCAGCTGTTTGAGGCGATCAACAAGGTGCATATCACTGTTGTGGTGGTAACCCATGAGCATGAGCTGGTTCATCAGCTTGCCGCCAAGAATAACAACCGGGTCATCACGCTGGAACATGGCCGTGTGGCATCGGACACCGCCCATCCCGAGGTGGCGCAGGAATATGAAGCATGGCTGGCCGACCAGCAGGACGATTACGCATACGCGGAAGAATAAGGGGAAGGGAATATGCGCTTTTCAAGTTTTACCTATCTGGTTGGTCAGGGCCTTCACAATCTCAAGGCCAACAAAATGATGACCTTTGCCTCCATGGGTGTGTTGACCGTCTGCATGATTCTGGTGGGCGCGGCTTTCCTGTTTGGCGCCAATATCAGCGCCATGGTGGATTATGTGGGGGAACAGAACCAGACGGTGGCGTTCCTGGACAAGGGCCTGACCGAGGAACAGCTCTCGGAAGCGGACGCTGCCATCCGCAGCATTCCCCATGTGGCTGCGGTGGAGTACATTTCGGAGGAGGAAATGCTCCTTCAATACAGTGAACGTCTTTCTGGCTACACCAATCTCCAGGAACTGTTCCAGAACGATAACCCTCTGCACGCCAACTATGTGGTTCAGGCAGATGACGCCGCCAACATCGGTCCGGTGGCCCAGGCGCTGGAGCAGGTCCCCGGTGTGATGCGCGTCAATGCGGTGACCGATGTCTCTGAGCTGTTCGTTTCCATCCGCAACGCGGTCAACTATGTCTGCTACGGCCTTGTGGTTGTTCTGGCGTTGGTCAGCGTGGTGGTGATCAGCAACACCATCAAGATTACAGTTTTCAACCGCCGCAAGGAGATTGGAATTATGAAGCTGGTGGGCGCCACCAACGGCTTTATCCGCTTTCCCTTCTTTGTGGAAGGCGTGACCTCCGGCCTGATCGCGGCTGCCCTTGCTTCGGGGATTGTCTGCGGCGCTTACTATGCTCTTTGCCGTTGGTACGCGGAAAACCCCTCCAACCTGTCGCTGCTGCTGGGTGGGGCACTGCTTCCTCTGCAGAACCTGTGGTACTATATTGTCATCGGGTTTGCGGCGTTCGGCTTCGTTTTGTGCGGCATTGGCACTGCGGCCAGTATCCGCAAGCATCTCAAGGTCTGAACGGGGGGAAGGAAAGACAAAATGAACCATACATTTCGCTGCAACATCCGCCGGCTGCTTTCCCTTCTTCTGGCCCTGATGGCCGCAGCGGCCCTGGTGCTGAGCAGTGCCATGCCGGTCCATGCCGACACCAAGCAGCAGGAGCTGGAGGCACAGAAAAATCAGGCCCAGCAGGAACTGGAAGCCATCCGCCAGCAGATTAAAACCAACGAAAATAATATCGAGGCAGCCGAGGCCCAAAAAGAGCTTTACGCCAGGGAGCAGTCTGCCATCAAGGTCCAGATCAACGCCCTGAACCAGCAGATTGAGGATCTGGAAACCCAGATTGCCACCAAGGAGCAGGAAATCACCGACAAGCAGGCGGAAATTGAACAGAAGCAGCAGGAATATGACACCCGCTGGGCAGAATATAAAGACCAGATTTTCGCCATGCAGACACTGGATCAGGGCGGCGCCATTGCCCTGCTCTCCACCGCCCGGAATTTCTACCAGCTTCTGACCTTTGACCAGGTGTTGCAGGATGTCTCGGACGCCAACACCCGCGCCTGCGAGGATCTGGAAAATCAGGGGAACCAGCTGAAAGAGGAACGTGAGCAGCTGGAGCAGGCCAAGGCGGATTTGGAGGCCCAGGAAGCTGAGCTCCAGAACCAAACCACCCAGCTGAACGGCAAGGTGGACGAACTGGCGGCCAATATCCAGGCCCAGGATTCCAGCATCTCTGCCGCCGAGGCCAAGGCCCAGGCGCTTCAGGAGGCGGAGAGCGAGGCCCGGGCGAAATTCAACAAGGCTGCCGATGAACTGGATTCCTATCTCCGCTCCATTATCGAGAACACAAAAAACAACTATGCCAATGCACCCATCAGCTGTTCGCTGGACTTTATCTGCCCGCTGCCCAGCTATAAATATATCTCCTGTTATTATGGCGATGGCGGTCATAAGGGCGTGGACTTTGCCGCGCCCGGCGGCACGCCCATCTATGCGGTGGCCAGCGGCGTAGTCACCGTTGCCACCAGCCATTCCAGCTACGGCAACTATGTGATGGTCTATCACGGAACAGACGATCAGGGCAACACCTATGCCACCCTGTACGCCCATATGAACAGCTGGCCGCCGGTCAGCGTGGGACAGAGCGTCACCAAGGGTCAGGTGATCGGCTATGTGGGCACCACCGGCAACTCCACCGGCAACCACCTCCATCTGGAGCTTCGTGTCAATGGCGCCCGAACCAACCCGCTTTCCTATGTGCCCCACTAATTCAAAGGAGGGATTGTCTTGAATCCCAAACAGCATAAGACCATGGTCCGTATTGTCTGCCTGGTCATTGCCGGGCTGATGGTGGCCAGCCTGGCCGCCTCGGCGGTTCTTGCGTTTATCTGAACCGCGGCCCGGCCGTGATTTTATTTTTCTTTCCGCAAGGAGCAGTCGTTTTCTATGAGCAAAAAAGTCAGTCTGGGCGTGGCCGCCTCGGTTGCGCTCATCGCTATGGCGGTGACCTTTTCGATCACCATGACCGTCTCGATGAATATGTTCAACAACACGGTCAGCAGCGTTAAGAACAAGGAACGGATGTACAACAAACTGTCCGAGGTGGACCGGTATGTTCGTGCCAATGAGTATTTTGACATCAATGAGGATACCCTCAACGATACCATTGCCTCCGGCTATATGCTGGGCATCAATGACAAGTATGCCCGCTATTATTCCGCCAAGGCCTACAATGAGCGGATGGGTCTGGCCGATGGCCGCCTGATGGGCATTGGCGTTGCGGTGGTCAAGGATTCCTCCTCGGGCTATGCCCGCATTATCCGCGTCTACAACAATACCCCTGCGGCGGAGATGGGGCTTCAGACCGGCGGCTTTATCACAGCCATCGGCGATACCAGCACCCGCAGCATGACCGATACCTCTGCCATTCAGTCCGCCCTTGTCGGGGAGGAGGGGAGTACCGTCACCATCCGGTACCTCACCCCGGACCGGCAGGAGCAGAGCTTTGAGCTGACCCGCGCCAATTATACAACGCCCAGCATCAGCACGGTCACCATGCTCAACGGCAACGTGGGATATCTGCGCATGGATTCCTTCACCAGCACCACAGCGGTAGAGTTCCGCAATGCGGTGGATAACCTGCTCAACCAGGGCGCCGCCGCCATGATCTTTGATCTGCGTGACAACACCGGCGAGAATCTCAATGCTGCCCTGGTGGCGGCGGACTATTGCGTGCCCTCCGGCCTGATTGCCCAGAGCCAGGCCAAGAACGGGACCCTCACCGATCTGCGCGTCTCGGACGATCATGAGGTTTCGGTCCCCATGGTCTGTCTTGTGAACGGCAGCACCGCAGGCGGCGCCGAGCTCTTTGCCAACGCGCTGCGCAAGATGGGGGATGCCACTGTCGTGGGCACCACCACCGCAGGGAAGGGTGTTTTGCTCTCGGACCCCCAGAGCCTGTCCGACGGCAGCGCTGTGGTGATTACGGTGGGTATGCTGCTGGACAACGAGGGCCAGACCTGGAACGGAACCGGCCTGACGCCCGATGTGGATGCTGCGCTCTCGACCGATGAGCAGAGCAGTTATTATGATTTTACCCCCGACAACGATCCCCAGATCAACAAGGCGCTCACCGCCCTCTCGGGGACCGTTTCCCAGCCATAATCCGTCCAAAGGAGCTTGTTCATGCCCAATCTCACCGACCTGTCCACCATTCGCGACCTCTGCGCGCGGTACGATTTTGCGCTTTCCAAGGGGTTTGGGCAGAATTTTATCATCAACCCCGGGATCTGCCCCCGGATTGCGGAGGCCTCCGGGATTGGTCCCGGCTGGGGCGCACTGGAAATCGGTCCCGGCATCGGCGTGCTGACCGAACAGCTCTGCCAGCGGGCGGATCGGGTGGTGGCCGTCGAAGTGGACAAGCGTCTGCCCGCGCTTCTGGCCGAGACCATGGCCGGCTATGAGAATTTCAAACTGGTGTTGGGCGATGTGCTCAAGGTGGATTTGCGCACGCTCATTGCGGAAGAATTTGGGGACCGGCCAGTGGCGGTCTGCGCCAACCTCCCTTACTATATCACCAGCCCCATCCTGATGCGCCTTCTGGAAGAAAAACTGCCCATCCGCAGCATCACCGTCATGGTGCAAAAGGAAGCCGCCCAGCGCCTGTGTGCCGCCCCCGGTACCCGGGAGGCCGGTGCAATCAGCTACGCCGTGGCCTATTATGCCACGGCGCGGCAGCTCTTTACGGTGCAGCCCGGCAGCTTTTACCCTGCGCCCCGGGTGACCAGTGCGGTCATCCGGCTGGATGTCCACACCACGCCGCCCGTCGCGCCCGCCAACGGGGATGAGGCCGGATTGTTCCGGCTCATCCGCGCAGCCTTCTCCCAGCGGCGCAAAACCGCCGCCAACGCGGTGGCCAATGGACTGGGCCTGCCCAAGAATCAGGTGATTGCCGCGCTGGAGGCGGCGGGCCTGGACCCCCGGCTGCGCCCCGAACAGCTCACGTTGCAGGATTATTGTGCATTTCAGGCATCTCTGCCCGTCGCAGCGATTGACAACCAGCCCCCGACGTGTTAAAATAATCAGGTAGTGCTGGCGTAGCTCAATTGGCAGAGCAGCTGATTTGTAATCAGCAGGTTGCAGGTTCGATTCCTGTCGCCAGCTCCAGATAAAAACAACGCCGCATCGGAATGATCTTCGATGCGGCGTTGTTTTTCGTGCTTTATTCTGCCGTATTGTGCCGTATTCTATCTCGGAATTTCTCGTCAAAAAATCGTCAGACAGGGGAAAAGTCGTCAAAATGGCGTCAGGTTGAGGCGCAAGCTGCTGAAAAAGAGAATGGAAATCTTGCTATTTTTCCTGCCCGGACGGCCTTTGGCGGTCTGTCAGTCCATAAACCTGATACATGGTCAGTGTCTCGTCCAGCGCCATTTTTCGGGCAAAAAGCTGGCGATAGGTTGCCGTTTTGATCCGTCCTTCGGCCTTCAAACGGTCCATGTGGGCACAGGTTTCGGCATACTGCTGCTCCACACGGGCCAGCATGGCCTCAAAGGCCGCCAGACGGGCCTGGGGTTCTGTGATCATAGCAGCTGCACCAGGGCGTTCCGGCAGGTTTCCAGCGTCTCATCATCCCACAGGCTGACCTGAACTTCGCCGATGTGTGCCTTGCCCAGCAGCAGCATACACAGACGGCTCTGGCCGATGCCGCCGCCCATGGTCAGGGGCAGCTTGCCCTCCAGCAGCATCTTGTGGAAGGGCAGTCCAGCCCGCTCGGGGCAGCCTGCGGCGTCCAGCTGGCGCAGCAGCGCGTCCCGGTCCACCCGGATGCCCATGCTGGAAAGCTCCAGCGCACAGCCCAGCGGCTTGTGCCAGAACAGAATGTCGCAGTTCAGGGTCCAGTCATCATAGTCCGGCGCCCGGCCGTCATGGCGGATGCCGCTTTTGAGGGTGCCGCCAATCTGCATGATGCATACGGTGCCGTGCTGGCGGGTGAAGGCATTCTCCCGCTCCCTGGGCGTCAAATCGGGGTAGAGATCCTCCAGCTCCTGGGTGGTGATGAAGGTGGGCTCCCGCACCAGCCGGATGGCCTTCAGCTCGGGGAACTTCCAGCGCAGCTCGTCCGCCGTGGCGCATACGGCATCCACGATGTCCCGCACGGTTTCCTGCAGGCAGGGCAGCGTGCGTTCCTGGGCGGTGATGACCTTTTCCCAGTCCCACTGGTCCACATAGATGCTGTGCAGGTTGTCCAGTTCCTCGTCCCGGCGGATGGCGTTCATGTCGGTCACCAGTCCCTGACCGGGGCGGAACCCGTACTTCGCCAGCGCGTACCGCTTCCATTTGGCCAGACTGTGAACCACTTCGGCCTGACCGTCCAGGCAGGGCACGTCAAAGGCGACGGGGCGCTCCACACCGTTCAGATCGTCGTTCAGGCCGCTGCCGGTGCGCACAAAAAGCGGGGCTGTGACCCGCTTGAGATGGAGCGCGGCGCAGAGCTTTTCCTGAAAGATGGTTTTGACAATGCCGATGGCTTTCTGGGTGTCATATAGCCCCAAAAGATCGTGATAGTTTTTCGGAATGGATGTTTTGGACATAATAATCCTTCTTTCCCTGATTTCTTACGCAAAAAAACTGATTCCATTATATCGGATCTCGCGCCAAACGTCAAACAAATCTGGCGGTGTACCGGCTGCATTGCCTGTCGCTTGCCCCGATTCGATGATTATTTGCGCCGCTTCCGCCTATACTTGCAATGAAGTATTCCGATTCACAGCAGGAGGGAAGCGAAGCATGTTTTATTATCACAAAGGTCTCACCCGCCAGGCGCGGCACACTGTGGGCACGGCATTGACGATGGCCGGGCGGCAGGGCTGCTCGGCGGCGGATACCGGCCACCTTCTGCTGGCCATGCTGCAAACCGGGCGGGGCGCGGCGGTGGAGTTCCTCCGACGCAAGAACGTCACCCCCACCGCGCTGCAGGCCTGCTCCAACCAGCGCTGCTGCGGCAGCCGTCCCGTGCGGCTGAACCGCCGCGACCTGGCCCCCGAGAGCCGCAAGGCGCTGGAATTTGCCGTGCTGGGCGCCCACGCGGCCCGCAGCGCCCGGGCAGACAACGAGCATCTTCTCTGCGCCATGCTGGAGGACGCCAACTGCACCGCCAGCCTTTGGCTTGCCGAGATCGGTGTGGAGGTGCCCCGGGCGGCGCGGGAATGCCGCCAGCTTTCCGGCCAGCTGGTACTGCCCTCCGCCCCGCGCATGAGCGCCACACGCGGCAGCAAGCCCAGTGAAAAATACGGCCGGGACCTGACCCGTCTGGCGCAGGAAGGTCAGCTGGACCCGGTGCTCTGCCGGGAGGAGGAGCTGGACCGCATGATCGAGATTCTCTGCCGCCGCCAGAAAAACAATCCCTGCCTTCTGGGAGAACCCGGCGTGGGCAAGAGCGCTCTGGCCGAGGCGCTGGCCCAGCGGATTGCCTCCGGCCAGGTCACCCAGAGCCTCAAGGGAAAACGGGTGCTCAGCCTGGATATGGCCGCCATGGTGGCGGGAACCAAATACCGGGGGGATTTTGAGGAACGATTCAAAAACCTGCTGGAAGAGCTTTACCGCGACCGCTCCACCATTCTGTTTATCGACGAGATTCATGTGATCGCCGGGGCTGGAGCCGCCGAGGGAGCCATCGACGCCGCCAGCATTCTCAAGCCCATGCTGGCCCGCGGAGAAATCCAGCTCATCGGTGCCACAACCCCCGAGGAATACCGTAAGACCATCCAAAAAGATTCGGCGCTGGACCGGCGCTTCGGAAAAATCAATGTGGAGGAGCCCACCCCCGCTCAGGCGGAACGGATTCTGGCCGGCCTGATGCCCCGGTATGAGCGGTACCACAATGTGAAAATTCCGCCGGATGCCATCCATGCCGCCGTGGAACTGAGCGTGCGGTACCTTCCGGGGCGGTTTCTGCCGGATAAGGCCATCGACCTGCTGGACGAGGCGGCCGCCGCGCTGCGCATTGCCGGCGGGGAGGAAAACGGCCGTCAACCGGTGCTGACCCCGGCGGATATTGCCCGTGTGGTGGGCAAAGCCAGCGGCGTGCCCGCCGAGCGGGTGGGGGAGGCCGAGCGGGAACGGCTGGAACAGCTGGAATCCCGCCTGGCCGCTCAGGTGATCGGCCAGCCCCGGGCGGTCCACGCGGTGGCTGCCGCCATCCGCCGCAGCCGCACCGGCCTGCGGGAGGCCGGGCGCCCCATCGGAGCCATGCTGTTCCTGGGCCCCACCGGCGTGGGGAAAACCCAGCTGGCCCGGACCCTGGCCCAGAGCTGGTTTGGCAGCGAAAAAGCCCTGCTCCGGTTTGATATGTCGGAATATATGGAGCAGCACACGGTGGCGCGGCTCATCGGGTCGCCGCCGGGCTATGTGGGCTATGACGAGGGCGGCCAGCTCACCGAGGCGGTCCGCCGCCGTCCCTACAGCGTGGTTCTGTTCGATGAAATCGAAAAAGCCCACAGCGACATTCAGAACATTCTTTTGCAGATCCTGGAGGACGGCAAACTGACCGATGCCCAGGGCCGTAAGGCGGATTTTTCCAACACCATCATTCTTCTCACCTCCAATCTGGGGGCGCGGTGCCTAGCGGGGCAGGGAAGCCCGGTCGGTTTCGGCGCAGCCGGGGAGGACAGCGCCCGCCGCGGCCAGAAGGCCCTCGCCGAAGCGAAGGACTATTTCCGCCCCGAACTGATGGGCCGCCTGGATGATGTGGTTCTTTTCGATCCCCTTGGCCCCGAACAGCTCCGTGCCATCGCGGACCGGCTGCTCACCGAACTGGAGGAGCGCGCCGCCGGGCAGGGCTACACGCTCCGCCACACCCCCGCCGTGGCCGCCGCCCTGGCCGGCAGGGAGACCCCTGCCTACGGCGCGCGGGAACTGCGCCGCAAGGTCAGCCGTGCGGTGGAACAGGCTCTGGCGGACCGCATTGCCGCAGGAACCGCCCGCCCCGGCGTGATTTTTACCGCCGACGTGGACCCGGTAACCGGAAAAATTGTGCTGACCACCGATGATTTGGCCGCCTGTGTGTAAAGGGCGGGACAAGAGCCGTCGAAAAATGTGAAAAAACGATTGACAGCCCCCTGAAACTATGTATAATAAAATTTGTGTGTTGCATCTAATAGACACATTGGCGTTGTATGTGCTGCTGTAACCTCTGCGGTCGGGCGCGGGGGTGTAACAAACCTTTTGCGGGGCGGCATAATTGGCGCTGACCCACCGGGCTTTTCGCCGATGAGCCGGCAACCAGCAGCCGAGGTGGGACCAAATTCCGCAAAGGGGGATGCAGTAAAAAATGAATGAAATTGTATCGCTGAAAGACATTGTCGTCGATTTTGATGGGGAGCGGGTCCTGGACGGACTTTCCCTGGCGATTCACGATAAGGAGTTTGTGACCTTCCTCGGCCCTTCCGGCTGCGGCAAGACCACCACCCTGCGCGTGATTGCCGGATTCCTCACACCGAAATCCGGCAATGTCTTTTTTGATGGGAAAGACATCACCGCGCTGCCGCCGTACAAGCGTCAGGTGAATACCGTGTTCCAGAAATATGCGCTCTTCCCGCACCTGAACGTATATGAGAATGTTGCCTTTGGCCTCCGGCTGAAAAAGCTGCCCGAGGAGACCATTCGACCCAAGGTGCTGGAAATGCTGGAAACCGTCGGCCTCAAGGGCTTTGAGCGCCGCAGCATCAACCAGCTTTCCGGCGGACAGCAGCAGCGCGTGGCCATCGCCCGCAGTCTGGTCAACCAGCCCCGGGTTCTGCTTCTGGACGAACCTCTGGGCGCGCTGGACCTCAAGCTGCGCAAGGAAATGCAGCTGGAGCTCAAGCGTCTGCAGAGGGAGATGAACATTACCTTTGTCTATGTCACCCACGACCAGGAGGAAGCCCTGACCATGTCCGATACCGTCGTGGTCATGAACAAGGGCAATATCCAGCAGATCGGCAGCCCGCAGGACATCTACAACGAGCCCTGCAACGCCTTTGTTGCCAATTTTATCGGGGATTCCAACATTGTGGACGGCATTATGGAGAAGGACTTTCTTGTTTCCTTTGCCGGCCGGGAATTTACCTGCGTGGACCGCGGTTTCAAAATGCGGGAGCCGGTGCAGGTTGTGATCCGTCCCGAGGACGTCGCCATTGTTCCGCCTTCGGTGGGAATGCTCACCGGCCTAGTCCGGGAGGTGATTTTCAAGGGCGTCCATTTTGAGATGCATGTGGATGTGGAAGGCAAGGAATGGCTCATCCATTCCACCCAGGCCAGCCAGCCCGGCGAGCTGATCGGCATGAACATCGGTCCCGACGAAATTCACATCATGTCCCGCGAGGAGGTGTGAGCCGATGCTTCGTTCCAAAGCTTCCCGGTGGGCTGCCGCGCCGTATCTGGTGTGGATGTGTATTTTCATTGTGGTGCCGCTGGCAATTGTGGTCTGGTATGCCCTGACCGATGCAAACGGCTTCTTCACGCTGGCCAATCTGACCGGCATTGGCCGGTACGCGTCGGTTTTTGGCCGCAGCCTGCTGCTGGCCGCCGAGGCGACCGTCATCTGCCTGGTTCTGGCGTTCCCGGTGGGGTATTTCCTCAGCCGTCTGCGGGCCAACAAACAGCATATCATGCTGATGCTGGTCATGCTGCCCATGTGGATGAATTTCCTGCTGCGCACCTACGCCTGGATGACGCTGCTGGAGAAAAACGGTCTGATCAACAAGCTCCTGGGCCTGTTCGGCATCGGCCCCTTCAATATGATCAACACCTCCGGCGCCGTGGTGCTGGGCATGGTGTATAACTATCTGCCCTATATGATTCTGCCCCTCTACACGGCCATGACCAAAATTGACAATTCGGTGGTGGAAGCCGCCCAGGACCTGGGCGCCAATGTGTTCCAGATTTTGCTCCGGGTGCTCATTCCGCTGGCCAGGCCCGGCATTGCCACCGGCATCACCATGGTATTTGTTCCGGCAGTATCCACCTTTATCATCAGCCGGATGCTGGGCGGCGGCGCCAACCTGCTGATCGGCGACCTGATTGAGCTGCAATTCCTGGGCAACTCCTACAACCTGAATCTTGGCTCTGCCATGAGTCTGGTGCTGATGGTGATTGTTCTGCTGTGCATGAGCTTTACCTCCAGCTTTGATGAAGAGGAAATGGAGGGTGTCATGTGATGAAAACGTGGAAAAGACAGAACCGGCATCTCCTTCAGCGCACCTATCTGATCCTGATTTTTGGCTTTATGTATCTTCCCATCGCGGTGCTGATTGCCTACAGCTTCAACGAAAACAAGAGCCGCGCGGTGTTTACCGGCTTCTCTCTCAAATGGTATGTCAGCCTGTTCCACAACGAGATGATTCTCTCCGCCCTGGGGCTGTCGCTGGTTCTGGCGCTGGTTTCCTCGGTGGTTGCCACCGTGCTGGGGACCCTTGCCACCATCGGCATCAACTCCATGAGCCGCAAGATGCAGCTGGTCATCAACAACATCAGCTATGTCCCGGTGGTCAACCCCGAAATCATCACCGGCGTCTCGCTCATGCTGCTCTTTGTCATGACCCAGAAAATGGGCATTGGCGGGGAGGAGGGCGTTTTTGGCTGGCCCACGCTGCTGATCGCCCACATCACCTTCAATGTTCCCTATGTAATTTTCAATGTCAGCCCCAAGCTGCGCCAGCTGGACTCCAGCCTTTACAACGCGGCGCTGGATCTGGGCTGCACCCCACGGCAGGCCTTTTTCAAGGTGATTCTTCCCCAGCTCAGCCCGGCCATCCTCTCGGCTTTCCTCATCTGCCTGACCTACTCCATTGATGATTTTATGATCTCTTATTTCAACTGCGGCACCATGCAGACGCTTCCTATCGCCATCTACTCCATGACCCGCAAGAAGGTCAGCCCCGAGATCAACGCCCTGTCCACCATCATGTTCCTGGTGATTCTGGCCATCATCCTGACCTCCAACGCCATCGACTCCCGCGCCTACAAGCGCAACCAGGCCGCCATCCGCCGCGATGCGGCCAATGCGTAAAGGGGGGCGTGAACATGAAACAGAGCAAACGTACCCTTCTTTCCACACTGCTTTGCGCAGCTCTGGCGGTCAGTGGCGCGCTTCCCGCTCTGGCGGAGGATGTGGAGCCGATCCAGATCAACGAGGATCTCTCGGTTTCCGGCGACTATGACTGGACCCGCTTCGCCGAGGATCACATTACACTCAACGTTTACAACTGGGGCCTTTATATTTCCGACGGCTCCGATGAGAGTGTGGATGTTCTCTCGGCCTTTGAGGAGCTCACCGGCATCAAGGTGAACTATACCACCTTTGATTCCAATGAGAGTCTTTATGCCAAGATGAAGTCCGGCGGCGCCAGCTACGACGTGATTTTTCCCTCGGATTATATGGTGGGAAAAATGATTCAGGAGGGAATGCTGGCGGAACTGGATTATTCCAACATTCCCAACTTCAGCCGGATCGGCGAGGATTACCGCGGCTGGAGCTTTGACCCGGACAATGCTTACAGCGTTCCCTACACCTGGGGCACCACCGGCATCATCTACAACACCACCATGGTGGAGGAAGCCCCCACCCGGTGGGCGGACCTGTGGGACGTGGAATACGCCGGCAATGTGCTGATGTTCAACAATTCCCGCGACGCCTATGCCATCGCCGCCAAAAAACTGGGACGATCCCTCAATCCCGGCAGCGTGGACGAGGTGGACCTGGTCATGAAGGAACTGCAGGCCCAGAAATCCGTGGTTCAGGCCTACGTCATGGACGAGATTTTTGATAAGATGGAGGGCGGCGAGGCCGCCATGGCGCCCTACTATGCGGGCGACGCCCTGACCATGATTGAGGACAACCCGGACCTGGCCTTTGTTTCCCCCGAGGAGGGCGTCAACTTCTTTGTGGACAGTATGTGCGTCCCCGCCACCAGCCGCCACAAGGAGGCCGCCGAACTGTTCATCAACTATATGTGTGAGCCCACGGTGGCTTACCAGAACTGCGACTTCATCGGTTACTCCACTCCCCTCACCGAGGTGTGGGAAATGCTGGACGATGACCTCAAATACAGCCCCATTGCCTATCCCGATGAATCGGTCATGAGCAAGGCGGAGGTGTTTGTCACGCTGCCCGACGACGTCAATGCCGAGATGGACGCCAAGTGGAGCGAGATGAAGAGCTATGACGAGTCCGGCAGCGGCTGGCTGGTTGTGGCCTTCCTGCTGGCGGCGCTGGCGGTTTCCGCTTTCAACATCTGGCGCAAAATGCGCAAAAAAGTTCGGGACAATTATTGAGGATTGCCCCAAAACCCCGGACCGCCCCTTGGTGAGCGGCCCGGGTTTGTGCTATAATACCATGCAAGTTGACGGAGAGAGGAGAAACACATTCATGCCGTTTACCCAGAAGTATAAGATTTATCGCTATGACGGGGATTCCCGTGGCCTGCTCAAGCCGGGTGCCCTGCTGCGCTACAGCCAGCAGATTGCCGGGGAGCACGCAGTGTCCATCGGAATCACCGATGATCTGTATGCCCGTACCCACACCGCCTATGTTCTGGCCAAGCTGGCGCTGCACTTTGACCGCGTGCCCCATGTGGACGAAACGCTGACGGTTACCACCGAGCCCGAAAAGCTCAAGCGCGCCGTCAACCGCCGCTTCAATATTTTCTATGACGGCGAGGGCAGGGAAGTGGCCTGCGTGGACAGCCGGTGGGTGCTCATTGATACCGACCGCCGCCTGATTCTGCGCCGCCACCCGCCGGAGTTTCCCTCTTCGGGATGGGCCGAAGAATTGCCCCGGGAACTTCCCATGAAGATGACCAAGGTGCCTTTGGACCAGTGCGAGCTTCTGGGCGCCCATCGTGCCGATTACAGCCGTTGCGACATGAACGGCCATCTCAACAATACCATTTACGCCGATCTGATTTGTGATGCCCTGCCGCAGCAAACCTGGCAGACCATGGCAGTGCGGGACCTGCTGATCTATTATCATAAGGAAGTCCCCCAGGGCGAAAGCCTGCGCCTGGCCCGGGCGCAGCTGGCGGAAAATCGCTGGTACTTTTCCGGCTGGAACGGAGAAACCTGCAATTTCGAGGCGGAAATCACCCTCGCGCCGCTGTAAAACCCGCAAAACGAGGAAACATCATCCAAAAAGTCCAAAAATTATTACAACTTTTTTACAAAATACCATTGACAAATGGTTTCAAAAGGGTTACAATTTAGTTGCAAGCAAAAGATAAACAACAATCTTTTTCATGTGTTCTTCTCCTCCTTTCTCAAAATCCCCGCCTATCCCTCAGGCGGGGATTTTTTTGCATCGCGCGCAGCGCGATGCAAAAACGATCGCGCAGCGATTGTGCCGAAATTGGTCGCCCGCGAAAGCGGGCGCGTATGAGGGACACAGACCTGACCCGTTCTTGATGCCGGTTATGCCGCGCAATGCAAAAACGATCCATCCAACGACAAAATTTCACCAAAAGACTCCATCCGTTTTCCAACGCCGGTCACACCGGCGTTCTTTTTTTGCTCAGCCGGAAATCACTGTCACCCTTCGACCAAAACCATTGGCCCACCTGGTGTATCATCCCCTTCAGAAACCACGAAAAGGGGAGTGTGTCATGCGATACAAGAACAAAAGATTTTTGGCTTCCCTGACCGCAGCGGGGCTGATGCTCGGCTGGGCCGGGAATACCGCTCTCGCTGCGTTGGCGGAGGACACCACCGCAGACGATCCGCCTGCCATAACGGAAGAACAAATCGTGGAGGAAGAACCGGCGGCAGAGCCTGTGGATGCCGACCCGCCGGAAGAGCAGCCCGCAGAGGAAGAGATCGAATCGCCCGAGCAGACACCGGGCGGGGAATCCGCTCTCCCGGCGGAGGAGGTACCCTCTGATTCCTCCGAACCGGACCCGGCTGTTTCGCAGGCGGCGCCCGCCGAAGAACCGGAGCCCACCTCCGAGCCGGTAGAAGCCGGACCGGCGGCGGAAGACGAACAGGTCGCTGCCCCGGAGGAAACGCCGCTGCCCAGCCCGGAAACCGAGTCTGACTCTGTACCGGAGCCCGCAGAAACGCAGGACGCGGGCCCCGGTGCTCAGACGAAGGAGAGACAGAACTCTGGGACAGTGACCTATGTGATCCGCCCGGAGGAAGGCTATGTTCATACATACCATTTTGTAAATTCCGACGGGCAGCCCTTTGACACCATCCCGGACCAGATCCTCTCCCCCGGCGAGACCCTGCATGAACCGCCTGCTCCCCAGCAGCAAGGCGCCATCTTTGAGGGATGGTATACCGACCCGCAGGAGGGGGAGCTGTTTGCCGGATTTGACTCGGTGGAGCCTGAGCTGACCGGAAACGAGGAAACCGTCCTCTATGCCCGATTCCGCACGCAGTTCTATGTGTTCTATCATGCCTCTGCCGAGGCACAGAGCGCCGTAGTGGCGACCCAGACCTACGCGGACGGCGCGCAGGTGGACCCTTCCGATGTGCCCTTTGCCCAGCCGGGGCCGGATCAGGCGCTGGTGGGTTGGACGGACCTTCCCGGCGGCACCGAGCCGCAGAGTGGCTGGACCATCCAGAGCGCAGATCTTGATCTTTACCCCGTCATCAAGGCAGCGGCCTGGATTACCTACGATTCCCAGGGCGGCAGCGCCGTGACGCCAGCCTATGTGTTGGCCGGGCAGAAAACCGCTGCGCCTGCTGCTCCTGAACGGGCGGGCTATGCCTTTACGGGATGGTTCACTGACCCTGAAGCCGCCCAGCCGTTCGCTTTTGGCGGCACGTTGGAGGAAAGTATTACCCTCTATGCTGGATGGGATGCGAAAACGGTAAACTATAAAATCCTTTACTGGCAGCAGAATGCCGATGATGACGGCTATTCCCTGGCGGACACCGAGAATGCATCCGCGCTCACCGGCAGTACCACAGCCGTCACCGTGCCGGAAAACAAATATTCCAGCTTCCATCCCAGCACCGACCGGCCGGTGGAACAGCAGACGGTGGCCGGGGACGGCTCCACCGTGGTCCATGTCTACTATGACCGCGATATCGAAACCATCCGCTTCTATCGTCAGGTGACTGTCGATAACAGGCGCAAAGAATGGCGGGAGATCTCCGAACTGACCATCACGGCCCGGTATGGCAAGGATGTGAGCGCACTCTGGCCCAGCCAGCGCACCGATCTGGGAAATTCCTACTCTTCGATCTGGAAGGTGAGCCCCGACGGCGATACCTACCAGTCCAGCATCAGCGCCATGCCTGCGGGCGGGGCGAAATTTTACCAGGCGAATAAATCCGGCGACTACACGCTGCGGTGTGAATACTGGCTGGAGCAGCTGGACGGCAACTATGCGCTGGATCATGCCGATGAATTTCAGGACAGCAGTACCGACTGGAAATTGACCAAGGAAGATTTCTACGAAATCAAAGGCTTTACCCATAACACCAGCAAAGGAGGTCAGACGGGCGACCAGGCCAAAAGGATTTTCTATGACCTGGGTTCCAAGTATTACGGCTGGCGAGTCTACTACACCCGCGATTCCTACCAGATCACCTTCTTCAACGGCGGCGTACAGGATTCCGTCAAAACCTTCCTCTATGAGGCGGAAATTTCCGACGCCGGTTATACCCCGGCGCCGCCCGCCGGCAAGGAGAATGACACCTTTGCGGGCTGGTACCTCAACGATGAGCTGGCCGGCGATCCCTATGACTTTGCCGGAAAAACCATGCCGGCGGGCAGCTTTGCCCTCTATGCCAAATGGATTCCGCCGGTCTGCACGCTGAGCTTTGACCTCAACGGTGCGCTGGCGGAGGAACAGGACGACCCCGCCGCCTACGATGCCCAGACCGTCACAGTCGGCAGCCCGGCGGTGCAGCCTCCTGACCCCAAACGCGACGGCTGGACCTTTGCCGGCTGGATTCGGGCGGACAATGGCGAGCCCTTCCACTTTACGGCACGCCTGACCGGGGATCTGACGCTGCAGGCAGTCTGGACCAGCCAGAACAGCCACACAGTTACCTATGACCGGGGCAACGGAAGCGGAGCGACTGTTCTGGACCCCCAGAGCTATGCCCCCGGAGCCGGCGTCAAGCTGAGCGATCCGCCGGATGACTGGCAGACCTGGGCCCAAGAGCGGGGAAGCGGATTTGTGGCCTGGGTCCTGCAGGACGAGAGCGGCGCTGAAATTGCCCGTTATCTTCCCGGCGACAAGATGACCATGCCCGACGGCGATGTGACGCTTTACGCCCTGTGGTCGGAGCCCCGCTCCACCACGCTGACCTACGACTGGAACGACGGCAGCGGCACCCGTGTGACGGTACCCATCGACCAGCCCAACGTGCCGTATGCCATTGACCAGGAAAATCCGACCCGTGCCGGCTATTATTTCCTTGGCTGGGGCACCGAACCGGAGACCCCCGAGGAAAACCTTTACCATAAAGGCGACACCATCCGGGTGGATACGATTGATCCCGAATGCAACGTGCTCTATGCCCAGTGGATCAAGGAACCCACCCCGCCCACCGGGGTGAACCGCAGCGCCGTGAACGGTCTGCTACCGCTGCTGGGAGCGGCCGTCTTTGCCCTGGTGCGCAGGAGGAAGACCCGTGAAATCTGAATCCGTTGCGCCCCGTGAGCAGGAGCGAACCATGCGGTTGCAGCGGGAGCTGGTCCGGCTGGCCGGGCGGTTGGCCGCCATGGCGGCGCTGCTGTGGCTGGTGTTTGGCGTGCTCTTTGGTCTGTGCGCCATGCCAAACGATCAGATGTCCCCACGGCTCTATGCGGGGGACCTGATCCTCTATTACCGCCAGATCCGTACCCTCCATGACCGGGACGTGGTGGTGGCCCGTGCGGACGGAGAGACCGTCGTGGCCCGCGTTGTCGCCCGCGGAGGCGATACGCTGGAAATCACCGGGGGAACGCTCCGGGTCAATGGCAGCACCGTCTTTGAAAATGAGATATTCTATTCCACCGATGCCTATGAAGGCGGCACAACCTACCCCCTCACGCTGGAGCAGGACGAGGTGTTTCTCCTCTGCGACCACCGGGAGGGAGCAAAGGACAGCCGCTGGTTCGGCCCCGTCACCACCCATGACGTTAAGGGCAAGGTAATTACCGTTCTTCGCCGCTCACGTCTGTGACGGGCAGATTGCCCGGATGCAGACTGTGCCAATATATTTTCTCAAGGAGGAAGATTCTATGAATTCGTCCACGACCAAGGGTGCCCGCCTGGGTGCTGTCATGCTCACCGCCGCGCTGGCAGCCGGTATGCTCACCGCCGTCAACGCCGAAGGCAACTGCATGACCAAGTCAATCACGAAGGATGTCAATACCTATGCGCCCAACACCACCATCAACTTTACCGTGACACCCGGCGAGGGCAAACCCGCCTCGGGCAACCAGCCGGTGATCTACGCTGGTGTTCCGGGCGGAGTGACGCTGGACAGTGATGCCTTTGTCTTTGCCCCGCAGGAGTCCGACATCAGCCAGGATAAGGTGAGCACCAGCAACGGGATTACTGTTGACATTACGAAATTCAGCAAACCCGGCATTTACCGCTACATCGTCCAGGAATCCACCCCCGGCGAGCCCTATGACGGTCTGAATTATGACTCCGCTCCCAAGACGCTGGATGTCTACATCACCACCGACAAGGAAGGTTGCCTGACTTCCACCCTGGTATGGAGCGATTCCGAGGGCTGCAAGGACACCGGTACCTTCGTAAATACATACGATACCGGATGCTTCACGGTGAAAAAGACTGTCGACGGCAACCAGGGCGACCGCAACAAAGAGTTCACCTTCACCCTTCAGGTGAACGGCGCCGAGGGCGAGTGGTATCAGGTTGTTATGCCAAACGGCAATACCGGTACCATGGTCAGCGGCCAGTCCTTCACCGTCACCCTCAAGCACGAACAGAGCGTGACGGTTTATGGCCTGTCTGAGAACGATGAGTACACCGTTACCGAGGCTGATTATACCGATGACGGCTACCGCACCACCGTCTCCGTCAATGATGGCGAGGCCAAGGAAACCAACACCATTTCGGGCAAGGTTCCCAAGTGCGGCAAGACCTGCATCGACTTTGTCAACTTCAAGGATGTCACCCCGCCCACCGGTCTGCTGATGGACACCGCGCCCTATGCGGCCATGCTGGTCCTGGCCGGGCTGTTTGCCGCCTTCCTGCTGCGCCGCCGTCGCCGTGAACAGTAAGGAGCCGGATTTTGCACAGACGTAATACCATTCTGGGCGGTGTGATCCGCGCCGGCAATGGGCTGCTGGACCTGACTGCCACTGTGATGATGCTGGTTCTGCTGCTTTACAGCGCCTACTGCCTGTGGGACAACTACAACATTGACCGTGCCGCCTTTGCCGCTGACGGACTTATGCGCTATAAGCCGGTTGCCCAGGATGGGCAGAGCGCCCCCACCATGGAGGAGCTCCAGGCCCTGAACCCGGACGTCCGCGGCTGGATCACGGTGGACGGCACCCACATTTACTATCCCGTCGTTCAGGGTGCAGATAATATGCAGTACGTCAATACCAGCGTGCTGGGGGAATTCTCCCTCTCGGGAGCCATCTTTCTGGACAGCCGCTGCGCCGCAGACCTGAGCGACCCTTATCTGTTGCTCTATGGCCATCATATGGACAGCGGGGCGATGTTCGGCGATGTGACAAACTTTCTGGAACAAGCGTATTTTGATTCCCATCCCACCGGAACGCTGACGCTGGCGGACGGCACGGTTTTTCAGATGACGTTCTTTGCCTGTGTGGCGGTGGACGCCTCCGACCCCGTGATCTACACCCCGGACAGCGGGAATGGGCTGGAAGCTCTCCTGACCCGGATTCAGCAGACTGCGGTCCAGAGCCGGGAACTGGCCGATGCGCCGGATCGTGTGATTGGGTTGTCCACCTGTCTGGAAGCCGAGACCAACGGCCGCGCGGTGCTCTTTGGCAGCCTGGAACCTGCGAACAGCCGGGCCGCCTGACCCTGGAACAAAACGATTCTCGGGAAATTCCATAGACCAAAAAGAAAGGAGGAATTTTCATTGCAGAAACTCTGCAACCGGACTGTGACGATGCTGCTCACGATGCTGCTGGTGCTGATTTTGCCGCTGGCTGTGCGCGCCGAAGGGTACGCCGTTCGGGTCCAGATCCCGGTCACGGTGGACCTGGAAGGGGACACACCCCCCGAAGATCCCGTTTTCACGGTGAAGATCGCTGCAAAAACGGCTTCGGACCCGCTCCCTGACGCAACCGCGCTGGAAATCAAAGTCCATGACGGTCAGGGAACCGGCAGCTTTGCCCCCATCACCTATACGGTCCCCGGGGACTATCACTATACTGTGAGCCAGCAGCCCTGTACCCAGTCCGGTATGACCTGCGATACCGCCGTGTTTGACGTGACAGTGCGGGTGGTGAATCAGGACGGCGGCCTGTGTGCTGAGGTGTTTGCCCGGCGGTCCGGCTCGGACCGTAAAACCGGCGTTGTCTGTTTTGTGAACCGCTACCAGGCGGCCCGCCCCACGGCAACCCCAACGGCGACCCCGACGACGGCGCCCACCGCGCCCCCCGCCAGCCCGCCGCCCCCGCAGCCAGCCCGCCGCGCCCCCCAGACCGGGGATGACTTTGCCCCGGCGTTCTGGGTGGTTGTTGCGGCCCTCTCGTCCCTGGCGCTGCTCATTCTTGCCCGCCATAAGCGCAGCAGGCAATAAAATGATCCCCTGCGGGCCATCCCACAGGGGATTTTTGCTGCCTATTCCCGGTTGTCCTCTTCCACACGCCGGAGCACCATCTGCAGCTCCTCGGGGAAAATACAGGTCGGGATGGAGCCCTCCTCCACCCGGCGCAGACAGTCCGCAAAATCAAACCAGCGAACTTCGCTGATTTCCTCCTTTTGGGGAAGAAAACGGTCCTCATCCCAGTCCAGCCACATGACATAGATGTTGCTGACCTGGTCATCCCGGAACGGGCTGCCATGGAATACCTCCTGGAACCGGAACCGCCGCTGCCCGCAGTATAGCAATTCCTCCGGCCGGGCAGTCACACCCAGCTCCTCCTTCAGCTCCCGCAGCGCCGAGGGGACAAAATCCGCCCCGGCGGGAATGTGTCCGGCGCTGGAAATGTCGTAGCATCCGGGGTAGGAATCCTTCTCTTCGCTGCGCTTTTGCAGCAAAACCTGCAAGTTTCCTTCCCTGCGCCGCACAATCCACACATGGGAGGTGCGGTGCCTCAGCCCCAGACGGTGCGCCTCCTGCCGGGAAACCACCTGCCCGGTGGGGACCCCGTTCTCGTCCACAATGTCCAGCCATTCCATTTCTGTTTCGCCCTTCCTTTGCCGTTTCGCCGATGGTGCTTTGCAGCCAGTATACCATATTGCGTGAAAAAAGTCACCCACTCCATGGTTTGCGGTTGAATCTGCCGATCTTCCGGTGTATAATTAAGGCACCACCGCACAATTCACGGCTGACGCCTTACGCACCGCTCCGACGGCTGCGGCGCACCATCTGCGTTGCAAAAATGCTCGATCATACACAAAGTATTATCTGTGCTTTTTGCTTAGCATCTGGCGCGCCTCGCTCGCCGTATCGGCACGCAGAATTATGCGGTGTTGCCTTAACATAATTCATTTTGTATTTTTGGAGGAACTCCATGCCGGATCAAAACCAGTTCATCACCACTTGCCCCATTATGGGGGTCAACATTGCGGTGACCGATATGGACCACACCCTTCGCCTGATTGCAGCCAATCTGCAGCACTGGCGCGGAAAATATATCTGCGTTTCCAACGTGCACACCACGGTCACCGCCTCAGAGGACCCGGAATACTGCCGGATCCAGAACGGCGCCGTCATGGCTCTGCCGGACGGCGGACCGCTCTCCGCGTACAGCCGGAAATGCGGCTTCGCCAATGCGCAGCGGGTCACCGGTCCTGATCTGATGCAGCAAATTCTGGCGCAGAGCGCCAGCCACGGCTGGCGGCATTATTTCTATGGCTCCACCGAGGAGACCCTCGCCCTGCTGCGGGAACAGCTGGCTGCGCGTTACCCCGGCGCGGTTGTGGCGGGCATGATGTCGCCGCCTTTCCGCCCGCTCACCCCCGAAGAGGACGCCGCCATTGTGGAACAGATCAACGCGGCCCGGCCGGATTTTGTCTGGGTGGGTCTGGGGGCGCCCAAGCAGGAACGCTGGATGGCCAACCATGAGGACCGTGTTCAGGGGCTCATGATCGGTGTGGGCGCTGCCTTTGATTATGAGGCGGGCAACATCCGGCGCGCTCCCCGGTGGATGCAGGACCATAACCTAGAATGGCTCTACCGCCTGATGCAGGATCCCGGGCGGCTGTTCAAGCGCTACTTTGTCACCAACGCCAAATTCCTGCTCTGGACCCGCCGTCATCCCGGCGGCACCTCCCGCTCATGACCCAAAACAACAACCTCCGTGCGTTCCCCGGCACGGAGGTTGTCTTTTGCTGTATGGATTGAAACGCGGGGGCTTACGCCAGGTATTCCGCCGCCACGCCATCAATGGCAGTGGGGTCTTTGGCGTTCCAGGAGGCATAGTCCATCCCGGAGGCGGCCACCGTTTTGCCCAGCGCAACCAGGAATTCAGGAATGCGCTCTTCCAGCACAACACCCAGCTCCCGGCCCATCGCCTCACGGCCCTGGCGGGAATCGCCGTTTACATACAGGGTGAAGGCGGAGTGCGGCTTTTTGTCAATGACTTTCGCTGCGCCGCGGAAGCCGATGGCGCCGGTCTGGTGGGTGCCGCAGGAGGACGGGCAGCCCGAGATGTGGATCTGGGGCAGAGCACCGCAGGGAAGCTGTGCCTCCCGCACCGCCTTGACGCAGGCGGCCAGCAGCGCCTGGGAATCCCGCACGCCCACCTGGCAGGTGGCTGCGCCGATGCAGCTCACCGAGGTCTCAAAAAGGCTCTGCGCGGTGTCACCGGCGGTCAGCTCCAGCATACGGGCGGCTTCGGCCCCGGTCAGATTGATCAGATAGGCGGTCTCATCGGGGGCAAGGCGCATCTCGGTGCCGGGCATTTGGGCAACAGCATCCGCCACGGCACAGAATACCGCAGGATCAGGCTGCCCGCCCAGAGGATGCCACGCCACGGCGTAAAGACCGGGCTGCTTCTGGGGCAGCACGCGGGGGGACGGGGGACAGACCGAGCTGTCGCCTGTCAGCTCCGGGGTGGCGGGAATCTCCCGGATGGTCAGATCCTCGCCGGAAGCAAAGACCTCCTCCAGTTTCTCCCGGAACGTCCTGCGGTATCCTTCCGGTCCGCCGCAGGTGTCCTGCATATAGCGGGTGCGGGCCTTGCCGCGGTTCTCGTAGTTGCCGTAGGCGCGGAACGTCAGCCACATTGCCTTGATGTAGTACAGCACCATCTCGGGCTGCACATCCTCCGCCACCTTCACGCCAAACCGGGGATTGTTGCCCAGACCGCCGGCGCTGTAAACGTCGAACAGGCCGTTGGCCTTTGCCACAAAGCCCAGATCGCGGTAGGTGGCGTGTACCGCGTTGGCGGGCGAGTTGGAGAAGCAGACCTTGAGCTTGCGGGGCATCTTTTCCGCCTTGATGAAGTGCATCAGATAATCCGCCGCAGCCTCGGCCCAGGGAAGAACGTCAAAATACTCGCCGGGCTCCACGCCGGAGAGCGGCGCGCACATAACGTTGCGGGGATAATCACCGCCGCCGCCCATTGTCACAATCCCGGCGCTCAGAGCTTCCTCCATGACGGCGCAGACAGTCTGCGGCTGCAAATCATGGAGCTGAATGGTCTGGCAGGTGGTAAAATGCAACCGCTTGACGCCGTGTTTGCGGATGGCGTCTGCGGTGAAAGCCAGTTTTTCCGGTGTGACGCGGCCCGCAGTCATGCGCAGACGCAGCATACTGGCCTTGCCGCCCTTCTGGGCGTAGCTGCCGTACAGCCCCGAAAAGCCCTTGTAAGCGGCCTTGTCCAGCTCACCGGCATAAAAAGCCTCGGTCTTTTCACGAAAAGCCGGCAGGTCGGCCTTCCAACTCATCGGATCAATTCGTTCCATAACAATCATCCTCCCAAACAACGGACTCGTTTCATGCCGCATAACGAAACTATTATACCACAGGCTTTGACAAAAGAATAGCGTTCCTACCGAAAAAACAAAAATACGAAAAAATTGACGCCGGGACGCCGGAAGGTACGCTCCGCCAGGCCGGCAAAAAAAATGCCCCGATGATTCGATCCAACAACGAACCATCGGGGTATTTTTGGAGCTGGTGGCCGGACTTGAACCGGCGACCTGCTGATTACGAATCAGCTGCTCTACCAACTGAGCCACACCAGCGCAACAATATCAGTATACTGATTTTTGGCTCAAAGTCAAGAGGAAGAGACAAAAAACTGCAACTTGTCCGCCTGTGCGGTGAAAAACGCGGGTTACTGCGGGCGTGCGTCCGGCTCTTTTTCGGTCTCGGGGCCCTGGGTATCCGGGACCGCTTGGTCGGGGCGCCGGGTGCTGACAACGGGAATAAAGCGCTTGGCAAACTTGTTTTTGCCACGGCTGCGCACATAAAAATACCCGATGATGGAGAAGGTCAGTGCGCCGATAAAATTGACGAAGAGATCTTCCATGGTGTCCAGCAACCCAATGTCCAGATATCCGCCCAGCCCCAGCCGGATCTGGGTGCCGTCCGCCTGCACGAGAATGACATCGGTGATGTTTTTGACCGACACCGGATGGTTCCCCCCGGCGGGGTCCAGCAGGATGCTGCCGATGGAGTGGACGATGGTATCTTTCTGCATATCCAGTGCAAACAGATGGTCCATGGTGCATTCAAAAAACTCCCAGACCACGCCCACCGTCATGGAAAAACAGAAGGCGACAACAGCCAGGTACAGCGGCGACAGCGAAAATTTGACCTGCTCCTCCCGGTTGAGCAGGTCCAGCAGCGAAAAGCCGATGGCGGCGCACAGAAAGCCGTTCAGGGTATGGAGTACCGTGTCCCAATAAGGGAAGGTGACATAATAGGCGTTGATCTCCCCCAGAATTTCCGCTGCGTAAATGAACAGCAGAATAATGATTTCAAGGGTGTTGGGAAACTCGATATTGAGCCGGTGCTCCAAAATGCTGGGGACCAGGAACAGAACCAGGGTGAGCAGACACAGGAATGCGTTTTCAAAATTGAGATTGAACAGCTGTGCCACCAGCACCAGAATGACCGAGGCACGCAGCAGCAGATAGACGATGGTCACAGACCGTTTGGATTTCCAGGCTTCCTTGAATTCATGGCCGTGGCGAATCATGGAATCTTTGGGATGAAACCGGGGCATACAATACTTTCCTTTCCGGCGGCCCGGGGACAGGGTCAGTCCTCCAGGCTGAAATCTTTGGGATCGTAATGGGGCAGAACCTGACGGTGGGGAACCCGCATCAGCGGGTCATAGCGGAACCGGCGGCAGGCAAAATAGGGGGAAACCACACCCCGGTTCCGGCACAGCACCATTTTTTGATCCGCAGCGGGGCAGCCGTGGGCGCAGTAGGCGCAGGCAGGGGAGATTTTGCTCCCGTAAGGCGGTTTTCTGAACATACGATACCCCCTTTGTATACAAATTATTTGTCTTTATTATAGGGGCTTTGTCGGGATTTGTAAAGCTGGTAAAGCGCCGCGCACAGGAAGAAAAATACGGCCAGCGCGGTATCCGGCGCTTCCCGGCGCAGAACAACCACCCGGGGAGCCAGGCTGGAAAATACTTCCGCTTCCCCCGGCAGGCTGCGCAGCGCCAGACGGATCAGCAGCTGCATCACTACCAAATGAATGACCCGGGCAGCAGCCAGGGGACCCAGCGGCACACAGCCATCCAGCAACGCCGCCAACTGGGCAAACACCGAAAGCCCCAGAACACTCAGACAGAAGCAGACCCCCGGCAGGCTGCCCGCCGCCGCAAAGTCTGCACACCCGGCGCTGATTTCCAGGCAGCCGCTCAAAAAAGGGAGTGCTCCTTCATGTCCCGCCCACCAGGGCAGCGCCGCCGCAAGACGGTATACCACCCGGAAGAACAGTACGCAGCCGCAGACGGTCAGGCTGCTGTCCACCGCCCGGCCAATGGCCCCGGGCAGCGTTACAGGGTCACGGGGCGGCTCCTCTGCCGGCAGCGCTTCGCCGGGGTCAGGCCTCCAGATCCGTGCCAGGCATGCGGCGGCGATGAGATTGGCCGCCAGCTGGATGCCATAGAGCAGGGTCCCCAGCGCCACGCTGCCCAGCAGCTGCCCGCCCACGCAACCGACCACAAATCCCGGACCGGAACAGCACCCCAGCGCCAAAAGCAGAGAACCCTCCCGGCGGGAAAGAACGCCCTCCCCCCGCAGCCGCGCCACCAGCCGGGCACAGACCGCGTAGCCGCCCACCCATCCCAGCAAAAGAACGGCGACGTTCCGGCGCCCGCGCAGCCCGTACCGCCTGGCCAACGGGCACAGCGGTGCGCCCAGCCAGCGGATCAGCGGGCTGGCCATCAGCAGCTCACACACCACAAAAAAGGGGAACAGCGCCGGCAGCAGACTGCCGCCGCACAGCCGCAGCCCCTCGCCAAATCCCTGGGCCGCTGCCTCCGGGCAGGCCAGCAATGCGGCGCCCAGAACCAGTGCCGCCGCACCCAATCCAAAGCTTTGATTCATAACCGGGCCACCTCCGCGTATACTGAACTGAAAGGGGGCACTTTGCGTATGAAGCAGCAGCGGCGCCGCCCTCGTCCCCACAAAAACCGCCCCGCCCGTCCGCCCGGGCTGAAAGACCTTTTTCGCCAGCCGGAGCAGGACTTCTACCGTCTGCCCGATCTGGAAGTGCGGGACGGGCGGATCTACACCGATGGCTGCCGCCGGGTGCTGGACTTCACCCCGCAAAAACTCTGCCTGGATCTGGGTGCCGCCATCGTTACATTTTATGGCGATGCTCTGCGAATAGAATCCTTTTCCGGCCGGCGTCTTGCGGTGGGCGGCAGGGTGGCGCGCATTGAGTTTGCCGCGAAATGGGGGGATGGCAATGGCGCGCTTTGATCCCGTTGCGGCGGACCGCATCTGTTTCGCGGTGCGGGGGCGGGGAACACAGCATTTCCTCAGCGCTGCGGCCCGGGCCGGTGTGCGGCTGGACGGCATCCGTCCCGGGGAGGAGGGACTCACGGCCTGGGCGGCGGGGACCGATCTGCCCCGGCTGCGCCGCTGTGCCGACCGGGGCGGATGGGAGCTGGAGGTGGTCTCCCGCCGTGGCCCGGGACGGAGCCTGGCCCGTCTGCTGCGCCGCCCGGGCATTTTGGCGGGGCTGGCCTGCTTTTTTATGCTGGTCCGGTTGCTTTCGGGCTTTTTGTGGTGCATGGATTTTGGCGGCCTGACGGACGCGGAACAGGCGGCCCTGCGCCAGACTCTGGCCCGGTACGGTGTGCGGGAGGGAGTCTGGCTCAGCCGGGAAACGCTGGCGGGGGCCCAGCAGGCGCTGGACCTGGAGGGAGAAGCCTTTGGCTGGCTGAGCCTGAATTTTGCAGGGGGATGCCTCTTTGTGGAGAGCACGCCCCGCCAGAACGCCGAGCCCCGTGCCGAACCCCAAAACACCGAACTGCGGGCCAAGGCGGCGGGGGAGGTGCTTGCCGTGGATGTGGAGAGCGGCTTTGCCCAGGTCCAGCCCGGCCAGTATGTGGCCAAAGGCCAGCTTCTGGCCGCCGCTTCCCGCCTGGACCGTTCCGGTAATCCGGTTCCACAGGCGGCATCGGGCCGTGTGGTGGGGCGGGTCAGGTGCAGTTATACAGCGCAGCAGCCCTGCACCTGGACCGGATCGGTGCTCACCGGCCGGTCCCGCCAGACGGAGGAAACCTGCGTTCTGGGCCGGACATTTACCCACCGCAGCGGGGACTGGGACGGGGAGAACACCTGGTCCGGCGCCGAAACCCGGACCGAATGGCTGCCGCTGACCCTGGGGCGGCTGGCACTGCCGGCCAGTGTGTGCCGAACCACCCAATGGGAACGGGACGAACGAACCTTGACCGTCAGCCCCGAAACCGCTGCGGCTATGGCCCGGCGCAGCTGCCGTCTTCAACTGCTGGCGGACTTTCCCGATGCGGTGGTGGAGTCCGAACGGGCCGAGACAGCCTGTAACGAAAGCGGCGCACAATGCACCATCACCTATGTGTTTCGGGCGGATCTGGCGCAGGCGGAACCACCATGATTTTCCAAAAGAATCATCATTCCCATGAATTCGACATGGTTTGAAGGAAAATTTTGTGCAATATTCATAGTTTCTTTTCGGGAAAACTGTGATATAATTCAAAATGAAGAATAATTGCATGGCGTTGTTTTTTGGATTTTGTACCCCGGGAGGTTATGTCTTTGGCGGAAAAAGCGGTTGAACTGGACAGCATTGAGCTGGCCGCAGCAATTTTTGGCAACTGCGACCAGAATGTCCGGCTGCTGGAAAACGAATTCCATGTTACGGCGGTCTGCCGCGGCTCTGCGCTCAAGTTTACCGGAGCGCCCGATGATGTGCAGGCGGCCGTCCACGCGGTGGAGGGCATGGTGACGCTGATGCAGAACCATACCCCGCTGGAGGAACAGACGGTGCGCTACTGCATCAGCCTGGCCCGCGGCGGGGAGCAGAAGCGTCTGCGGGAACTCAATGATGACTTTGTGGCTGTGACCGCCAAAGGCCGCCCCATCCATCCCAAGACGTTGGGGCAGAAAGAGTATCTGGCCGCCATCCGGGCCAACTCCATCACCTTCGGCGTGGGGCCTGCCGGCACCGGAAAGACCTATCTGGCCGTTGCCATGGCGGTCAAGGCCTTCAAGTCCAAGGACGTGAGCCGCATCATTCTGACCCGCCCTGCGGTGGAGGCAGGGGAGAAGCTGGGCTTTCTCCCGGGCGATTTGCAAAATAAGGTGGACCCCTACCTGCGCCCTCTCTACGACGGACTGTTTGATCTGCTGGGGGCCGAAACCTTCCAGAAACTGGTGGAAAAGCAGTCCATTGAGGTTGCGCCGCTGGCCTATATGCGCGGGCGCACCCTGGACGATGCCTTTATCATTCTGGACGAGGCCCAGAACACCACCCCCGAACAGATGAAAATGTTCCTGACCCGCATGGGCGTGGGCAGCAAGGTGGTGGTCACCGGCGATGTGACCCAGGTGGACCTGCCGGATAAGGCCCGCAGCGGCCTGGTGGACGCCCTCCATGTGCTGCGCGGCATTGACGGCATCGCCCAGGTTTATCTGACCGAGAAGGACGTGGTGCGCCACCGCCTGGTGCAGCAGATTGTAAAAGCGTACGAACGCGCGGCAAAGGAACCCGCCGCCAGAACATAAAAGCCAACCCATTCAACGGATCAAAATCAAACAAGGAGGCAGATCCATCATGTCCAATAAAGTTTTGATCACCAATGAACAGAATACCGTCAAGATTCCCTCCGGTTTGCGGATTCTGATCCGGCGCAGCTGCAACGCGGTGCTGGAGTATGAGCACTTTGACGGCCCCGCCGAGATCAGTGTGACCTTTGTGGACAATGCCCGCATTCATGAGCTGAACCTGCAATACCGCCAGAAGGACGCCCCCACCGACGTACTTAGCTT
The DNA here is from genome assembly GCA_004561545.1 of bacterium. Lineage (GTDB taxonomy): Bacteria > Bacillota > Clostridia > Oscillospirales > Ruminococcaceae > Gemmiger. Next base: position 140,731 of record SFVK01000002.1, read on the forward strand.
TCCCATGTCGGACAACGGACAGTATGATATCGACGAAGACAACGGCTGCAAAATCCTGGGCGACATTGTCATCTCGATGGAGCGCGCCATGGAACAGGCAGAGCTGTACGGGCATAGCCTCCAGCGCGAGGTTGCCTACCTGACCGTTCACTCCATGCTGCACCTGCTGGGCTATGACCATGAGGCCAGCGGCCTGGAAGCAGTGCGTATGCGGGAAAAGGAGGAAGCGGTGCTGATCCAGCTGGGCCTGCCCCGTACCGTGAGCTATACCAACGATGAAATCTGACCTGGCGCGCTTTGGGCGCGGTTTTGTCTATGCCTGGAACGGGATCTGCGCGGCTGTGCGGGAGGAACGGAATTTCCGTTTCCACCTCTGCGCCGCCGTCTACGTCTTTGCGGCGGCCTGGCTCGCGGAACTGGACCGGCAGAGCGTGGCCCTGCTGGCGCTCTGCGTCTTTTCCATGCTGGGCATGGAGCTGATGAACTCCGCCGTGGAGCGCGCGGTGGACAAGCCGGATACCACCCACTGGTGGAGCGCCGGGGCCGCCAAGGACATGGCTGCCGGCGGCGTGCTTGCCACCGCCGTGGGCACGGTGGTGGTGGGCGTTTGCCTGTTTGGCCGCGCCGAAACGCTGCGCCTTCTCTGGGCGCGGGTCACAGCCAGCCCCGCCTGCATCCTCTGCTGGTGCGTTTCCCTTGCTGCCGCCTACTGGTTTATTTTTCGATTCTGCAAGAAAGAGAATACAAATGCCGAACACAAAACCCAATAATGCCCCCGTCACATCCAGCGTCTTTGTGGCGCTGGTGGGCCGCCCCAATGTGGGCAAATCCAGCCTGACCAACCATCTTGTGGGCGAGAAGGTCGCCATTGTGACCCAAAAACCCCAGACCACCCGCAACCGCATCACCGGCATCATCACAAAAGGCCCGGTGCAGTATGTGCTGCTGGACACCCCCGGCATCCACAAACCCCGCAACCGTCTGGACTCCCGCATGACCCAGACCGCCGCAGCGAGCCTTAAGGATGTAGATGTCACCCTCATGCTCTTTGAGCCGGCGGGGGCGTTCACCGACTCGGAGCTCAATATGGTGGAAGCCCTGCGCAAAGCAGGCCCCGCCATTGCCGTCATCAACAAGGTGGACCTGCTCACCGATTTTGCGACGCTGGAGGCCCGCAAAAAGCAGGTGGAGGCCTTTGACGTCTTTGACAGCGTCACGGCCGTTTCCGCCAAAGACGGCACCGGCTGCGAGGCGCTGTTCCCTCTGCTGGGCGCCTACGCCAACCCCGGCCCCCACTATTTTGACGACGAAGCCTTTACCGATATGCCCGAGAAGGAGCTGGTGGCCGAGCTGGTGCGGGAGAAGGCGCTGCTCTATATGCGGGACGAAATCCCCCACGGCATCGCCGTCACGGTGGAGAGCTTCAAGGAGCGCCCCGACCAGGACCTCATTGATATCCAGGTGGAAATCTGCTGTGAACGCAAGAGCCACAAAGGCATGATTATCGGCAAGGGAGGCCAGATGCTCAAAAAGATTGCTTCCGCCGCCCGCCTGGACTGTGAGGAACTTTTGGGCGCCCGGGTCAACCTGCAATGCTGGGTCAAGGTGCGGGAGGACTGGCGCGACAATGACCGGATGCTGGACAACCTTGGCTTTGCCAAACCCTGACCCCGCATTCATACTTGGACAACTTTTCCACGGATGAAAGTGTATCATGGATGGTATCCTAACCTGAAAAGGAGGCGCCAGCCATGATTTCGTCTGACCCGGATGCGATCCGTGCCGCCCAGTGGCAGAAATTTGCCGCTTCGGGCAGCGTGTATGATTATCTCGACTATCTGAGCGCAAAATCGCAGCAGCCGTCTGCGGGAGGAAATGATGCAGATCACAACAATGGGCCTGGTGCTGCGGACGGTGCGGGTGGGGGAAGCCGATCAGATTCTGACCATTCTTTCACCGGATAAGGGCCTCATTTCGGCCTCCGCGCGGGGAAGCCTGCGGCTGAAAAACAAGCTGTTCAGCGGCTGCGGGCTTTTTTGTTATTCCGAGTTCACCCTGACCACCGGGCGCAAAAGCAGCTTTGTGGATGCCGCCACCGTGGTCCGGGTGTTCCATGGGTTAAGCAAAACGGTGGAGGGCATGGCACTGGCGGCATATCTGGCCGAAATGGCCGCCGCCCTTGCCCCCGAACCGCCGGAGTCTGCCGACTTTCTGCGCCTCATGCTCAATACCTTTTACATGATCGGCGAACAAAAACGTCCTCTGCTCCAGCTCAAGGCCATCTGTGAGCTGCGCGCCATGACCCAGACCGGCTATATGCCCGATGTGGTTGCCTGCGACGGGTGCGGCCGTTATGACGGCTGTGATTTTTACCTGGACCCCGCCGAGGGTCGTCTGCTGTGTGCCGACTGCGCCGCAAAAGCGATGCGCGCGCCCAATCTGGACCCCGGCGCCCTCTATGCGCTGCGCCATATCTGCCTGGCGGAGGATGACAAGCTGTTTAACTTTACCCTTTCGGAGCCCAGTCTCAAACGGCTCGGCAGGGCCAGTGAGCAATATCTGCTGGCCCATCTGGAGTATTGCCCCAAGAGTCTGGAATTTCTGAAATCCGTTTTGAATCAGGAGTAATCAAATATTTATGGACCTTTCCTATCGATCCACCCTGGAACTGGATAAAATTATCAACCGCGCCGTGGAGCTCTGCACCTGCGCCGAGACCAAGGACATGATGCGGGACATCCAGCCCTTTGCCACCACCGAGGAGGAGCGCTATGCCCTCGCCCAGACCAACGCCGTCAATTCGCTGCTGCTCAAAAACGGCAGTCCCCGGTTCGGCGCGGTGCGGGAGGCACGCCGCATTGTGGCCCACGCGGCCAAGGGCGGCATTCTTTCCATGGGGGAACTGCTGGAAATTGCCGCCACGCTGCGCAATTTTTCCGGCCTGTCCCAATGGTACGGCCTGACGGACCACGAGATGCTGCCCACCGACGACCTGTTTTTCTCGCTGGCGCCCCAGCCGGTTCTGGAAAAGCAGATCACCGACTGCATCCTCTCCCCCGAGGAGATGGCCGATACCGCCTCGGTCACGCTGCATGACCTGCGCCGCCGCATCCGTGCCACCGAGGACTCCATCCGCACCAAACTGGACAACATCATCAAAAATTCCACCACCAACAAATTTTTGCAGGACGCGGTGGTTTCGCTGCGCAACGGCCGTTATGTGGTGCCCGTCCGGGCCGAGTATCGCGGCGAGGTGGGCGGCGTCATCCATGACGTTTCCTCCAGCGGCTCCACCGTCTTTGTGGAGCCCACCGCCGTGGTGGAGGCCAACGCCCGCATCATGCAGCTGCGCGCCCAGGAGCAGGAGGAAATTGCCCGCATCCTCTCCGCCTTCTCGGCCCAGGTGGCAAATCTGGAACCCCAGTTCAGTTACAGCTATGACGCCATGCTCCAGATTGACCTGCTGCTGGCCAAGGCACGGCTGGCGGTGGAGCAGAACGCCTTTATGCCCCAGGTGAACGACGCCTGCCGGTTCCACCTCAAAAAGGCGCGCCATCCTCTCATTGACAAGAAAAAAGTCGTCCCCGTGGACATTGCCCTGGGGGACGAGTACGATACGCTGGTGATCACCGGCCCCAACACCGGCGGCAAGACGGTCAGCCTTAAGACGGCGGGCCTGCTCAATGCCATGGCCCAGCACGGTTTCCTGATCCCGGCCCACGAGAGCAGCACCGTCTGCCACTTTGAGGAATATCTGGTGGATATCGGCGATGAGCAGAGCATTGAACAGAGCCTTTCCACCTTCTCGGGCCATATGAAGCGCATCACCGGCATTCTGGAACTGGCCGGGCCGGATACCCTCACGCTTCTGGATGAGCTGGGCGCCGGCACCGACCCCGCCGAGGGCGCGGCGCTGGCCGTCAGCATTCTGGAGCAGCTGCGCCGTCAGGGCACGCTGCTCATGGCCACCACCCATTACGCCGAGCTGAAAATCTATGCGCTGGAAACCCCCGGCGTGGTCAACGCCAGCTGTGAGTTTGATGTGGAGAGCCTGTGCCCCACCTACCGCCTCAGCGTGGGTGTGCCGGGCAAATCCAACGCCTTCCTCATCAGCGCGCGTCTGGGCATCCCGGAAACCGTCATCGACGCCGCGCGGGGCCATATGTCCAGCGATGACAAGCGGCTGGACAGCGTTCTGGCCCAGCTGGATGACCTCAAATTACAGCTCAAGGCTGCCCAGGATGAGGCGGAAAAGGCCCGCTATGAGGCCGAGCATGCCCTGGAGAGCGCCGAGAAAAAGCGGGATGCCCTCATCCGCCAGGGGGAGGAGGAGCTGGAAGCCGCCCGCCGCAAGGCCCACGATCTGGTGCAGCAGGTGCAGAACGATGCCTATGCCCTGACCGATGAGCTGCGCAAGCTCCAGAAGGATGAAAAGACCAGCGCCGCCGCCCGTGCCGTCCGCGCCCGGGAAATTGCCCGGCGCGATACCGAGGCCATGCTCACCCGCACCGAGAAAAAACAGCCGCCCCGCCAGTTTGTGCCCCTCAAGGAAGTGTCCCCCGGGCAGGAGGTGGTCATCGCGGAGCTCAACCAGCATGCCGTGGTGCTCTCCCGCCCCGACAAGAACGGCATGGTGGAGGTCCGGGCCGGAATCCTCAAAACCAAGGTGCCTCTTTCCGGCCTGTGTGCGCCTGACAAGATGGACAAGCGCACCGTCAAGCCTGAGCCGCCCCGCACCCGTACCCGGGTGGAGCTCAACCATGACCGCAAGTCCAGCATGGAACTCAACCTTCTGGGCTATACGGTGGAGGAGGCCCTGGCCGAGGTGGACCGGTTCCTGGACCACGCCATGTTGTCCAACCAGAACACCGTCTACCTCATTCACGGCAATGGCACCGGCGCGCTGCGCAATGCTATCCAGAAACATCTGCGCACCCATCGCGGCGTCAAATCCTTCCGCCTGGGCCGTTATGGCGAAGGCGAGAGCGGTGTGACGGTGGTGGAGCTGAAATGAAGGCTCCTGTCACCGGACAGTTTTGCCCTTTTAACCATGGCACCGGTCGGGTATCTGTGCTAGAATGGGAACATTAAAATGGGATCAATGAATTCCAGTGGGAAAGAGGCGTCTACCATGAAAACCGATTTGGAAAGTGCCCGCGGTTTTGCCATCACCCTGGGCCATCGGGCGGTGCAGGATGTCCGCCGCGACGGGTTTCGTCAACTGCGCAATTATGTGGATATGTGTGCCATCCTGGCCAAAAAGGAAACGCAGAAGCGTTTTTTTGACTATGCCCAAAAGCTCCTGGAGCGCACCGACAGCCTGTATTACGGGCTGGTCCGCCGCCTGGTGGAGGAAGTGCGGGAGGAAGTCATCTGCAATGTGGGCATCAATCTGGGGTTTGATTCCCTCATCTACGGCGCGTCCCGCATCAAGGCGGAGGGCAACCGGGATACCTCCTGGAGCAACGTGGCCATCGCGGATGCCGAGGGCCTGGATGCAGCGGTCTCCGCAGCCGAGAACGCGGGCAGCTTTGCCTGGGTTTTTGCGCTGACACGCCCCCTGACCGCCCGGACGGTGCAGATCATCCGCAACCATCCTTACAGCGTTTTCTTTGTGCTGGCTGACCCTGCCCTCATGACACCGGAGACCGTTATGCTGCTGGAACCATGTGTCAATGCGGTGGAGCTGCTTTTTCTCCATGAACCGGAACTGACCAGCGAGGCCTGTGAGGCTGCCCGCGACATGAAGCACCGTAAAATGTTCTGCGGTTTTCTTGTGGAGCTGGACGAGGCGGGGGCCACCCAGGCCATGCAGCCGGACTGGCTGGATGTCTTGGCCCAGTACAGTATGTTCTGTATCTATGCCCGAAAGCCGGATATGACGGAGGAAACATCCCGGAATCTCCACACCCAGATCGTTCACAGCCGGGAGGAAGTGGTGCAGGTCCCGCTCCTGCTTTTTGACTGGGAAGAGGACCTGCGCCAGATCGGCACCGTTGCCTCCCCGGGCGCTGTCCCCGGCCGCTGCCTGCCTGAAGGGGAGACCTTCCCGCTGAATCTCGATTATTGAAGAAAAGAAGAAAAACAATCAAAAGAACCGTGCGATGTCCGTATTCTCTGTGAGATACAGCTGCACGGTTCTTTTTGATTGGATGTCCCATATTTTTCGGCGGGGTCAGCGGTCCGCCGGTGGCTCATCCGAAAGATCATACCCCAGAATCTGCATAATACCGCCGGTACACAAGGTGCGCAGACAGTCATAGGTGTCGGAAAGCCCCGGCCCCCGCATACCGCCCCGCACCCAGGAAATCAGAATTCCCATGAGCGCTCCGGCCAGGAAATCCCCGGCAAAACGCTGCTCCCGCTCGCTGGCACGGGGGTTGGAGAGCGCCATCCGCTGTGCGAACAGATCGCTGGCAAAGTGGAAAATATAATCCATCAGGCAGTTCTGCCCGGTATAAGCCAGTGCGTTGGTATAAAAGACCTTGTTTTCCCTGAAATAGCTCTCCATATCCCACAGCAGTTCCGGCCAGTTGGAATAATGTCCGTGCTCCACCAGAAACTGGGTGATTCCGCTCTGGAAATACCAGTTTACCAGGTCGAATTTGTCCTCAAAGTGGTAATAGAATGTGTTGCGGCCGACCCCCGCCTGGTCCACGATATCGTTGACCGAAATCCTCTCCAGCGGGGTGGTTTCCATCAGCTCCATCAGACTTTGGGCCAGCAGCAGTTTTGTCTTGTTGGTGCGGGACATGACGTACTCCTTTTCCCTTGGTTTTTTCTGTCTGTTTTGTAACACATTCCCATTATAGCACATTTTTTTGCAATTTCCACCAACATTCCCCCTGGTTTTGTTTAAAAAATGTTATATCCCCTTTGCGTTAGCGGATTCCAGAATCTGTCAGCGGCCTGCCTTGCGCTTTTGCACATACTGATGGCAGGAGGGATTTGTATGCCCCGAACACCCAAATCAAAACGTCTGCGCCGCGCTGCTGCGGCGCTTGCCGCCGCCGTGCTGTTGTCTGCCGGCGGCTTTGCCGCGCTGCGCACGGCGCTGCCCGATACTTTTATCGTTGCTCCCGGTGAGACACTGACCATCGAAAGCCTGCCTTTCCTCACGGTCCGCACCCCGGCGCGCTCCGGCGCCGCCCCGGTGGGCAGCACGGCGGACCCTTCCGGCGGCAATCAGGTGATCACACTGCTGGGCATTCCCATCAAGACGGTGCGCACCGTCACCCAGACGCGGCGCCAAGTCACCGTCTGCGGAACCCCCTTTGGCATCAAGATGTTCTCAGACGGCGCCCTCATTGTGGCGTTCAGCGATCTGCATACCGATCTCGGAACCGAGAATCCCGCCAAGGAGGCCGGGTTGCGTCTGGGGGATGTGATTGTCTCGGCCAACGGCCAGCCGGTGCGCACCAATGAGGAACTGACCCAGGCCATCTCCGCCGCAGGGGGCAGCGCACTGCAAATCGTTTACCGGCGGGACGATGCGACCCACAGCTGCACGTTGACCCCTGTGCAGGATCGGGACAGCGGAAGTTGGCGCGCGGGCATCTGGGTGCGGGATTCCTCCGCAGGCATCGGAACCCTGACCTTTGTGGACCCCTCCAACAATACCTTTGCGGGGCTTGGCCACGCCATTTCGGACAGCGACACCGGCACCAATCTGCCTCTGCTCACCGGCGAGATTGTTCCTGTCACCATCACCGGCTGCATCAAAGGCTCGGCGGGGTCCCCCGGTCAGCTCAAGGGCGAGTTTACCGGCGGCGCGGCCCTGGGGGCTGTGCAGGCCAACGACCTGACGGGGGTATATGGCACCCTTGCCGAGGGGGCCAAAGTGGAGGGAACCACAATGCTCGTGGCCAATATGCAGGAGATTGAACTGGGGGATGCGGAGATCTTGACCACCATTTCCGGCACCACGCCGCGCCGCTGCAAGGTGCGCATTGAGCGGGTCAATATGACGGCGGGGGACCCCAACCGCAATCTGATGATCCGCGTGACCGACCCGGACCTGCTTCAGGCCACCGGCGGGATTGTGCAGGGGATGAGCGGCAGCCCGATTATCCAGGACGGCAAGCTGGCGGGCGCTGTCACCCATGTTTTGGTGAATGATCCGACGCGGGGATATGGAATTTTTATCGAAAATATGTTGGACGCCTCGGAATGACCGGGGAAGTCTGTTTTGTCTTGCCGTTGAATCTTTTTTTAAAAAATAAAAGCACTCGTTATTGATTTTTTGATCCCGGTTTCGGTGACGATCCGGCCAGGTCCGGGACAGCCCCATTTTGTGTTTTCATCCCATCCCGGAAGCCGCCGGCCCGATCCCGCAAAGCCTGTGCCGGGACCTGGGCGGACATTTTTCCCCGCCGGATGGGGTGAATTGGGAGAATTGCCCGGGAAAAGCCCGCAGGGGATCTTTTTGCCGGAAATGGTAAAACAGGAAGAGAAAAGGAAAAATGAAAGAGAAGAAAATCGCCATGAAAACAGGCGAAAAACTAGGGATTCCCAGGATGGTTGTCGAATTTTGACAGAATTTGGCAAAAGAAAGGGAACGAAACCTCTTGCATGATTTGGTAAAATATGGTAGTATTACCATCGTAAAGAGAACGACCGCGGCGAATCCCGCTGCTGACTGAGGAGAGGAATACGATGGAAAAGATTAAGTTTTTGATGACCGACACCGGCGCCCAAACCACGGAACTTTGCAAGCGAGCCCTGGAGGCAAAGGGCGTCGATGTGACCGTCTGCGAGAAAAACGGCTCCAAGGCGCTCAAGGCCCTGCTGGAACTTCATCCCCAGGCGGTGCTGCTGGACGCGTTCATGCCGGATCTGGATGCCATCACCGTCAAGCAGCGCTATGAAACCCAGGACACCCGCGGAACCCGCACTGCTTTCTTTGTCACCGGCGCATTCCAGAGCGAAGAGGTGGAGCAGGACCTGCTGGACAATGGCTTCTCCTTTTTCTTTGTCAAGCCCTTTGACGAGAGTGTGCTGGTCAGCCGGGTGCTCAAGGCAGCCGGCACCCCCAGCCGTCCCCAGCCCGCGTCCCAGGATTCCGACGAGCTGACGGTCACCGAAATCCTTCATCAGGTGGGTGTGCCGGCCCACATCAAGGGGTATCAGTTCCTCCGGGATGCCATTCTGCTGGCCGTGGAGGATCATGAGTACATCAACGCCGTCACCAAGCGCCTGTATCCCGAGATCGCCAAGCGCAACGGCACCACGGCTTCCCGGGTTGAGCGCGCCATCCGCCATGCCATCGAGGTGGCCTGGGACCGTGGGGATGTGGATACCCTCAACAGCTATTTCGGCTATACCATCCACAATCTGCGCGGCAAGCCCACCAACAGCGAGTTTATTGCCATGATTGCCGACAAGATCCGCCTGGATAAAAAGCAGCGCCGGGCATGACGCGCTCGGACTCCGGCTGCCGCGCCGCAAAACAGAACCGCTATTTCGCCCCGCCGGGACCCCGGCGGGGCCTCTTTTGTCCGGCTTGCTCAAACTGCGCGGTTCGGGTCGTTTTTTCATAAAAGGATGGTGGATTTTTCCGGTGGGGTTTTGTATAATAAGGTCAGAAACCAAGAATTGTGTGAGGTGTGTTCTATGGAACCCGTTTCCCGGACCGTAACTGCCATCCTTGTGGCGGCCGGCGCGTCGCGGCGCATGGGATTTGACAAGCTCAGCTACCGCCTTCCCGACGGCAGGACTGTGCTGGAAACCAGCGTGGCCGCCTTTGACACCCATCCCCGCATTACCCGCCTGGTTCTTGTGGCAGGCGGCAACTACGATGCCTGCTCCGCCATTGCCCGAACCTGCGCGAAATCCTGCACGGTGGTGCGCGGCGGCGCCACCCGGGCCGAGAGCGTGCGCAGCGGCCTTGCCGCCGCAGACGGCGAGCTGGTGGCCATTCATGACGCGGCGCGCCCCTTTGTGAGCCGTGAGGTCATCGATGCGGCGTTGGATGCCGCAGCGCTGACCGGAGCCGCCGCCCCCGCCGTTCCGGTGAAGGACACCATCAAAATCGCCAGCCAGGGCATCGTCACAGCCACGCCGGATCGTGCCGGTCTTTACGCCGTGCAGACGCCCCAGTGCTTCCGGCGGGAACTCTATCTCAGGGCGCTGCGCCTTGTCACGGGGGAGAAAGCCCGCCTGGTCACCGACGACTGCAGCCTCTTTGAGATGGCCGGCCTTCCGGTCCGCCTCACAAAAGGGGACTATGCCAATCTCAAAATCACCACCCGGGAGGATCTTCCTCCCCATCTGAAAGGAGAAGCTCCCATGCGCATCGGCCATGGCTATGACGTCCACCGCTTGGTGGAAAACCGCAAACTGATCCTTGGCGGGGTGGAAATCCCCTATGAAAAGGGCCTGCTGGGCCACTCGGACGCCGACGTGCTGCTCCACGCTGTCTCGGACGCCCTGCTGGGCGCCGCAGCAATGGGGGATATCGGCCAGCATTTCCCCGACACTGACCCCAAATATGAGGGGGCAGACTCGCTGATGCTTCTGCGCGAGGTGGGGAATCTGCTCACCGGGGCGGGCTATACCGTCGGCAACATTGACGCCACGGTGCTTTGTCAGGCCCCCAAACTGGCGCCCCATATCCCCGCCATGCGGCAGAATATCGCCGATGCGCTGGGGCTGGCGGTGGATCAGGTGAGCGTCAAGGCCACCACCGAGGAGCATCTGGGCTTTACCGGGGAGGGCCTGGGCATCGCCGCCCACGCCGTTGCGCTGATTTGCTGATTCCCATGGGAAAAATGTCCCTGCAACCATTTGCACCGGGGAAAAACTGTGCTATACTTATTTTTGGCAGCGAATCTGCCGGGCTGTGTCCGGCAGATTCCCGAAAAGAACTGAGAAAAAGAAAGGGGGCTGGCGCGGTATGCTTCGTTTTGGCGATCTCATGGAGCAGGTGATCAGCAATTTCCGCGTGTTCGGCCTGCGCGATGTGATTGATATTGCCGTTGTTGCGCTGGCAATGTATCAGATTTTTGTCTTTGCGCGCAAATCCCGCGCCGGTCAGCTGGTGCGCGGCCTGTTGCTCCTTTTTATTTTCTACGCGCTGGCCAACCTGATGGAGCTGCGCACGGTGCGCTGGGTGCTGACCAGCGTCATGCAGATTGGCTTTATTGCCGCGATTGTGCTGTTCCAGCCGGAACTGCGCCGCACCCTGGAGCGCATTGGCCAGAGCACCAACCTTGCCAAGATGATGTTCAGCACGCGAAAACAGGACCCCACGCTGCGCGGCGCCTGGCAGAGCGCCGTGGTTGCCATCTGTGACGCTGCCGAACAGCTTTCGGACACCCGCACCGGCGCACTTATGGTGCTGGAACGCGTCAATAATCTGGATGAGATTATCCGCACCGGGACCCCTCTTTCGGCCGATGTCATCCCCGAGATGCTGGGAACCATCTTCTATGAGGGAACCCCCCTTCACGATGGCGCCGTCATCATCCGGGACGGACGCATCGTCGCCGCGGGCTGTGTTCTGCCGCTGTCCAACAACCTGGAAATGGGCAAGGACATGGGAACCCGCCACCGCGCCGGCCTTGGCATGAGCGAAAACTCCGACGCTATCATTGTGGTGGTCAGTGAGGAAACCGGCATTATCTCGCTGGCCAAAAACGGCGTGCTGATCCGCCGTCTGGACCGCCAGAATCTTTTCAACCTCCTTCAGGAGGAGATTATTCCGCCCGAGACTGCGGAGGAGCAGGCACCGTCCTTCTTCGGCCGCATTTTAGGCAAAGGAGGTGCCGCACGGAATGTCCCAACCGAATCCAAACACTGAGCCCACCCGCAAAAAATCCCATTCCCTGTGGGACAACCGCGCCTTTCTTGTGGCGCTCTCCATCGCCAGCGCCATCCTGATCTGGATGGTCGTAACCATGTACTTTGATCCTCAGGGCAGTGTGACCATCACCGACGCCACCGTCAATTTCAGCTACCAGTCCACCACCTATTCCTCTTTGGGTCTTGATATTGTGGAGATGCCCGATGTGGGCAACGTGCGGGTGCAGGTGGACGGCAACGGCACCGTGATCGGCAACCTGACCGCCGCCGACATCATGGTGTATCCCCAGTATTCCAACGTCAAGGGCCCCGGCGAGACCACCCTCAAGCTGGAAGCCCGCATCATCAACAGTGATTACAACAATATGGGCATCAAGCTCACCGTGCTGCGTCCCACAAGCGTCAGGGTGGTGTTTGATACCGTCTCGGAAAAGACGCTGCCCGTCACCCAGGACACCTCCGATATCTCCATCGCGGAAGGCTTTACCCTCAACGGCGTCTCCACTGTTCCGGCGGAGGTTACGCTGAGCGGTCCCACCAGCGAGCTGGATCAGATCACTTCGGTGGTGGCGCCGGTCAGTACGGGGGATACCCTTTCCGATTCGGTCACCGTCCGTTCCACGCTGGAACTGCGGGACGCCAACGGCAATGTGGTCACGCCCCAGTACACCACCATGGACAACGATACCGCAAATGTGACGCTGACGGTTTATCAGGTGCGGGAGCTGCCGCTGTCCATTGACTTTATCAACACGCCCAAGGGCTTTGATACAAGCAGCTTGAATTATTCGTTGAGCATTCCCACCCTCAAGGTGGCGGGGCCTGCCAAGGTGGTGGGGGCGCTGAATGAGCTGAGTGTCGTCGCCTTTGACCTGGGGCGTGAGTTTACCTTTGACCGCGACTACCAGAAAAACATTGAACTGCCCAACGGTGTGGTTTCGCTGGACGGTGTTTCCACCGTGACCATCCAGTTTGACACCACCGAAATGGCCACCCGGACCTTCAGCGTCTCCAACATTCGTCCTGTGAACGTGCCCAGCACCATCAATCTGGAGGTCCTGACCACGGTCATCCGGGATGTCCGGGTGTACGGTCCGGCGGACGAGATTGCTCAGCTCACGGCAGACAGCATTCTGGCCCAGATTGACTGCCAGGATCTGAATGTGACCTCCGGCCAGCAGACCATTCCGGTCAGCATCCAGATACCATCCTCCAGCCGCATCTTTGCGGTGGGCAATTATACCGTGCAGTGTGAAGCCACCGCACAATAAGGAACGCCTATGATTCTTGTCCGCAATCTTCGCCTGCCGCTTTCCTACCCGGACCCCGAGCAGGAGGCGGTGCGGCGGGCCTGTAAAATCCTGCATCTGCCGCTTGCCAGAGCAGCGCATACGGGGGTCGCAAAACTCTCGGTGGATGCCCGGCACGGTACGCCCGTGCTGGTGTATACCATCGCCATCACGCTCAATGACGAGGGTGAGGAATCGGCTTTGGCCGGGGCCTCGCCCTGTGTCTGTTTCACACGCAAGCCGGAATTCACCTTTCCGCAGGGGCACACGCCGCTGGCGCACCGCCCCGTGGTGGTGGGCCTTGGTCCCGCCGGGCTTTTTGCGGCGCTTGTCCTGGCCCGCAGCGGCTTCCGCCCGCTGGTGCTGGAGCGGGGCCCCGCCCTGTCCCGCCGCGTTGAGGCCGTGGAGAATTTTGAGTGCACCGGAACCCTTGACCCCAACGCCAACATTCAGTTTGGCGAGGGCGGCGCGGGGACCTTCTCGGACGGCAAGCTCACCACCCGGGTGGGGGACCCTCTGTGCGCGTTTGTGACCGAGGCATTCCTGCGCCACGGCGCGCCGGAGGACATTGCCTGGCGGCAGAAACCCCATGTGGGCACCGATCTGCTGCGGGGGGTGATCACCGGCATCCGCGCCGAGATTGAGCAGCTGGGCGGTGAGGTCCTCTTTGACACGGCGCTCACCGGCCTGAACGTCCGGGGCGGCGTGCTGGAGAGCATTTCCACCACGGCGGGGGAGATTGCCTGCGACCGGTTGATCCTGGCTGTGGGGCACAGTGCCCGGGATACCTTTGCCATGCTTCACTGCGCGGAACTGCCGCTGGAGTGCAAGCCTTTCTCGGTGGGGTTCCGGGCGGAGCATCTGCAAACGGACATTGATCAAAGCCTTTACCACGGTGCGGCGGGGCATCCCGCCCTGCCAAAGGGGGAGTACCAGCTCAGCCAGCATGTGGGCAGCCGGTGCGTCTATACGTTCTGTATGTGTCCCGGCGGGCAGGTCTGCGCCGCCGCCAGTGAGGACGGCGGTGTGGTCACCAACGGAATGAGCTACCATGCCAGGGACGGGCGCAACGCCAATGCCGCCGTTGTGGTCAGCGTGGACGGAAGCGACTTTGACCAGAACCCCGCTGTTGCGGTAGCCTTTCAGCGCCGGCTGGAGCAGGCGGCCTTCCGTGCCGGGGGCGGGGCCTACCGCGCCCCGGCCGAGACGGTGGGCAGTTTTCTGGAAGGGCGGGGACGACTGGAGCTGGACCGCGTGCAGCCCACCTATCCCCGAGGTGTGACCCCCTGTGACCTGGGCAGCCTGCTGCCCGGGGAGCTGGCCGGGGATCTGCGCACCGGTTTGCAGGCCTTTGGCCGCAAACTGGCCGCCTACCGCGCGCCTGACGCTGTGCTGACTGGTCTTGAAACCCGGACCTCCAGCCCGGTGCGGCTTCTGCGGGGTGACAATCTGCAATGTATCTCTCTGCCCGGGCTTTATCCCTGCGGTGAGGGAGCCGGATACGCGGGCGGCATTATGACCGCCGCAGTGGACGGGGTGCGCTGTGCGGCCGCGCTGATCCGCGACTGCGCCCCCGCCAAAAATGAGGAGAACTGAGGAATCATCATGTCAAACAATTCCAACCCCAACCCCTATCGGCAGCAGGATGAGCGGCGGCGCAGCCCGGATCTGGACGATCTGGCCAGCAGCGTGGTCAACTTTGGCATGGACATTGGCTCCACCGTGCTTTCCAGCATCGCCGACGCTCTCAACGCGGTGGGGGACAGCCTCAACGGCAACGCGCCGGCTGCCGACAACGGCTTTGTCCGCTATCGCCGCCGCCTGGATTCCAGGCTGTCCAACCACTACGGCGGCTGGATGACCATGGGCGTCTTAGGCTGGATCTGTTTCGGATGCTTCGCCGTGGCGGCGCTGGTGATGGCGATCCTTCTTGGCGTGGCGCCCGGCGACCCGGCTTTGCAGCAGGGGGTTCCGGTGTTTCAGGTGCTGGCCCCCATCTTCAGCGCTGTTACCCTTGGGTTCGGCGTGATGGGCTGGCAGGGATGCCACATCGCCAACTATTTTGGCCGTCTGCGCAGGTATCTTCGTACCGCCCGGGATTACACGGTGCCGGTGCGGGCGCTGGCCCGCGATGCCATGATCCGCCCGGAACGGGTGGAAAAGGATCTGCGCAAGGCCGTTGCCGAAGGCCATTACCCCAACGCCTGCCTGGACCGTGCGGGGGAAACGCTCTATCTGGATGACACGCTCTTTCACCCCGCGCAGGAACCGATGCCCGCCGATGCGCCGGACCACGCGCAGAACGCCCCGGTGAGCGACAGGGAGGCGTTCCGCCGGGAGGGCGCGGCCTTTCTGGACTATCTGCGGGACTGCCGCGGCGCCCTTGGCCCGGAGGCCGACAGTGAGCTGGCCGAAATGGACAAAACCTGTGCCGCCGTCATGGGCTTTGTCTTCAACCATCCCGAACAGTTGCCCCGGCTGCGGCGGTTCCGGGAATACTATCTGCCCACCACCCGCAAGCTGCTGGATACCGCCCGCGGCCTCAACGGACCCCAGACGGGAAAGGCAGGGGAGATCCGGCGGGACATCACAGGCATTCTCCACACGCTGAATACCGCCTACGCGCGGCTCTATGATACGCTGCTCCAGGATGTGAGCATGGATGTTTCCACAGAGATCGATACGCTGGAAGCCATGCTCAGCCAGGACGGCCTGACCCACAACTTTGAAAGCGATTTCGGCTCTGCCGGACAGAAAGGAAGTACCAAACGATGAATTACCGTGCCTGGCAGCTGAAAACCGCCGATGCTGCGGGGGAGCAGTCCCTCGCGGCGGCGGGGTATGGCCCGCTGCTGGCCCGGGTTCTGGCTGCCCGGGGCGTCACGACGCCCGGGGCGGCGGCGCAGTGGCTGGAGGAGCAGGCGCCCCTCTCGGACCCCTTTCTGCTCAAGGATATGGAACGGGCCGTGGAACGCATCCAGACGGCAGTGGAAAACGGGGAGCCCATCGTTATTTTTGGCGACTATGATGTGGACGGCGTTTCCGCCACGGCCATTCTTTATGAGTGCCTGACCAGCCTGGGTGCGCAGGTGCGCTGCAAGCTGCCCAGCCGGGATGGCGGCGGCTATGGTATCACCCGGGACGCACTGGAAAAACTGGCCGCCAAAGGCTACACCCTTGTGGTCACGGTGGATAACGGCATCTCCGCCGTGGAAGAGTCCGCCTTTGCCCGGGAACTGGGCATTGATCTGGTCATCACGGACCACCATCTCCCGCCCGAAACCCTGCCCGATGCCGTGGCCGTGGTGGACCCCAAACGTTCCGACGATTCCAGTCCCTTCAAGGACCTGTGCGGCGCGGGGGTCGCCTTCAAGCTCTGCGCCGCACTGGAGGGCTGCGAGGACCCCGCCGAGCTGCTGGAACCCTTCGGTGAGCTGGCGGCGCTGGGCACCATCGCCGACGTCATGCCGCTGGTGGGGGAAAACCGCACCATCGTGCGGGAGGGGCTGTCCGTTTTGCAGGACACCATGCGCCCCGGCCTGCAGGCCCTGCTGGAAAACGCCGGCTGCGCGGGCAAACCCGTCACAGCCGAGACGGTCAGCTACAGCCTTGCCCCCCGTCTGAATGCTGCGGGGCGGATGGATTCTGCCGCAGTGGCCCTCAAGCTTTTGCTGTGCGAAAATGAGGAACAGGCGGCGGGGATTGCGGCCCGGCTTTCGGAAATCAACGCCGACCGCCAGCACACCGAGCAGCAGATTGCAGCCGCCGCGCTGGAAAAGCTGGCGGCGGACCCTGCCCGCACCCGGGACCGGGTGATTGTGGTGGCGGGGGAGGGCTGGCATCCCGGTGTCATCGGCATTGTGGCCAGCCGCCTGATGGAAAAGTA
This sequence comes from bacterium, assembly GCA_004561545.1. GTDB lineage: Bacteria > Bacillota > Clostridia > Oscillospirales > Ruminococcaceae > Gemmiger. The sequence continues at coordinate 157,708 of SFVK01000002.1, forward strand.
CGGCCGTCCCGTGATCGTCATTTCCACCGAAAACGGGGAGGGGCGCGGCAGCGGCCGGGCGCCCGGCGCCTTCAATCTCCATGCAGGGCTGTGCGCCTGCGCTTCCTGCCTGCTGCGCTACGGCGGCCATTCCGCTGCGGCGGGGCTTACCATCGAGGAAGAAAACATCAGCGCCTTCCGCAAAGCCATCAATGACTGGGCGGCCCGGGAATACCCGGTGCCCAAGCCGGTGGTGCTTTCCCTGGACGCAGCGGTGCGGATTTCGGAACTCACGGTTCCCGCGGTGCAGCAGCTTGCCCGGATGGCGCCCTTCGGCGGCGGCAATCCGGTGCCGCTGCTGCTGATCTGCGGCGCTGTGGTGGACGGCGTCTGGCCCCTGGGCAACGAGGGCCGCCATACCCGTCTGCGGCTGCGCCAGGCCAACGCCACCTGCTTTGTCTCGGTTTTTGGAACCGCGCCGGACGACCTGCCCTACCGGGTGGGCATGACGGTGGATGCCGCTGTGGAGGTGAGCATCTTCCAGGGCCGCAGCGGCCCCATGGTTTCCGCCCACTGCAAGGCCATCCGCCCGGCGGATCTGGGCAATGCGCCCAGCGAACAGGCCGCCTGGTTTGAGGCCCTTCTTGCCGGGACGGCCCTGCCCCGGGACCAGCGCCTTGCCTGCCTGCCCACCCGCGCCGAGACGGCAGCCATCTACCGCATGATCCGCTCGGGAACCGTCTTTGCGGAGGACTTGCAGCCGGTCTTTGCCGCCGCAGGGCCGCAGAACACCGGCAAAACCCTTGCCAGCATCACGGCTCTGCTGGAACTGGGCCTGATTGAGCGGCGGGGCAGCCGGTTCCAGCCGGTGGCGGTCAGCGCCAAAAAGGACCTTTCCGCCGCTCCCATCCTGCAAAAACTTGCCGGACCGGACGGCGATCAACCGGAATGAGCCGGAATTTTGATTTGATCTGGGGATGATACAATGTCAGAAGAAGTGAAAGCGCCCACCAGTTATGAAGCCCTCGAGCACGACCTGGTTGCCAGCGGCCGCGCCTATGACTTTGAGATGATTGACCGTGCCTATGCCCTGGCCAGCGCGGCCCATCAGGGTCAGTTCCGCCGCAGCGGCGAGGCCTACATCTGCCACCCCATCAGCGTGGCGCAGATCCTGGTGGAACTGGGCATGGACAGCGAGAGCATTGCCGCCGCCCTCATGCACGATGTGGCGGAGGACACCGAGGTGACCATCGAGGAGATCCGTCAGAAGTTCGGCGCCGAGGTGGCCCTGCTGGTGGACGGCGTGACCAAGCTGACCCAGATCAAATTCTCCAACGTGGAGGACCGCAAGGCCGAGAACCTGCGCAAAATGCTGCTGGCCATGAGCCAGGATGTGCGGGTGATGATTATCAAGCTGTGTGACCGCCTGCACAATATGCGCACCGGCGATGCCTGGCCGGAGCAGAAACGGCGGGATAAGGCGCTGGAAACCATGGAGGTCTACGCCCCCATTGCCCACCGTCTGGGCATCTCCAACATCAAGGAGGAGCTGGAGGACCGGAGCCTGCACTATCTGGACCCCGTGGGGTATGAGAATATCCGTGCGCTTCTCAACGAGCACGGGGACGACTTCCTCAACGGCGTCTGCGCCACCATCCGGGAGCATCTGGAGCAGAACGGCATCCACAACGCCACCATCCGCCACCGGGTCAAGAGCATCTACGGCATCTACCGCAAGATGTATATGCAGAACAAGGATTTTGAGGAAATCTACGATATCTACGCGGTCCGTATCATCATTGACAGCGTGGCCGAGTGTTATACCGCGCTGGGCCTCATCCATGATATGTATCACCCGCTGCCCAACCGGTTCAAGGATTATATCTCCACACCAAAGCCCAACGGTTACCAGAGCCTGCACACCACCGTCATCGGCCGGGAGGCCATTCCTTTTGAAGTCCAGATCCGCACCCGGGACATGGACCGCAACGCGGAGTACGGCATTGCCGCCCACTGGAAATACAAGGCGGGCATCACCGGCGCCAGCAATGACCGGCTGGATGAGCGGCTGGCCTGGGTGCGCCAGCTTCTGGAAAGCCAGCGCACCAGCATTGACGCCACCGACCTGCTCAGCGATATCAAATCCGATCTTCTCCCCGAGGAGGTCTTTGCCTTTACGCCCCGGGGCGACGTGATTAACCTTCCGGCCGGCGCGACGGTCATTGATTTCGCCTATGCCATCCACTCCGCCGTCGGCAACCGGATGGTCGGCGCAAAGGTGAACAACCGCATCGTGCCCATTGACCATCAGGTGGTGACCGGCGAGATCATCGAGATCATTACCGGCCCCGAAAACCGCGGCCCCTCCCGCGACTGGCTGAACATCGTCAAAACCAGCGAGGCGAAAAACAAGATCCGTAACTGGTTCAAGAAGGAAAGGCGGGAGGAAAATATCGCCGAGGGCAAGGACGCCTTTGAGAAGGAGCTTCGCCGCAATCTCATGGTGATCCCCCCCGAGCAGATGGAGGACTTCATGTCCACGCTGGCCCGCCGCAACCACTGCAATACGGTGGACGAAATGTATGCCGCTATCGGCTATGGCGGCCTGCAGATGGCCCGCATTCTGCCCAAGCTCAAGGAGGAGTATGCCAAACTCAAGGCCAGCGAGCCCAAGCCCCTGCCCACGGTGGATCTGCGCCGGGTCCATTCCTCCGACGGCGTTGTGGTGGAGGGCATCGACAACTGTCCCATCAAATTTGCCAAGTGCTGTTCGCCGCTGCCCGGGGACGAGATCATCGGTTTTGTGACCCGCGGCTTTGGCGTTTCCATTCACAAGAAGGACTGTGCCAATGCCCAGCAGAGTATGCGCAACCCTGAAAACACCGCCCGCTGGGTCCGCGCCTACTGGGCCGAGGACGCCAAAGAGGATTACAAGGCCACGCTGGATCTGGTCTGCATGGACCGCGCCAATCTTGTGTCCGACATTGCTCTGGCTCTGGGCGATATGCGGGTGCCCATCTACTCCCTGACAGCCCGCGCCGCCGATCAGGGCCGTGCCCGCATGAACGTGACGGTGGGCATTACCAACACCGAACATCTGAACAACGTGGTGGCGCGCCTCAAAAAAGTCAAGGACGTCATGAGCGTGACCCGGAGCTGATGCCATGAACGAATCTTCCCGAACCCATAAACGGGCGCTGTTTCTGCTGGGGGCATTGATCGGCACAGGCGTGTTTCTCTGCCTGTACGGTACTTCTGCTTTACACCCCGGCAACGACGCCTGGATTCTCAACGGCTACGATGAATGGGACGTTCAGCAGCACTACGCGGGCTGGATGCTCTTTCGCAATTCCCACTGGAACCTGCCGCTGGGCTTGGCCGATACCATCGCCGTGCCGGACGGAACCGTGATTTCCTACACCGACAGCCTTCCCTGGGTCAGCATCTTTTTTAAACTGCTGCGCGGGGCGCTGCCCACCACCTTCCAGTGGTTCGGCTGGTATACGCTGGCATGCTTTGCCTTGCAGGGGGCAGTGGGAGCGCTGCTCTGCGGCAGAAACACCTCGGAACGTTCTGTCTGGCAGGGCTGGGCTCTCCCGCTGATGGGGGCGCTGCTCTTCTGTATGCTCCCCACACTGTGGGAGCGGGCGTTCCGCCACACCGCGCTGGCCAGCCAGTGGCTGATTCTCTTTGCCCTCTATTTCTATCTGGAATACCGCCAGGCGCTCGCCGCAGGGCGGGAACCCTTCCCGTGGCAGTTTCCGCTGCTGGCGTTTGCCGCAGTGGGGATTCACCCCTACTTTCTGCCGCCCGTCATGGTCTGTGCCCTGCTGGCGGCGGTGGAGCGGGGACGCTGCGGCAGACGGTGGGGCAGGGCAGCTCTCCAGTTTGCCGCAAGCCTTGTTGCGGCGCTGGCGGGCGGGCTGCTCTGCGGCGCCATCGGCAGCGGCGGCGGACTGTCCCGCAGCGGATACGGGGATTTCTCCATGAATCTCAACGCCCTGTGGAACCCCAGCTCCCGGGGCGGCTATACTTGGTCCCGGTTTTTGCCGGCGCTGCCCCAGCAGCCAGGGCAGTATGACGGGTTTAATTATCTCGGCCTGGGCATCCTGGCGCTCCTGGCCGCCGCGCTGGCGGTCAGCGTGGTGCAGACGGTCCGCTGCCCCCGGAACACCGGGGCGTGGTGGCGCCGCAACTGGCCGCTGGCGCTGGCCTGCCTGCTGCTTTCTCTCTTTGCCGTCAGCAACAAGATCTACTATGGCACCGCCGGTGTGGAGTTGCCGCTGCCCCAGGCACTCCTGGACCTCTGCGGCGTTTTCCGGGCCAGCGGGCGGATGTTCTATCTGGTGGCGGCCTGTCTGCTGCTCTGGGCGGTTTCCACGCTGTGCGGGCTGAACCGGCCATGGGCCGCCGTGCTGCTTGCCCTGTTTGTGGCCGTACAGGCGGCAGACCTCAGCGCCGTGGCGGCCGAGAAGCACGCCAAATTTGAGGCCCCGGTCAACGCCACGGTGGCCAACAACGAACAGACCGCCGACCTGGGTGTGGGTCATACCCGGCTTCTGGCCGCGGGGGAGGTGCGGGAGGACCGTCTCCGCCTGATGGCCATTCTCGCGGGCAAGCAGGGGCTTGCCACCAACCTGGACATTGCCGTTTCGGGCAGTCATCCCAATGCCGAAGCCAGCCGCGCCAGGCTGGAACAGACGCTGGCGCAAGGCAGCTATGATCCGGCCGCCGTCTATGTCACCACCGACGGGGCCGTTTGGGAAGGCTGGCAGCGAACCTTTGCCGGGGATGACAGCCTGACCTTCTTTGTGGCGGATTCCTGTTACTTTATGGTGCCCCGGGGCTGAGCGCAGTCCACCGGATTTTGCAGTTGTAAGGAGTTTTGTTATGCGAGCCATCATACAGCGTGTTTCCTCCGCCAGTGTTGTGGTCAACGGCGGGACGCCCCGCTCCATCGGGCCCGGCCTGATGATTCTTCTGGGCGTGCGGGACGGCGACGACCCCGCCATCATTCCCAAACTGGCCAACAAATGCGCGGGCCTGCGCATTTTTAACGATGACGAGGGAAAACTGAACCGCAGCGCGGTGGAGCTGGGCTACTCCGCGCTGGTGGTGAGCAACTTTACCCTCTACGGCGATACCTCCCGGGGTAAGCGCCCCAGTTTTATCCGCGCCGCTAAAGGGGAGCCCGCCCGCGCCGCCTATGAGGCGTTTTTGAAGGAACTGTCCGCTCAGGGCCTTGCCGAAGTCCAGCACGGCGAGTTTGGCGCTGATATGCAGGTCAGCCTGGTCAACGACGGTCCTGTGACCATCGTCATGGATACCGATGAATGGAAATAACCGAAAGGAGCCTGTTTGCATGAAGCTCATTCACATCTGCGGTCCCTGGCCGCTGTGTACCAATACCTTCCTGCTTGTTTCCGCCGCAGGCCATGCGGTGGCCATCGACCCTGCCGCCCGGGTGCAGAACTACCTGGACCAGCTCAGTCAGGCGGGAGCGACCCTCAGCGATATCTTTCTCACCCACGGCCACTACGACCATGTGGGCGGGGTGGCGGAACTTCGCCGGCGTACCGGCGCCAAGGTGCATCTTGACCTTGCCGATGCCAAAGGGGACCAGATGTACCCCCTGACCCCCGACCTCATCGACAACCCCTGGCCCGCCGGGAACAGTGAATATGCGGTCGATGAACTCCGCTTTCAAATCTGGCACACGCCCGGCCACACCCCCGGCGGCGTGGTGATCGGCTGCGGCAATCAGCTTTTCTGCGGCGACACCCTCTTTGCGGGCAGCTGCGGCCGCACCGATCTGGAGGGCGGCGACACGGCCGCGCTGGTCCGCAGTCTGTCCATGGTGGCGGAACTGCCTTTGCCCGATGAGACTCAGGTCTACCCCGGCCATGAGAGCTTTACCACCCTGGGGCGGGAACGCCGGTCCAACCCCTGCCTGCGCGGGGAATGGTTCTGAGCTTTGCGCAAACCTGATTGTTTGGAGGAACATTGACCGTCTTGGAAAACACAATGAAAATTGTTCTGCGCGGCGCGGCGGCCGGCTATGAAGCCGAGCACACCGCCCGCATCTTTTTCCCCGCCGCCGAGCTTGCCAAAACCCTGCCCGGCGAAACGGAGGATCTGGTTCTTGCGGTGGCCCACAGCCGGCTGGATCTGGTGCTGGTCCGCCGTGGGGGAGCGGTGCAGTGGCGTGTGGCCCGGCCGCCCCGCAGCGCTGCTGCCAAAGAGCGGGAATTTGCCCTGTGCCGCCTGCTCTACGGCCTGCTGCGGGAGGTGACCGGCATTCGTCCGCCCTGGGGCATGATGACCGGCGTCCGCCCGGTGCGCATCATCCACGATATGCGTGCCGCCGGCGCCGGGGAACCGGCCATCCGGGAGCATTTCCTCAGCCACTTTGACTGTACACCGGGCCGGTATGCCATGTCGGTGCAGATTGCCGATCTCCAGCGCCCCGTCCTCGCAGCAGCGGAGCCCATGGATTGCAGCGTCTATGCGGGCATTCCGTTCTGCCCCTCCCGGTGCAGCTATTGCAGCTTTGTCTCCCGCACGGTGGGGGACCGCTCCACCCGGGCGCTGGTGGAACCCTATGTGGAGTGCCTGTGCCGGGAGCTGGACGCCACCCGTGCCACGGCACAGCGATGCGGCCTGAATGTCAAAACCCTCTATATCGGCGGCGGTACGCCCACCAGCCTCAGCGCGGACCAGCTCCGCCGCCTGATGGCGTGCATGGCGGAGAACTTTACGCTGTCCCGGATAGAAGAATTTACCGTGGAAGCAGGCCGCCCCGACTGCACCAGCGAGGAAAAACTGCGCATCCTGAAAGAGTACGGCGCAACCCGCATTTCCATCAATCCCCAGACCTTCTCCGATGAGGTGCTGCGCAACATCGGCCGCCGCCATACCGCCGCCGACATTCTGGACTGCTACCGCACCGCCCGCAGGGTGGGGCATACCAACATCAATATGGACCTCATCGCCGGGCTGCCGGGCGATACGGTGGAGGGGTTCCGCCGCAGCCTGGAAACCGCCATCTCGCTGGCCCCCGAGAATATCACCGTCCACACCCTCACCCTCAAGCGGGCGTCCAACCTGGTGGTGGAGCACCGCGCGGCGGAATATGATGACGCGGCCGCCATGGTGGAGCTTTCCCATGAGCTGCTCAGCGCGGCAGGCTATCAGCCCTACTACCTCTACCGCCAGAAGGGCACCCTGCAGAATCTGGAAAATGTGGGCTGGTGCAAACCCGGGTACGCCTGCCTGTATAATATCTATATTATGGAGGAGGTCCATACCATCCTCTCCGCCGGTGCAGGCGGTTCCACCAAACTGGTCACGCCCGGCGCGCGCCATGGCAAAATTGAACGCATCTTCAATTACAAATATCCTGCGGAGTATATCGACCGCTTTGACACGGTGCTGGCCCGCAAGGAAGGAGTGAAACAATTCTATGAGCAATGTTCCCGGACTGATTGATCCCCGCACCCCCAAGCGTCTGGTGGGCTGTGAGCTTGTGAACTTGGCAGCCCGCGATCCCCGCAGGCTGGTGGAGCTGAGCGAGCGGCAGTATGCCGGCCGCATCCGCGCTGCGGCGGATCAGATCCTTTCCACCGGCCGCCACATTGTCATGGTGACGGGGCCTTCCGCCGCCGGAAAGACCACTTCCTCCCGCAAACTGGCTGACGAGCTTCGCCGCCGCGGCGTCCGCAGTGAGGTGCTCAGCCTGGACGACTTCTTTGTGGGGGCGGGGCGCTATCCCAAACTGCCCGACGGCTCCGATGACTATGAGTGCGTCGAAGCGCTGGATCTTCCCGTGCTGCACAAGTGTCTTCAGAGCCTGGCGGAAACCGGGGAGTGCGATGCGCCGGTCTTTGACTTCCTCACCCAGCTTCCCACCGGGGAAAAGCGGCACATCAACTGTTCCGGCGGCGTGGCCATTGTGGAGGGACTCCATGCCTTCAACCCGGCGCTCACCGCGCCCCTGCCGGAAGGCGCTGTGCTCAATATCTATGCCAGCCTGCGGGAGGAATACGCCGGGTCCGACGGCCAGCGGCTGATTGCCACCCGGGATGTGCGTCTGGCCCGCCGTATGACCCGCGACTGGAAGTTCCGGGGCCACGATGCGGATTTCACCATGTCGCTCTGGCCCCATGTCTGCAAGTCGGAGGACCTGTATATCAAGGCTTTCAAAAAGCGGGCGGACCTGGTGCTGGATACCTCTTTCAGCTGCGAGGCAGGCATCTGGGAACAGTATGTGGAACAACTGACCGCCAGCGCCCACACCGAGCGGCTGGCCACGCTGCGCCGCAAGTTTGCGGCCTTTGACCCCATTGATTCTGCCCTGATCCCGCCGGACAGCATGCTGCGGGAATTTATCGGCCCGGATGGCGGGAATGCTTAAAAACAGGACGGTGGAATATTTACGGCAACACCGCATCATTCTGCGTGCCGATGCGGCGAGCGAGGTGCACCAGCTGCTAAGCAAAAAGCGCAGAGAATACTTTGCATATTATCGAGCTTTTTTGTAACGCAGATGGTGCGCCGCAGCCGCCGGAGCGGTGCGTAAGGCTTCAGCCGTGAATGATGCGGTGTTGCCTTACGATTCTGTCACAAAATTTTCCGCTGTACGATTGAAAAGCCTGCCGGAATGCGCTATAATGCAAACAGTAGACTGCAACAGAGGGCTTTCGGAAAAGCCGCGACAAAAGAATGAAAGAAGAGGTGTTTTTCATGTTTGAACTTGATCTCAACAAGATTAAGGAACAGAGTATGCAGTTTGTGGATACCGCCCGCAAGGCCGCCATGGATATTGCCGATAAGGGTAAGAATCAGCTGGATCTGGCCGGGCAGCAGAATCAGCTCGCCAAGGCAGAGCGCCAGCTGGGCGCCCTGGTTTACAGCCTGCACAAGGCAGGGGAGCACAATGAGCCGCTGGTGGAAAAGTATATTGAGAACATCGCTTCCATTGAAAAATCCATTGAGGAGCTCAAGGCCCACATAACCCCTGAGGAACAGACGGCTGCCCAGCCCGATGAGGAGGAGCCGGAAGCGCCGGGGCCCGTGGAAAACAAGTCCGAGGGTCAGGTCGGTCTGGATGAGGACCAGCTGGATGAGCTGGCCGCTGCCGCAGACCGTCCCCGGGGCGAGACCAAGGTTTGCCCCGTCTGCCATGCCGAGGTGGATGCCGACGCACTGTTCTGCAACCACTGCGGTGCCCAGCTTTGAGCATTTGCGGTGCGCAAATGACCAAGACTTGACAAATTCTGGAGCAAGGGAGTAAAATGATGCCTGTTGCGCATTTGTTGCGCAAAGGCGCGGCAAACAGGAATGATCGATTATCCAAACAGGGAACAATATACGGCGGATGACCTTGTCCGCATTATTGCCATTCTGCGGGACCCCGAGAACGGCTGCCCCTGGGATAAAGTCCAGACCCACGCGTCCATCCGCATGAACTTTCTTGAGGAAGCCTATGAGGCGGTGGATGCCATTGATCTGAACGATCCCGGGCTTTTGTGCGAGGAACTGGGCGATGTGCTGATGCAGGTGGCGTTTCATGCCTGCATCGAGGAGCAGGCCGGCCGTTTTACCTGGGGGCAGGTCTGTGACGGGGTCTGCCGCAAGCTCATCGGGCGCCATCCCCATATTTTTGGCGCGGATTCCGGCCAGCAAGGCATAATGGACTGGGATTCGCTCAAAAATAAGGAAAAGGGCCGCAAAACCCTGACCGATGACCTGGACAGCGTGCCGCGGGCGATGCCGGCTCTCATGCGGGCGGCCAAGCTGCAAAAGCGTGCCGCGCGGCATGATGCGGCGCCCCCGCCGGTGGACGCCGGGGCAATAACGGCTCTGGCAAAGACGCTGGCCGATGCTCCGCCGCAGAGCGATGCTGCGGAGCGTGCCGCCGGCCGGCTGCTTTTTGCGGCGGTGGAACTGGCCCGCCGCGCCGGCGTTGACCCGGAGCAGGCTCTGCAAAAGGAGAATGACGCCTTTTGCCAGGGCGCACCATTGACATCTGAAAGCAAATTCGCTTTTGGCTGATATTTTTCGTGGAGGTACAAACAAAATGACCAAAGTTGAACTGATCGCGGCCGTGGCTACCGAGGCCGGGCTGAGCAAAAAAGATGCCGAGAAGGCTGTGAACACCATGCTCGCCACCATCACCGAAGAACTCAAGAAGGGTGAGAAGGTTTCTCTCGTCGGTTTTGGCACTTTTGAGGTCCGTGAGCGCCCCGAGCGTCAGGGCCGCAACCCTCAGACCAAGGAGCCCATGACCATCGCCGCCTCCAAGCTGCCTGCTTTCAAGGCCGGCAAGGCTCTGAAGGACGCCGTTCAGTAATTTTTACGCTGTACCCAATGCCTGCCGCGCCCTTTTTGTGCGGCAGGCATTTTTTCGCACGGCTGTTTCACATCACAAATCAGACAGAAAGGAATTTCCATGCGTCTTGATAAATACTTAAAGGTCAGCCGTCTGATCAAGCGCCGCACCCTTGCCAACGAGGTAGCCGACGCCGGCCGCGTGCTGGTCAACGGCAAGCCTGCCAAGGCCAGCTATGCGGTCAAGGTGGGGGATGAAATTGAGATCACCTTTGGCAACCGTCCCGTCCGGGTCCGCGTCCTCTCCACCGAGGAGCCAAAGGGCAAGGATGTGGCCCGGGAACTCTTTGAAATTCTCGAGGGCTGAGTTCTATCCCGGGGGTTCTGCGCATATCATTTACTGAAGCCAACAAGCCAACAGGAACAGAGGGATATGCCATGTCAGAACCCATCAGCCAGGAGCAGGCTGCACTGCCTGCCCGCACCCATACCCTGACCATGGAGAACCGCTCACGCCTGACGGTCACCGGTGTAACCCGGGTGATCAGCTGCGACGAGAGCGGCGCCACTTTGCAGACGCCGATGGGGGACCTGACCATCGGCGGCCAGGAAATCCAGGTCAGCGAACTCTCGGTGCGCACCGGGGAGGTTCATCTCTCCGGCCGCATTGAGTACCTCCAGTATGCCGAAAACCAGCAGAGCAAATCCGCGTCGGGCGGTTTTCTGACCCGGCTGCTGCACTGAAATGACCCCATCGCCGGCGCTTGCGGCTGTTTTTGGCGATGTGCTGCTCTGCCTGGGGGCCGGGCTGATGCTGGGCGCGCTGCGGGACGCTGCGGGGCTTGCACTGGGCGACGGCAGGGGGCGCTGCTTTTGCTGGGATGTTCTGACCTTTATCCTGGCGGCCTTTGTGCTCTGCGGCTTTGCGGCGGGGGCTTCGGGCAGCGGGGTCAGCCGGTGGTATATGGCGGCCGGGCTGGGGCTTGGCGCGCTGGCGTGGCGGCTGGGGGTGTCCGGTGCGCTGCACCGGGGGCTGCGGCGCCTGCTGTGGGTCCTGTGCCTGCCGATGCGGGCCGTCAGCCATCATGTTGTGGTGCCCCTGCGCCGCGTTCTGGCGGTCCGAAGGAAAAATAAATCCCGGAAAAAGCCAAAAAAACAGAAAAATATGTTGCAAAAGGAACGCAAGATATTATATAATTGAAACTGCATAAAGCTATTTGTTGCGCGGGTCCGGGAAAAAGGGGGCATGCCGCTTGAATCATCGCAAACATTATACGCGGCGGTTGATCCCTGTCGTGGTGGTACTGCTGTTCTGCTGGCTGTTCTTCAGCCTGATCCAGTGCCAGATTACCATCAGCTCCAAGCGCCAGGAACTGGCAGGCGTTCAGGAACAGCTCAGCGTTCAGCTGGCCAAAAATGAGGAGCTCAGCCGCTCACTGGATGACGGCGAGGATGCCATCATTGAGCGCATTGCCCGGGACGAAGGGTATGCCAAGCCCAACGAGCGCATCTGGGTGGATCTCAGCGGCAAATAAAATTGGATCGTCCGGGGACCGGCATTGCGGATCAAAGGTTCCCCTGATGAAAATAAACATTCAGGCGCTTGCGGCAGCCCCGCGGCGCCGAACAGCAAAGGGGTATTCAAGTTTGGCATTACAGGTTGGGGATATTCTGGAAGGCAAGGTCACCGGCATCAAGCCGTTTGGCGCCTTCGTCGCTCTGCCGGAAAGCAAGACCGGCCTCGTGCACATCTCTGAGGTTTCCTATGAGTTTGTGCAGGATCTTACCGCTGTGCTGGAGGTGGGCCAGGCCGTCAAGGTCAAGGTGATCTCCATTGCGCCGGACGGCAAAATTGCGCTGTCCATCAAGCGCACGCAGCCCGCGCCGGAGCGTGCCCCGCGTGCTCCGCGCCCCCAGGGTCAGAACGGCGCCCCCCGCCAGGGCGGCCCCCGTCCTCCCAAGAAGGAGGCACCGCCCCGCGTGTGGCAGCCCAAGCCGGTTCAGCCTCAGGGCGAGATGAGCTTTGAGGACATGATGGCCCGCTACAAGACCCAGAGCGAGGAAAAGATCGCCGATCTCAAGCGCGTCACCGAGAATCATCGCGGCGGGTATTCCCGCCGTCGCGGCTGAGCGGCTGGCGGCAAGGCCGCAGCTTTCGGTTTCATGAATTTACCACAGGCTCTGCCGGGGGCAGGGCCTTTTTGGGTTTTGCTCCGTCAAATCCCGCTGAACAAGGAAAGGACACGTTATGCCCACCCAGTACACATTGGTTGCTCCCTGCTTTTTCGGCACCGAGCATACGCTCTCCTTTGAGGTCAAGCGCCTCGGCGCACAGAATGTCCGCGTCACGGATGGCCGTGTGGCCTTCGATGGGGATGCCTCCATGATTGCCGCCGCCAACCTCAATCTGCGCACTGCCGAGCGGGTGCTGCTTCTGCTCAAAACCTTCCCCGCATCCACCTTTGATGAGCTGTTTGACGGCGTGTATGCCATCCCATGGGAGGAGCTGATCCCCGCCGATGCCCAGTTCCCCGTCAAGGGGTCCAGCTTGTCCAGCCAGCTTTCCAGCGTGCCGGCCTGCCAGAGTATTGTCAAAAAGGCGGTGGTCAAGCGGCTGCAATACGGTCACAAAACCTCCACCCTGCCCGAAACGGGCGCGGTGTACAAGATCCGTTTTGCGCTGCGCAAGAATGTGGTGGAGGTCATGCTGGATACCTCCGGCGATGGCCTGCACAAGCGCGGCTACCGCAAAAACGCCACGCTGGCCCCCATCAAGGAGACGCTGGCCGCGGCCATTGCGGACCTGGGATTTGTGCGACGGGACAGCGTGGTGCAGGACCCTTTCTGCGGCTCGGGCACTATGGTGATCGAGGCGGCGCAGAAAGCCATGAACATTGCCCCGGGCCTTCGCCGCCGCTTTGCCGCCGAACAGTTTGCCTTTGTGCCCGTCGCCCTCTGGGCCGAGCAGCGGCAGAAAGCCCTGGCACAGGTCCGTACCGACGCGGCCTTTGAGGGGGTTGGCTCCGACATTGATCCCGCCGCCGTGGCCCTGGCTGCCGCCAACGCAAAGCTGGCCGGGGTGGGGGACCGCTGCCATTTTGAGGTCCGCGACGTGAAGGACTTTGTACCCCGTCCCGGGGCTGTGGTGCTGACCAACCCGCCCTACGGGGAGCGCCTGGGCGATGCCGCCGGGGCCGCTGCCCTGGCCCGCACACTGGGGCAGGTGTGGAACGCCTCGCCCGCCGCCGGGCTGTACGCCATCACCGCCGACGCGGATTTTGAGGCCCACTTCGGGAAAAAAGCCACCAAGCGGCGCAAGATTTACAACGGAATGATTCCCTGCCAGCTCTATATGTACTATGAGCGGCCGGTCAAAAAATAAAAAGGAGCGGTTATGCAAGATCTGAAACTGGCGGTCCTGATCGACGCCGACAATATCTCTCCCAAGTACGTCAAGGTGATTCTGGATGAGGCCGCGTCCTTCGGTGTGGCCACCTGCAAGCGCATTTACGGTGATTGGTCGGATGTCCGCCTCAAGAGCTGGAAGGATGTGCTGCTCAACAATTCCATCATCCCCATCCAGCAGTATGGCTACACCACCGGCAAGAACGCCACGGATTCCGCCATGATTATCGATGCCATGGACCTGCTCTATTCCGGCAGTGTGGACGGCTTTTGCATTGTCTCCTCGGACTCCGATTTCACCCGCCTGGCGGCCCGCCTGCGGGAGGCCGGGAAGCTGGTCATCGGCATGGGGGAGAGCAAAGCGCTGGGGCCCTTTGTCAAAGCCTGCGATCAGTTCAAATACCTCGACCTCATTCTGGACCATGGCAGCAATGAGGAAAACCCCCAGGATTCCGCTGCCGATGCGGAAGCAGCGGCCATGGCCGGTGCGGGGGACGATACCGCCATCAACCGGGATTCCATCTGCCGTCTGGTGCGGGATATGATCGACGAGATGGACGACGGCACCGGCTGGGTGCGCACCTCCCGGGTGGGGGATCAGCTCATCAAGCGCTACCCCGACTTTGACGTGCGCAACTTCGGCAGCAAAAGCCTGAATAAGTTTCTCATGACCTTCCCCAGCCTTGAGGTGGAGGAGCGCACCCTTCCCAACGGCAATCCCATTCAGTTTGTGCGCATCCGCCCGCTGCCCCGCAAGACCCAGACGGGAAAACCCGCCGCCAAGCGGCGCACGACCCGCAAGAAAGCATAACCTCAACAAAGAAAGGAGGCGTCTCTGTGATCCAACTGAAAGAATCCGACCGCCCGACCATTGAGGCCTATATTTCCGCCGAGCCGGAAATGAACCTTTTCTTTTACGGCGACCTCCACAATTTTAACATCGGGGACGGCCCCGTGCGCATTTATGCGCTCCCCGGTGATACGGGCTGGGATGCGCTGATGCTGCGTTTTTTTGATGATTTTGTGGTTTACAGCCCTGATCCCGGCTATGATGCCGGGGCTGTGGGCGCCTTCCTTCGGCAGCAGGAGGAGGTGGGCTGCATCAGCGGCAAGCTGGAATGCGTTGCGCCGCTGACCCCCTTCTTTCCTGCCAAGACGCTGGAACCCACCTACATGAGCCGTTGCAACACCCCGCCTGCCGCCTGCCCGCTGCCTGCGGGCGTCACAACCCGCAGAATGGGCGCGAAAGATGTGGAGGAGCTTCTGGATCTTTTGGAGGAAATTGAGGAATTCAAATCCAACCCTGCGGACGGCAGCCGCCGCAGCAAACAGCGCCAGAGTATGCTGGCCAATCTGGAAAAAGGGTCTCTCTGGTATGGCGTCTATGAGGGCGAGCGTCTGGTCGCCACTGCCCAGACCAGTGCCGACAACGACCAGAGTGCCATGGTAGTCGGCGTTGCCACCCGCCCCGGATGCCGGGGCAAGGGGTATGCCAGCGCCGTGGTATCCGAGCTGTGCCGCAGCGCCTTCGCGGCGGGGCGGAAGTTCCTCTGTCTGTTCTACCACAACCCTGCCGCTGGACGCATCTACCGCCGCCTTGGCTTTGAGGAACTGGGACAGTACGCTATGCTGCAGGACTGAAGCCGTGAATCAACCACAAACCCCGCCGGGACACCTGCACGTTCCGGCGGGGTTTGTGATGGATCAACGGCTGATCCGGTAAACCCGGCAGCTGCCGTTTTTGTACCAGAGCGGATACCGGGCGGTATACCATGGCTCGTTTGCTGTCGGAAATCTTCCATAAACGGTATGGTCGAACAGCACATAGTCAATGCCCCACCGGGCCAGCAAAGCTTCGTCCGGAGATTCATACAGCTCCTGCATGGCATAATACTCCGCAGTATAGTCCATGCCGTGGTAATAGACAAAGCTGCCGGACCCGCACAGAATCCGTCGCCCGGCCAGGCTGAACACCGGGCAGAGATGGCTGTCGCTGGTCAGGAACAGGGCGTCCGGTTCAGCGTTCTCATCCACATAACCGGCCAGAGCGATGTCGTCGGCGCTCCACTGCGTGTAATCGCTCAGCAGTTCCCGTCCCACCGTCAGCACGCTGCCGAACATGGCGACAAAACAGCAGCAGGTCAGCCCCAGCGCCCGCCAGGGCAGCGAGCGGAACCGGCCGAACCAATCCACCAACAGATTGGCCACCAAAATGCACCCCAGCAGATGCCAGACAAACAGCAGCTTGTTGTTGTCGTAAGGGTTGGGCTGAAACACCACAACCTCGGCCAGCGCCAGGATGGCCAGCCCGCCGCCGTAGAACCAGCGCTGCTTCGGCGCGGCGTGGAAAAAGGCGGGAAGGAGCAGCAGATAGACAAGACCGATGTTCTTGATGTAAAACCAGAAATAGTTGTCCTTCAGCGTGCCGTCGTCGCTGCCGTTGATCCAGTTGAAATGCAGCCGCAGCATATTCTGCCCGCCCAGGGACTGGGCAAAGACAGTGCTCCACATCTGTGCCAGCCAGACCACGCCGCACACCGCCGCCAGCAGAACCCAGGGCGGCAGCACCTCCCGCGTGCGGGAACGGCGGAGCAGCGTGTAGATAGCGCACACCAGGCAGATCAGGACCAGCGCCAGGGCGGAATGGGTGTGCATCAGCGGCAGGGGAAGCACCAGCGCGGCCAGCGGCAACCAGAGCTGCGGCGTTTCCTCCATGCAGAACCGCCACAAAAGATACAGAGCGGGGAACAGTACGCTCCACCCGAACAGCGTTGCCCGCTGGGGAATCAGCAAATCCACAATGGGATTGACCCACAGGATGTTCCGGCTGGTGTAATTGGTGGGCGTGGTATAAAACCCGGTAAAAATTCCGGCAAAATCCGCTGCGCTGCCCAGAAAATAAACAAACCCCAACCCACTGCCCATAAAGAAGAGCCAGAAAGCCAGACAGGCCTTTCCCGCGCTGTTCAAAAGCCGGCAGGCCAGCTGCCATGCCATGCCGTAAACGCTGAGGAATGCGGGCAGCATGGGCAGCAGATAAGCGGTTTTCAGCCCGGCCCCCAGCACCACAAACACGCTGGAAACCGTCTCGCACAGAAAAGGGTACCCAAACCGGTGCCCGCCGCCCAGCAGGGGATAGTCAGGCGGGAATTTTCCCGTCACCGCAATGTTTTTGATGAATCCCAGATGCATCGCCATATCGCCGTAGCAGCTCTGCCCGGTGTGATAGGCGCCGTCCACCATATGGAGCACATGGGTGTAAAGCAGCGCCAGCGTCAAAAGGCACACCGGAACCAGGCAGGCCCACATGGCCGTGCCGTTTGGGTCGGGTTCAAAGCGGCCCCGGGGACCGGTGCGCACCAGCCAAATCCCCAGTGCGGCGACCAGAACAGCCGACAGGAGAACCGCCGCCGTGCCAAATCCCAGGACAACCGCCAGCGCCGCCGGAACCAGGGCCAGCAGGGAAACGCCGAACCCGCATCCCAGCGGGACCAGCACCGGGGCGCCCTCCTGCGGCAGGGCGCGCCGTGCCGCCGCCAGCCCGACGGCCAGAAACAGCGCCAGATAACACACACTCACAACAGTTGCCATGGCATTCAGATTCCTTCCAGATCAAAGGGCGGGGTGTATTCCTCCCGCGCGCTGCTTTTCTCCTGCATATATCCTTCGGTCAGCCCCAGTTCCACGGCGGCATTGACCACCTTGCGGTATTCATAGGTGGTCACCCGGCGGGCAAGGCCCTGTTCTGCGGCCCGGTGGAAGGGCGTGAACTGGCTCATCAGACTGGGCACAAATTCCACGCAGGTCTCTTTGCGCAGCGCGTCACAGCGGCGCAGCACCGCAATGCTGTCCTCACTGTGACCGGGCAGAACTAGATGCCGCACAATCACGCCGCGCTTCAGAAAGCCCCCGCCGTCAAACACCGGCGCGCCGGTCTGAATCAGCATCTGCCGGATGGCCGCATCCGCCACGGCAGGGTAGTCCGCTGCGGCCGAAAGCTGCTGCGCCAGCGCCGGGCTGGCATATTTGTAATCTGCCAGCCAGATGTCCACATATCCCGCCAGCGCCCGCACGGTGTCAACGGTCTCATACCCGCCGGTGTTGTACACCACCGGAAGGCGCAGCCCCTGCGCCCGGGCCTGGTCCAGCGCTTCGGTGATCCAGGGCAGCCACTGGGTGGCGGTTACAAGGTTCAGGTTTTTGGCGCCCTTTTGCTGCAATTCCAGAAAAATCTCCGCCAGCCGCCCGGCGCTGATGGCCTTCCCTAGGCCCTCCTGGCTGATCCGGTAATTTTGGCAGTAGCAGCATTTCAGCGGGCATCCGGTAAAAAATACCGTGCCGCTGCCTGCGGCGTCCTCCGGGTCCCCGCTCAGGCAGGGCTCCTCCCAGTGATGCAGCGCGGCGCGGGCGGCGAACAGCGTATCCCCCGCGCCGCAGAATCCCCGCTGCCCTGCGGCCCGGTTGGCACCGCACTGCCGCGGGCACAGGCTGCAATGATCAGGCAAATGCATTTTGTGACCTCCTTGCCGGATCTTCGGTGAAAAAAGTTGGGTATTTGCCATTCAGTTTACCACAAAACGGAAAAATGTGGTATACTAAAGAAAACATTTTCCCTGCCCGGGGCGCTTGCGCGTGTTCCGGGCGGCAAACCAAAGTAAAGGAGCGTGTTTTTTCATGTCAACCCCTCATAACCGCGCCGCCAAAGGCGACTTTGCCAAAACGGTTCTCATGCCCGGCGACCCGCTGCGCGCCAAATTCATTGCCGAAACCTTCCTGGAAAATCCCCGCCTTGTCACCGATGTCCGCGGTATGCTGGGATATACCGGAACCTTCCAGGGCCGTCCCGTCAGTGTGATGGGCAGCGGCATGGGGATGCCGTCCATCGGTATTTATTCCTACGAGCTGTACAGCCAGTACGGGGTGGAGAACATCATCCGTATTGGCTCCGCCGGCTCTTACAGCGAGAAAGCGAAAATCTTTGACGTGGTTCTGGCCACCGGCGCCGTCAGCGAGAGCAACTATGCCCTCACCCAGTCCGGCGACCCCGACACGGTCCAGCTGCCCAGCCCTGAGCTGAACGCCGCGCTCAGGGCCAGCGCGCAGGCCCAGGGCATCCCCCTCACCGAGGGCAACATCCATTCCTCCGACGTTTTCTACCGCGAGGATGACGGCCAGCGCCCCACTTACTGGGAAAAGCTGCGGGACGAGCAGGGCTGTCTGTGCGTGGAGATGGAGAGCTTCGCGCTGTTCCACAACGCCAAGGTGCTGGGCAAGCGGGCCGCCTGCCTGCTGACCATTTCGGACAGCTTTGTTTCCCCCGAAATCACCACCCCGGAACAGCGCCAGACCAGCTTTACCGATATGATGAAGGTGGCTTTGAGCGCCGGGCAGTATCTGGAGGGAACCCTGTGATGGAACGCGAGCAGGCCAAAGAGTTGATCCGCGCCGCCTTCCGGGCCCGGACCTTTGCCTATACGCCCTACTCCCACTTTAAGGTGGGCGCCGCGCTGCTGGCCAAAGACGGCCGGGTGTTTACCGGCTGCAACATTGAAAATGCCGGCTACACACCCACCAACTGTGCCGAGCGAACCGCGCTGTTCAAGGCGGTGAGCGAGGGCGTGACCGAGTTTTCCGCCATCGCCATTGTGGGCAGCCTGGAAGGAAAAACCAATACCCTCATCACCAGCCCCTGCGGCGTCTGCCGCCAGGCCCTCTTTGAATTCACCGGCCCGGAGCTGGAGGTTCTGCTGGCCAAAAGTGAGACCGACTACATCGAGACCACTCTTGGGGATTTGCTGCCCTACGGCTTTGGCCCCAAAAATCTGGAAATCACCCCCGAGTAAAAGGAGATTTGTCCGCCCATGTCTTTCCCCGCAACCAATTTCAAAAAGAAAATTTTTTCTCTGCTCTCCCTGCTGCTGGCGCTGGCTCTGGCCGCCTCGCTGTGCAGCTGCGGCGGGCAGGAGTCATCCTCCGTCACGCCCGACGACCCGGCCATGATGGATGACAGCGTCTATACCCTCACTGCCGCCCAGGTGGAAACCCCGCTGGACGAGGATGGAGCCCTGATTGCTCTGGCGGCCGGTTCGGACGGAATTGAAACGGGAACCGGCGCCGCTGTCTGGCGCGGGGTTCAGAACTTCTGCCAGAACTTCAACTTCACTGCGCAGGCGTTTGTGGCGCAGGAGCAGGGAACCGACGCGGCGGCGGAGGCACTTCGCAGTGCCGCCGAGAGCGGCGCGGAGCTGGTGGTCTGCTATGGTTCCGACCTGGCGGCCGCGCTGTATCACATCCAGGACAACTACCCCACCGTCAGCTATCTTTGCCTGGATGACGAGCCCCACGCCGCCGGTTATACCGACTACCGCACGGCGTCCAACGTCCACTGCGTCCTCTTCCGGGAGGAGCAGGCGGGCTATCTGGCCGGGTATGCCGCTGTCCGGGAGGGCAACACCAGTATGGCATTCCTGGGCGGCCAGCCGCTGCCCGGTGTGGTGCGCTACGCCACCGGCTTTGTGCAGGGCGCCGAGGATGCCGCCGTGGATCTGGGCGTTCAGGTCTATATCCGCATCTGGTACAGCAGCATCGCCAGCAGCAGTGAGGAGCTGACCGACTATGTCAGCGGCTGGTTTGATGAGGGCTTCCAGCTGGTGATGACAGCGGGGGGGGACCTGACGGAAAGCTGCATTGAGGCCGCCAAACGCCAGCAGCGCGCGATTTCTTCCTATGTGATCTCCTCGGACTGGGACCAGACCACCAGGGACGAAACCGTTCTGACCGCCGCCGTCAAATGTTACAGTACGGTGGTGCAGAATCAGCTCTATGATTTCTGGTGTGCCGGCGGCTGGGATCAGGACTCCGCCGGGGCCACCGAGCGCGTGGGCGCGGCCGACGGCGCGGTGGAGCTGCCGCTTCAGCGGTGGCGCTTTACCCGGTTTACCGGTGCCGAGTATCAGGAAATTTACCGCCGCCTTCGCACCGGGGAGGTCAAAGTGGAGCGCTACGCCGATACCACGGACCTGCCGGTCACTCACAATGTCACGGTGGATCTGAAAAACAAATAAGCGGGCGTTTGTTATGGTTTTGTAATGGCTTTTGTATAGCTTGTCCATTGAAAAACGCTGAACAACCGTTTATAATATTCTCAGTACCGGGGAATTTTTCCTCCCCGGACACCACAAATAAGGAGAGTACAAAATGAAAAAGTTTCTTGCTTTGACCATGGCCGCCTGCATGACGCTGTCGCTGGCCGCCTGTGGTGGTTCCAGCAGCTCTGCGGCTGCTTCCACTGCGGATTCCGCTGCCGCCTCCACTGAGGCCACCAGCGATGCCGCTTCCGCCGAAAACACCGCCGCCGGTGAGATCACCGGCATTGCCCAGTGCTGCGACGTGGGCACTCTGGATGACGAGAGCTTCAACCAGGGCTGCTGGGAGGCTGTCAAGGCCTACGGCGATGCCAATGGCATCGAGTACAACTACTACCTGCCCGCCGGTGAGGACGCTTCCGATGAGGATCGCGAGACCCTGATTCGTCAGGCGGTCAACGACGGCGCCAACACCATCGTCTGCGTCGGCTTCCTGTATGGTCCCGCTCTGGCCTGGGGCGCCACCGAGTATCCCGACGTCCACTTCATCGCCATCGACGTCAGCGGTTTTGACATTGACAGCGAGAACGGCACCATTCCCGACAACGTCTTCTGCGTCACCTTCAAGGAAGAGCAGGCCGGTTACCTGGCCGGTTACGCCGCTGTCAAGGACGGCTTCACCAAGCTGGGCTTCCTGGGCGGCATGGCGGTTCCCGCTGTGATCCGTTACGGCTACGGCTTTGTTCAGGGCGCTGACGCCGCCGCTCAGGAGGTGGGCGCTGACGTTCAGATGAACTACTACTACGGCGGCCAGTTCTACGGCGATGAGAAGATCACCGCCAAGATGGACGGCTGGTATGACGGCGGCACCGAGGTTGTCTTCGCCTGCGGCGGCGGCATCTGGACTTCCGCTGCTGAGGCTGCCGACAAGCACGGCGCCAAGATCATCGGCGTTGACGTTGACCAGAACTACCTGGGCGTTCAGGGCGTCGAGGATGGTTCCTTCACCGCCAATCCCTTTGTGACCTCCGCCATGAAGGGCCTGGGCGCTGCTGTGAACGACAGCCTTGCCACCGTCAATGCGGGCGAGTGGAGCACCATCGCCGGCACCAACGGCAACTTCGGCCTGGAAGAGGGCGAGTACGTCGGCCTGCCCACTGCCGAGGATAGCTGGAACTTCACCACCTTCACCGTTGAGGATTACAATGCGGTGGTTGAGCAGATCCGCAGCGGCGCCATCACCGTGGACAATACCTCTGATGATGCCACCAAGCCCACCACCAGCGACAAGATCACTGTGGACTATCAGTCCTGATGACTTTCTGACCGCCTGAGAGCGGCCGGGTTCCAAACAACATAAGATTACCCGCCCCGGAGCAGCCATTCGGCTTGTTCCGGGGCGGGTTTTGTCATGGCGTTATTGCAAAACTGTCTGGTACGGTTCGGGCCGCTCACACTTTCTCAATGGGAATCCGGATCTCAGAGTAGGTATCCTCCGGCTTTTCTGCCGGCGGACCGTACATCTCAATATTATAGTTGCCGGCCAGACGGTAGGCCTTGCAGGCGGGCAGGGGCACACAGGAAAAAGCCGGAGGCGGAACCATCAGCCATTCCGTTTGCAGATCCGGTCCAGCGCGGCCCCGTCGATCTGGTTGACCGTCACCAGATGGCCGTCATAAAATACCGCCCAGTTGTTAAACACGCAGGGAAGGCTCTTTGCCTGCGCCAGAGACTCGACCCGGATGAACTGCGCCGGGATACTTTTGGCCGCACAGTGTGCCTTTAATGTTTCAACCCTCTGCAAAATGTAAGGGCACTGGTCATCATAATATATGTTCAACACTCGGCTTTCAATGACCTGTTTTTTCGCATTCGGTGCAAACTGGGGGACTGTCCCGTCAAAGGAGAGAGCCAGCAGTTCATAACCGTCCGCTGTTGCGTCAACCGTCTCAAACCCAAACTTTTTTGCAAAGTTCTGGTCGGAAAGCCAAGCTTTTTGTTTGGCGGCGCCCAACATACATACGCCGGATTTTCCGTGAACCCTTGCGTCACTCAGGCAGGATTCCATGAGCTGCCGACCATAGCCGTGCCCTTTTGGCTGCCCCTGAACCCAAAGGCAGTAAATATAATAATAATTGCGGCCAATGACCGGCACCCATGCGGTTTCCAGTGGTGCGTACTCAATGAAGGCACACTCTCTGGCGTTCAGCTTGCGGAATACATGGCCCTCCTGTAACCGCCCGGACAGCCAACTTCGCTTGGCTTCCACGCCGGGATGGGCTTTTTTCGTGCGAATGATGCAGCACAAATGCTCATCTTTCAAGTTTTCGGGGCTCAGTTCAATCCACTGGGAATCCATTTTGGCGGGCCTCCTGTCTTTGCACGCGCCGCAGCAACGCCGCGGTCTCTGCGGTTCTCTGGACCGGGTGGATGCTTTGTGCTGCTATTGTATGATGGATCAGGGACTGTGTCAAGAAAAGAAAACGCATGGTTATCGGACGGCCCATTTCATAAGAATGGTCCTGAAAAAACTCCTGTGCAGAAAACGCAGAAAAAAGGAACTGCACGGCCAAAACCATACAGTTCCCTGCGAATCATTCTGCTTTTCTGCCACACGCGGCGGCAAACCACAAGAGGACCATCCGATCTTTATATCAGCAGCACAGGAACCCGCCCCGGCCTCCACAGCAGCACATACTGCAAATGTTGCACAGCATCAGGTACAGCCACGCCTGCAGGCAGGAGTTCATACCCTGCTGGCGGCTGCCCGGCTGGGTGTAAGCCTGCTGCTGGGAAGAGTAGGCGCGCCCGGGATTTTGCAGCCGGTCCAGAAGATTCTGGTATTCGTAATTGCCCGGCTCCAGATTGACCGCAATACGGGCCTCGTTTTGAGCCTGAATGTTATTGCCCAGCCCTGAGTTGGCCAGTGCGGCATAGTAATGCCAACGGGCATTGCGGTCAGAGGTGGAAACGCTGTTCAGTACATTCAGTGCCTCCTGATAGTACCCGTTGCGAATATAATTGTTGGCGGCCTGCATTTCCGGCGATTCCTGGCCGCTGTATCCGCTCCGGGAACCGCCCGTGCTGCCAAATCCGAACCCAAACGGGTCAAACCCAAATCCGAAGGGGTCCTGATACTGCTGCTGGCCATAGCCGTTTCCACCGGCGTATTGGCCGTAGCCCCCACCGCCTGCACCGGAACGGCTCTGGGAACTGCCACCCCCGGAACGCATTCGCATGATTTCGCTGTATGCGGCCTGCACTTCTTTGAATTTGTCCTCACAGGTGGGATCGTCCGGGTGCAGGTCGGGATGATACTGCTTGCATTTCTGACGGTAGGCCTTCTTGATGGTTTCCTCATCGGCCCCTTGTGAAATGCCAAGCACGCTGTATGGATCGTTCATTCGTCTTGGTTCCCCTTCCTCAACCGCTTCTTGGGCGCAGTGCGCGCGGCCTTGACCAGCGCGTACTTGCACCAGACCCCCGCATAGATGGTGTTGTGTAAAACCTGTCCCTCGGGGGTTTCTTTCAAAATGGGGAGCAGATCAAAATTCTGGGCGCAGATACCCATTTGCTGGGTCAAAAGTTCATGGCAGCGCTCTTCAAAGTCGGCTTCATCACTGCCAAACTGGCGCCGTGTGTCAGCTAAGGCGTTGAAATTCCCGTGACGGGCATCCTTTTTTAAATCATCATATGCATCCATCAGATAGATGAATCCGCCCAGCCCCCGCCCGATGCGGTCCAGCGCGGGGGACCAGAAGTCCTCCTTGCAGCAGAACACCGCGCCCAGCAAGGCCCCAAAACAATTGCACAGGGCATCCAGGTCGGTGCAGCCCGAGCTTTCCAGCCGGTTGAGCTCGTCCAGCCGGTCCCGGATGGCGGCGCATTGCCGCGGCCAACGCTGCCGGATGCTGTCCAGGTATGGTTCCAGCCGCCGGGCCAACTGAAGGCCGCGGCGTTTGTGGTCATCCTGCCAGTCATCCAGATAATTGTAATAGGCCAGCACGATGCTCATATCGGCCGCATAGTCCAGATACTCGTTGGTTGCCCTTGGGCGGGATTTGACGGGATGGGGAGCGCACCGCCCTTCGGAAAACTGGGTCGGAGGCTCATACAGCGCGCTGAGCAGCATGGCCGCAAACGTCATATCGTAGCTCAGAGTCATCTGGGCCAGCGTGCCATATTTTTGCCCCAGGGCACGGCAAAGCCCGCAATAGTACGCCTGATAGCGATCCATTGCGGTCTTGTCCAAATCCTTCTGATAGATGGTAACATATCCGAACACGCGGCGTCAACCTTTCCTTGGGCCAAAGTTCAGGTTTTCTTGATAAACTGGGTCCCGCACTTGGGGCAGGTGATGGAGATGCGTCCGCGGCTCTTGGGAACGCGGATCTGTTGCTTGCAGCGCGGGCAGGAAAAATAACGGTATGTCTTGCGCAGCGCAAAACGCTGCTTGAACCGGGCAAACTTTGCGCGCACCCCGGCGCTCTTTTGCAGGAACATCTGATTCTCCGCATATCGCTTGGAGACATTGCGGCTGAGCATACGGAAATAAGTATAAATCAGCAATGCCAGACCGATATAATAGAAGATGCCCACAAAAAGACCCAGGACCAGGCAGATCAGGGACACCACACATAAAAAATTCCCGAAGGCATCGCTGCCGTACCGGCCGGACATAAAACGCTGGAGCCACGCTCTCATAAATAAACGCCATCCTTTTCGATGATATGCATCTATTATGCCATGGATTTGTGGTTAATTCGTGAACGACGTTGGAACATAATTTGAACAAACCGGCCGAAAAAGCCCGAAACAAAGGCGTTCGGCGCCAAAAAGCAGAACGGCTGGCTGGATTTGCTTTGCTGCATGATTTTGGTTGGATGCTTAACGTTGCGATCATCAATCCAATTCGGCGCGATTCCCCAAATTCCCAGCCGCTTTGCCAACGATTCAAACGACGCAGGGGATCGTAGAACAGAAGGGCAGATAGGATTGCAGCGCCCCTTGTGTACCACTGTTTTCTTTGTTTTTTGCTGGATGACCGCATCCTCACAGAAGAGGCTGGTGAGCGGTACCAGACAAGGCTGTTTTTGCCGATTGGGAAGGTAGGAGCTGTTCGGGAGGCATCAATTCTATATGAATTTCCCCAAAAAGTAAAATAGCTCTGGTAGCGAAAAGCTCATTTGAATGCCCTGTTGCCGGAACCCTTTGCTTTTCCGGGCTGGCTCAGGAAGGAAAAAAATAAAGATGCGTAACCATTTGTATCAACGGTTACGCATCTTTATGGTGGACACATACTGGTTAAATCCGAACTCAGGGCAGCTTCAATTTCCTTCAGGGTCAGGGTCTGACTGCCGTCCTTGTAATTGTAGGTGAGAAGCAATTTGTCATCGTACACATAGACGGAATTTACAAAAGTATCAATGATTTCCCTCCGGTAGTCAGGATCATTGATATTGCCGTCCTTATACCGGCTGATCCATTCCACGATTTCTTCCTTGGTAAACTTGCGCCGCTCCAGCGCAAGCTGGGCAATGCTGGTCTTCAACGAATCCCGCTGGGTTTCCAGATCTTCCAGACACTCCTTGGTAGTTTCGGTAAGGGTGTCCGTCGTGAGGTGGAATCTGAAGAAAGCCGGATTTTGGGAGTTAAAAGGTCTCCCAATGGGCAAATCTCTGGCCTGACGAACAGAAATCAC
>SFVK01000013.1 GCA_004561545.1 bacterium
CCGGCCCGACCCTCAAGCGCATCATGCCCCGGGATCACGGCCGTGCCTATCGCATTTTGAAGCGCACCAGCCACATGACTGTTGTGCTGAAAGAGAAAGAGTAAGGAGGTAAACAAATGGGCCAGAAAGTCAATCCCCACGGCATGCGCGTGGGTGTCATCAAAGATTGGGACAGCCGCTGGTTTACCTCTAAGCAGGAATTCGGCGACACCCTGGTGGAGGATCACAAGATCCGCACCACTCTGAAAAAGCAGCTGTACAGCGCTGGTGTTCCCAAGATCGAGATCGAGCGCACCGTGGACAGCCAGACCGGCGCCCCCCGCGTGAAGGTCAATGTGTTCTGCGCCAAGCCGGGCATCGTCATCGGCAAGGGCGGCGCCGAGAGCGCCAAGCTGGAGAAGCAGCTGGCGAAGCTCACCGGCAAGAACGTCAACCTGAACATCGTCGAGGTGAAGGGCACCTCCACCAACGCTCAGCTGGTGGCCGAGGATGTCGCCTCCCAGCTGGAGCGCCGCATCGCCTTCCGCCGCGCCATGAAGCAGGCCATCCGCAACGCCATGCAGCCCCGTGACCGCAGCGCCACCCCCGCCAAGGGCATCAAGGTGAGCTGCTCCGGCCGTCTGGCTGGCGCGGACATCGCCCGCACCGAAAGCTACCACGAGGGCACCATCCCTCTGCAGACTCTGCGCGCCGACATCGACTACGGCTTTGCGGAGGCCAACACCACCTACGGCAAGGTCGGCCCCCGCCAAGAAGGAAGGAGGCAAACAGTAATGTTACTGCCGAAACGTGTTAAATACCGCCGCGTCCAGCGCGGCCGCATGACCGGCAAGGCCATGCGCGGCAACACCGTCAACCAGGGCCAGTACGGTCTGGTTGCCCTGGAGCCGGCGTGGATCACTTCCAACCAGATCGAGGCGGCCCGTGTCGCCATGACCCGTTACATCAAGCGTGGCGGTAAGGTCTGGATTAAGATTTTCCCCGATAAGCCCGTTACCGAGAAGCCGGCCGGCACCCGCATGGGTTCCGGTAAAGGCAGCCCCGAGTACTGGGTGGCTGTGGTCAAGCCGGGCCGCGTGCTGTTTGAGCTGGCGGATGTGGACGAGGCCACTGCCCGTGAGTCCCTGCGCCTGGCCAGCAACAAGCTGCCGATCCGCTGCAAATTTGTCAAGCGCGAAGAGCTTGACGCCGTGAAGGAGGGTGACGCTGAATGAAAGCCAAGGAACTGCGTGAGATGACCGATGTCGAACTGAACAAGCAGCTCAAGGACCTGAAGGCTGAGCTCTTCAACCTGCGCTTTCAGCACGCCATCAACCAGCTGGACAACCCCGTTCGCATCGACGCCGTGAAGAAGGACATCGCCCGCGTGATGACCATCATGGCCGAGAAGAACGTCAAGAATGCATAAGAGGGAGGGTAAAACATGGAACGCAATCTGAGAAAGACCCGTGTGGGCGTTGTTGTTTCCGACAAGATGGACAAGACCATCGTTGTCGCCGTGAAGGACAGCGTTCAGCATCCTCTCTACAAAAAGATCTTGAAGCGCACCAAGAAGTTCAAGGCCCATGACGAAAACAACGAAGCCGGCATCGGCGACCGCGTTGAGATCATGGAAACCCGCAAGATCTCCAAGGACGTCAACTGGCGCTTGGTCAAGATCCTCGAGAAAGCGAAATAAGCCTGGTACTTTGAAAGGAGGACCTGAAAGATGGTTCAGATGCAAACTTATCTCAAAGTGGCCGACAATACCGGTGCTAAGGAGTTAATGTGCTTCCGGGCGGTACCCGCAAGAGATACGCAAACATCGGCGACGTTGTGGTGTGCAGTGTGAAAAAGGCTGCCCCCGGCGGCACCGTGAAGAAGGGCGATGTGGTGAAAGCCGTTATCGTCCGCAGCAAACAGGGCCTGCGCCGTGACGACGGTTCCTACATCCGCTTTGATGAGAACGCCGCCGTTATCGTTATGGCCGACAAGAGCCCCAAGGGCACCCGTATCTTTGGACCCGTCGCTCGCGAACTGCGCGACGCCGGCTTCACCAAGATCCTGTCCCTGGCTCCCGAATCGCTGTAAGGAGGTTTTAATAGAATGAATACTCTTCATGTTAAAACCGGCGACAACGTGATGATCATTTCCGGCAAGGACAAGGGTAAGACCGGCAAGGTTCTGCAGACCTCTCCCAAAGAGGGCAAGGTCATTGTCGAGGGCCTGAACATGGTCACCAAGCACGTCAAGCCGCGCCGTCAGGGCGAGCAGGGCGGCATCGTTAAGGCCGAGGGCGCCATCTACGCCTGCAAGGTCATGCCGGTCTGCCCCAAGTGCGGCAAGGCCACCCGCGTGGGCCATTCTGTCAAGGACGGCAAGAACGTCCGCATCTGCCGCAAGTGCGGCGCCGAGCTGTAAGGGAGGAGTTAAACAATGGCACGTTTGAAAGAACAGTATGTCAATGAGATCGCTCCCGCCCTGAACAAGAAGTTCGGCTACAAGAGCGTGATGCAGATTCCCAAGCTGGACAAGGTCATCATCAATGTGGCCGCCGGCGAGGCGAAAGAGAACGTCAAGGTGATTGACGCCATCGTGGCTGACCTGGGCCAGATCACCGGCCAGAAGGCTGTGGTCTGCAAGGCCAAGAAGAGCGTTGCAAACTTCAAGCTGCGCCAGGGGATGCCCATCGGCGCCAAGGTCACCCTGCGCGGTGATCGTATGTACGAGTTCGTGGATCGCCTGTTCAATGTGGCGCTGCCCCGTGTCCGCGACTTCCGCGGCATCAGCGGCAACAGCTTCGACGGCCGCGGCAACTACGCCTTCGGCCTGAAGGAGCAGATCATCTTCCCGGAAATTGACTTCGACAAGGTCGACGCCATCCGCGGCATGGACATCTGCTTCGTCACCACCGCCAAGACCGACGAGGAAGCCAAGGAGCTGCTCAAGGCTCTGGGCGCTCCGTTCGCCAACTGATTAGGGGAGGAACAACAATGGCAAAAACTTCTATGAAGATCAAGCAGCAGCGTCCTGCCAAGTTCTCCACCCGTGCTTACAACCGCTGCAAGATCTGCGGCCGTCCCCATGCTTACCTGCGCAAGTATGGCGTGTGCCGTATCTGCTTCCGCGAGTTGGCTTATAAGGGCGAGATCCCCGGCGTCAAGAAGGCGTCCTGGTAATCTGCTTTCTTCTTAAAAAGTTCAGAAACACAACAACAAACTGATTCACACAACCTAAGGAGGTTAGTGGCATGCAAATCACCGATCCCATCGCGGACCTGCTTACCCGCATCCGCAACGCCAGCACTGCCAAACACCCTTCCGTGGACGTTCCTGCTTCCAACCTGAAGAAGGCAATCTGCCAGATCCTGGTTGATGAGGGCTACATCAAGGGTATGAAAGTGACCGAAGACGGCAAGCAGGGGATGATCACCCTGACCCTGAAGTATCAGGAGGACGGCACCCCGGTTATCGCCGGCCTGAAGCGCGTTTCCAAGCCCGGCCTGCGCATCTACACCAACTGCGAGGATATGCCCAAGGTCATGAAGGGCCTGGGCACCGCAATCATTTCCACTTCCAAGGGCGTCATGACCGACAAAGCTGCCCGCGCAGCGCATGTCGGCGGTGAAGTTCTCGCCTTTGTGTGGTAAGAAAGGGGCAAAAGACAATGTCGAGAATTGGAAGAAAACCCATCGTCATTCCCGCGGGTGTGGAAGTGAAGGTCGATGAGGCCGAGCACACCATCACCGTGAAGGGCCCCAAGGGTACCCTGCATTCCAAATTCCATCCCCTCATGAACGTGAACGTTGAGGGCAATGAGATTTTGGTTACCCGCCCCAATGACGAGAAGGAGGCCCGCAGCCTCCACGGCCTGACCCGCACCAACATCCACAACATGGTCGTTGGCGTGACCGAGGGCTTCAAGAAAGAGCTGGAGATCCAGGGCGTCGGTTACCGCTGCGCCAAGCAGGGCAACAAGCTGGTCCTGACTCTGGGCTTCTCTCATCCGGTCGAGGTCGAGGAAACCGACACCATCAAGATCGAAGTCAAGGATGCTCTGCATTTCAACATCCTGGGCATTGACAAGCAGGAAGTCGGTCAGTTCGCTGCCGAGGTCCGCGGCAAGCGCCCGCCTGAGCCGTACAAGGGCAAAGGCATCCGCTACGTCGGCGAGTTCGTCATCCGTAAGGAAGGCAAAGCCGGCAAGGGCAAATAATAGGAGGGGAGAAACATTATGGTCAATAAGGCTGATAAGAACGAAGCTCGTCTTCGCCGTCACCGCCGCGTCCGCGGCAAGATCAGCGGCACTGCCGAGCGTCCTCGTCTGGATGTTTTCCGCTCTGCCAAGCACATCTACTGCCAGGTGATCGACGATGAGGCCGGTGTTACGCTGGCTTCCGCCTCCACCATGGAGAAGGACTTCGAGGACTACGGCGGCAACTGCGACGCCGCCAGGAAGGTTGGCGAGCGCATCGCCAAAAAGTGCCTTGAAAAGGGCATCACCGAAGTGGTCTATGACCGCGGCGGTTTCGTTTACCACGGCCGTGTGAAGGCGCTCGCCGAGGGCGCCCGCGAAGCCGGCCTGAAACTGTAAGGAGGGAGAAGATACAATGGCCATGCAGAGAAACAGAGAACAAGATGACGGCATGATCACCAAGGTCGTCTCCATCAACCGCGTTTCCAAGACCGTCAAGGGCGGCCGCATCATGAAGTTCGCCGCGCTCATCGTGGTGGGCGACGGCAAGGGCAACATCGGCTACGGCGTTGGCAAGTCCAACGAAGTTCCCGAGGCCATCCGCAAGGGCGAGGGCGCTGCCAAGAAGAATATGCACAAGATCGCCATGAAGGGCACCACCATTCCCCACGAGATCGTGGGCGAGTACGGCGCCGGCCGCGTTCTGATGCGTCCCGCTGCCCCCGGTACCGGCGTCATCGCCGGCGGCCCCGTTCGTGCCGTTCTGGAATGCGCCGGCATCAAGGACATCCGTACCAAGAGCCTGCGCTCCAACAATCCGATCAACGTTACCGCTGCCACCTTCGCCGGCCTGTGCGGCCTGACCGATGCCGAGAGCGTCGCGGCCAAGCGCGGCAAGACCGTTGCGGAAATCCTGGGTTAAGGAGGGCGCCACAATGGAGAAAGTTACCATTCGTCTTGTCAAGAGCCTGATCGGCCGCGGCAAGGAGCAGATCGCCGTTGCGCACTCTCTGGGCCTGAACCGTCCTGGTGAGGTCACCGAGCAGCCCGATAACGCGGCTACCCGCGGCAAGATCGCCAAGATTTCGCACCTGGTCGTCGTGACCAAGGCGTAATGCAAGGAGGTGCAAGCATGAAGCTTCATGAACTGAACGCGCCCGCAGGCGCCCGCAAGGCCGTGACCCGCAAGGGCCGCGGCGCCGGCTCCGGCAACGGCAAGACCGCCGGCTACGGCCACAAGGGCCAGAAAGCCCGCAGCGGCGTCAAGAAGGCCGGATTTGAAGGCGGCCAGATGCCTTTGCAGCGCCGTCTGCCCAAGCGCGGTTTCAACAATATTTTTGCCACCAAGTACGTCACCGTCAAGGTTTCTGACCTCGACAAGTTCGAGGCCGGCGCCGAGATCGATGCCGAAACCCTGCTGAAAGCGGGTGTGATCTCCAAGACGCTGGATGGCGTCAAGGTCCTGGGCAATGGCGAGCTGACCAAGGCAGTCAATGTCAAGGCCGCCGCTTACACGGCCTCCGCCAAGGAGAAAATTGAGAAAGCTGGCGGGAAGGCTGAGGTGATCTAAGGTGTTCGAAACGTTTCGCAATGCCTGGAAGATCGAAGACCTGCGCAAGCGTCTGATTTACACGCTGCTGGTTCTTGTGCTCTTCCGACTGGGCTGCGCAATTCCTGTACCTTATATCACTTCCGGTGCCCTTGATACCATGTTTACCACCGGCAGCATGCTGACCTATCTCAACATGATGTCCGGCGGCGCCATGAGCCGCTGCACGATCTTTGCGCTGGGTGTTCAGCCCTATATCAACGCAACGATTATCATCCAGCTGCTCACTGTGGCGATTCCCTACCTGGAGAATCTCTCCAAGGAAGGGGAGGAAGGCCGTCAAAAGCTGACCAAAATCACCAACTATGTCGGCGCGGCGATTGCGCTGATGCTGAGCATTGCCTACTACTTCATCATCCGCCGCATGGGCGCCCTGAAGTACACCGAAGGCTTCTCCGGCATCTTTGCCGCCACCGTCATCGTCGTCTGCTTCACCGCTGGTGCGCAGTTTGTCACCTGGATGGGCAATCAGATTGATGCCAAGGGCATCGGCAACGGGCTCTCGCTGTTGATCTTTGCCGGCATCGTGGCCGACTGGTCCCGCGTGGGATCTTCCTTCCAGGATATGCTCACCCGCGCCCAGGCCGGTGCCCCCGGTTACTACGTCATGATCCCCGCGATGGTCATTTTTGCCTTGGTGGCTGTGGTCTTTGTGGTGATTCTGACCAATGCCGAGCGCCGTATTCCCGTTCAGTATGCCAAGCGTGTGGTCGGCCGTAAGATGTACGGCGGCCAGTCCAGCTACATTCCCATCAAGGTGAATATGTCCGGCGTTCTGCCCATCATCTTTGCCTCGACCCTGTGCGGACTGCCCAGCATGATCGGCAGCTTCCTGAACCTGGATGCCACCAAGCATCCCTTCTGGACCTCGTTCTTCCGCGTTTTCAACTACAACAGCGTTCTGTATCTGGTTGTCTATGTTCTGCTGATTATCGGATTCAACTACTTCTATGTTGCCATCCAGTATAATCCTGTGGACATCAGCAACCAGCTGCGCAAGAACAACGGTACCATTCCGGGTATCCGCCCGGGCAAGCCCACCAGCGACTTCATCACCAAGACCATGAGCAAAATCACCCTCATCGGTGCCATCTTCCTGGCCATCGTTGCGGCGGTGCCCATGGTGATCGGCGATCTGACCGGCGTCAGCATTCAGCTGGGCGGTACCAGCCTGCTGATCGTGGTCGGCGTTGCGCTGGATACGGCACGCTCCCTGGAAGGCTATATGACGGCCCGCCATCATAAAGGCTTCCTGGAATAACAAAGTAAATGGAAAGGGGAACCACATATGAAACTGATTCTTTTGGGCGCTCCGGGCGCCGGCAAAGGCACCCACGCCGAGATCCTGTGTGACAAACTGAACATCCCCACCATTTCCACCGGCAACATCCTGCGGGCCGCCGTGAAGGACGGCACCCCGATGGGGCTGGAAGCCAAAAAATTCATGGACGCAGGCGCGCTGGTCCCTGACGATGTCATTGTGGGCATCGTCAAGGAGCGCCTGGCCGCCCCTGACTGCGCCAATGGTTTTATTCTGGATGGTATGCCCCGCACCATCGCCCAGGGCGAAGCGCTGGAGAAGATGGGCGTCGAGATTGACAAGGTCATCAACCTGGTGGTGGATGATTCCGTCATTATGGGCCGCATGGCAGGCCGCCGCGTCTGCGCCAAGTGCGGTGCCAGCTACCATATCAAGAATAAGCCCAGCAAAGTTGAGGGCGTCTGTGACCGCTGCGGCGGCGAGCTGGTGATCCGCAAGGACGATCAGCCCGAAACCGTGCGGGATCGCCTGGCCACCTACCATGAGCAGACCGAGCCGCTGGTGGAATTCTACCGGCAGCGCGGCAAGCTGGTGGACATCACCGACCAGGGTTCCATTGAGGCCACCAACGCTTACATCCTGAAAATGCTGGAGGCGTAACGCGTTCCATGATCCAGATTAAAAATGCCGTTGAGCTGGAAGCCATGCGCAAGGCTGCTGCCATCAGCGCGGCAGCTCTCAAAGCCGGCGGCGAAGCAATCGAACCTGGTATTTCCACGGCTGAGATTGACAAGATTATCTATGACTTTATCGTGCGCCACGGCGCAAGGCCGAACTTCCTTCATCTGTACGGCTTTCCCGCCACAGCCTGCATCAGCGTGAATGACACCGTCATCCACGGCATTCCCTCCCGCGACCAGAAGATCCGCCCCGGCGATATCGTTTCGATTGACACCGGATGCAAGATCGATGGCTTCAACGGGGACAATGCCTGCACCTTTGCCTGCGGCAAGATCGATCTGGAGGCCCAGCGTCTGCTGGATGTCACCAAGGAAAGTCTGCATCTGGGCATCGCGGCCGCTCAGGCCGGGGCCCGCATCGGCGATATCGGCCATGCGGTCCAGAGCTATGTGGAAGAGAACGGATTCTCGGTGGTGCGGGAGTATGTGGGCCACGGCGTGGGTAAGGAACTGCATGAGGACCCCGAGGTGCCCAACTACGGGCACGCGGGCCGCGGACAGCGCCTGATGCCCGGTATGTGCATCGCCATTGAGCCGATGACCTGCCAGTACAAATGCGCGGTAAAGACTTTGAAAGACGGATGGACGGTCAAGACCTGTGACGGCGGCCTGGCAGCTCACTTTGAGCATACCATCGCCATCACCTCGAACGGACCGGAAATCCTCACCCACGGTTGGGAGGAACCCGGATGGACTTTGTGAAAGGCCAACTGGTACGCTCCAAGGCAGGGCGGGACAAAACCCGCACCTTTGCCGTTCTGGATGTGGAGGGCGGGATGCTGATCCTTGCCGACGGGACCCACCGCAGTGTGGATCGCCCCAAGCGCAAAAAGATCCGCCATGTTGCCCCCACCGCCACCGTTCTTGGCAACGAGCTTCTGAAAAGCGACCAACCGCTCAGCGACGCGATCAAGGCGTATGACGCCGAACATCCGTTCTGAATGAACCTTCAAGGAGGCAATCAGCTTGTCTAAAGAAGATGTCATCGAAGTAGAAGGCGTCGTCCGCGAGGCTATGCCCAATACTGTGTTCAAGGTCGAGCTGCTCACAAAAGAGGGCAAGCCCAACGGCCACACGGTGCTGGCGCACATCTCCGGCAAACTGCGGACCAACTTCATCCGCATCCTGCCCGGCGACAAAGTCACCATGGAGATGTCCCCCTACGACCTGACCAAAGCCCGGATCACCTGGCGCTCCAAATAAGCGCCTTGTGTTTGATAGAAGGAGGTTAACATCATGAAGGTAAAACCTTCCGTGAAACCCATCTGCGAAAAGTGCAAGGTTATCAAGCGCAAAGGGCGCGTGATGATCATTTGCTCCAACCCCAAGCATAAGCAGCGTCAGGGCTAAAGGTCCGCGGCCAGACCGCGGAAACCGTACCCAAAACGCTTGGGGGCCAAGTGCGTAGATTCCCGGCGCAGGCCCCGACACAGGACATGGGATGTTATCTAATGGAGGTGCTTTATGGCACGTATTGCTGGTGTTGATCTGCCTCGCGAGAAGCGGATCGAGGTTGGTCTGACTTATGTTTATGGTATCGGTCAGAGCACTGCTGACGAGATCCTCGCCGGCACCGGAATTAACCCGGATACCCGCGTCAAGGATCTGTCCGCTGAGGATGAAGCCAAGATCCGTGACTACATCGACAAAAACAACATCATCGTTGAGGGCGATCTCCGCCGGAACGTTGCGCTGGACATCAAGCGTCTGACCGAAATCCAGTGCTATCGTGGCGTCCGCCATCGCAAGGGCCTGCCTTGCCGCGGCCAGCGCACTAAGACCAATGCGCGTACCTGCAAAGGTCCCAAGCGCACTGTCGCAAACAAGAAGAAGTAAGGAGGAACTGAAATGGCTGCTACGAAAGCAAGTGCGGTTCGTTCTGCCCGCACCAAGAAGAAAGAGCGCAAGAATATTGCTGCCGGTACTGCTCATATCCAGAGCACGTTCAACAACACCATCGTGACCATCACCGATCCCCAGGGCAACACCGTTTCCTGGTGCAGCACGGGCGCTCTGAATTTCCGCGGCTCCCGCAAGAGCACTCCTTACGCTGCCCAGTCTGCCGCCGAAGTCGCCGCCAAGGCCGCGATGGAGCACGGCATGAAGACCGTTGAGGTCTACGTCAAGGGCCCGGGTTCCGGGCGTGAGAGCGCGATCCGCGCCCTGCAGGCCACCGGCCTGGAGGTCACCATGATCCGCGACGTCACCCCGATCCCCCACAACGGCTGCCGCCCGCCCAAGCGCCGCCGCATTTGATTGAAGGAGGAAACTGAATTATGGCAAAAAATACTCAGCCGATCGCAAAGCGTTGCAAGGCTCTCGGCATTTCTCCTGCAGTCATGGGCTATGCCAAGAAGAACACCACCCGTAACTCCAACGGCAACTTCCGCAAGAAGAAGTCTGAGTACGCCACCCAGATGCAGGAAAAGCAGAAGCTGAAGTTCATCTACGGCGTTCTGGAGAAGCAGTTCTCCAATTACTTCGAGGAAGCTTCCCGCCGTCCCGGCCAGGCCGGTGAGAACCTGCTCCAGCTGCTGGAGTGCCGTCTGGACAACGTGGTTTTCCGTCTGGGCTATGCTTCCACCCGCCGCGACGCCCGTCAGCTCGTGTCCCACAACCACTTCACCGTCAACGGCAAGCGGGTCAACATCCCCTCTTACCAGGTGAAGGCCGGCGATGTGATCGAGGTCGTCGAGGGCAGCCGCAAGATCGAGAAGTTCGCCAAACTGACCGGCGCCGATGCCGCCGTCGTTGCTCTGCCCGGCTGGCTGAGCCGCGAGACCGGCACCCTGAAGGGCGTTGTTACCCGTCTGCCTGAGCGCAGCGATATCGATTACGAGGTTCAGGAACACCTCATCGTCGAGTTGTACTCCAAGTAAGCTCTCTTTTCTACCGAAATTTTTTACAAACCTGCGGCCTTTCCGGCCGCGGGCTGATCAAGGAGGGTTTTTATGATGGAGATTGAACGCCCCAAGATCGAGACGGCCAACCTTTCGCCGGATGGCCGCTATGGTAAGTTCGTCGTGGAGCCGCTGGAACGCGGCTTTGGCACCACGCTGGGCAACAGCCTGCGTCGTGTGCTGCTCTCCAGTCTGCCCGGTGTGGCAGTGACCAGTGTGAAGATTGACGGCGTTGTGCATGAATTCTCGGTGATCGAGGGCGTGCGCGAAGATGTGACCGAGATCGTCCTGAACCTCAAGGGCATTGCCGCCAAGATCTACGGCGACGGCCCCAAGACCGTTCGCGTTGAGGCGGTCGGCCCGTGCGAAGTCACGGCCGGCAGCATCAAGCAGGGGGATGACCTGGAGATTCTCAACCCCGAGTGGCATATCGCCACCCTGGGCGAGGGCGCCAAGCTGGTGATGGAGCTGACCTTTGATAAGGGCCGTGGCTATGTTCCCGCAGAGCGCAACAAACAGGCACTGATCGAAAAGAATGACATCACCACCCTTCCGGTGGACAGCATCTATACCCCGGTGCTCAAGTGCAACTACGCGGTGGAAAACACCCGCGTCGGCCAGATCACCGACTACGATAAGCTGACCATCGAGGTTTGGACCGATGGAACCATCAGCGCGCAGGAGGCCCTGAGCCTGTCTGCCCGCGTCCTGACGGAGCATCTGAACCTGTTTGTCAACCTGTGCGATGAAGCCGCCGAGACCGAAATCATGGTCGAAAACGACGAGAAGGGCAAGGAAAAGGCCCTTGAGATGACCATTGAGGAGCTGGACCTGAGCGTCCGTTCCTTCAACTGCCTCAAGCGTGCCGGCATCAACACCGTGGGCGACCTCGTGAACAAGAGCGAGGATGACATGATGAAGGTGCGCAACCTTGGCCGCAAGAGCCTGGAGGAAGTCATGGCAAAGCTGGACAGCCTGGGCTTTACGCTTACCAAAGACGAAGACAACTGATTTTGTAAAGGAGTGAAACGGAATGCCCGGTACTAGAAAGCTCGGCCGCGCTACCGACAGCCGCAACGCGATGCTGCGTGCGATGGTCACTTATCTGTTCGAGAACGGCAAGATCGAGACCACCGTTACCCGCGCCAAGGAAGTTCGTGCCATGGCCGACAAGATGGTCACCCTCGGCAAGAGCGGCGATCTGCATGCCAAGCGTCAGATTTTCAGCTACATCACCAAAGAGGATGTGGCCAAGAAGGTTATGGACGTCTACGCTGCCAAGTACGCTGACCGCAACGGCGGTTACACCCGCGTCATCAAGACCGGTGTCCGCCGCGGCGACGCCGCCGAAATGGCCATCATCGAACTGGTCTGATTGACGGATATCCCTACAACATTCAGGCACCTGCCCACACCGGCGGGTGCCTTTTTTGTTGACCCGCATATTCGGACATGGCCGCTTGGAGGAATGAATCCTACGCACCATGGCAAAACTTGTTTAAGGCCCTGTTTATGGTACTGGATTTTTTGCCCCCGGGGGAAATCTTCCGCTTCCTTGTTAAAACGCACAGAATTTTTTGATCATGGAAAGTTCATCAATGTGCAAAGCGCGGAAAATTACACTAAGGCGGAAAAAAAGGAAAATAAGGGCTGATTTTGTCGTTCTCCTGTGATAAAATAGAATCACTCGGTGCGGCTGTGCGCTGCATTCATTACGAAGAACAACTGAATGAAGGAGCAACTGTTATGGCTGAACAAACTCTTGGTCCTCGTGACTTCTTTGCCAAGGAAGCCGCGATTGCCGACCTGGCTCTGCTGGCCTGCCCCGGCGCAGAGGAACTTTGCAAGCTGGTGGACGGGCATCTTGTCCGTTGGGCCCGCGAGGTTGGCATGGATGTGGATACCTTCATCATTCCGTCGGACTGCCCCCGCTTCCAGTCCGGCGACGCCAAGGGACTGGTGAAAGCATCCACCCGCGGCGATGATGTCTATATCTTTGTGGACCCGGGCAACTACAGTGTGACTTACAATCTGTTTGGATATGAAAACCACCTCTCTCCCGACGACCACTTCCAGAATTTGATCCGCCTGATCCAGGCTGTTTCCGGCCGGGCCCACCGCATCAGCGTCATCATGCCCAGCCTGTACGGCGGGCGCCAGCATCGCCGCATCAGCCGCGAAAGTCTGGACTGTGCCTATGCGCTCCAGCAGCTGCGGGCCATGGGGGTCAAGAACATTATCACCTTTGACGCCCATGACCCCCGCGTGATGAACGCCGTGCCCCTCATGAGCTTTGACAACGTGATGCCCACCTATCAGGTTCTCAAATGCCTGCTCCATCATGTGCCCGATGTCAATTTTGACAAGGACCATTTCCTGGTGGTCTCCCCCGATGAGGGCGCCATGAACCGCAATATGTATTACTCCAGTGTTTTGGGCTGCAACCTGGGTATGTTCTACAAGCGCCGGGATTACACCCGCGTCGTCAATGGCCGCAACCCCATCGTCGCTCATGAGTATCTGGGTGAGGATGTCAAGGGCAAGGATGTCTTTATCGCCGATGATATCATCGCCTCCGGCGAGTCCATGCTGGATATCGGCTATGAGCTGAAGATGCGGGGGGCCAAGAACATCTTTACCTGCGCCACCTTCCCGCTGTTCACCGCCGGCCTGGACAAGTTCGACAAGGCCTATAATGATGGCATCATCAAGGCGGTTCTGGGCACCAACCTGACCTACCGCAAGCCGGAGCTGCTCTCCCGCGAGTGGTACTATGATGTGGATATGTCCAAGTACACCGCCTACTTCATCGCGGCCATCAACCACGATATGAGCGTTTCCAGCATCATTGATCCCATGTCCAAGATCCGCGCCCTTCTGGATAAACACGGTATTCCCGTGGGCAACCAGGAATAAAATCAACAAAAGGAACTTTGGTTTGCCTGCGGTTTGCTGCCGCAGGCAAACTGTTGCATTTGGGCGGGATCGCTCTTTGGATAAATTGGATGATTCATTGAAGGAGGAATCTGTTTATGTCTCCCATGGAAAAATTGAAATCCCTGGTGGCCGGCAAAAAGGTCGCCTTCATTGGCGCGGGCGTCAGCCACAAGCCCTGCATCACCATGTTTGCGGATCTTGGCGCCGAGATCACTCTCTGCGACCAGAAAAAATCCATCGAGGATTTTGGCGACTATGCCGAAACCCTGCGCAGACGGAACGTTAAGCTCAGCCTGGGCGAACACTACACCGACGGATTTGCCGGGCAGGACATCATCATGCGCACCCCCGGCTATGAGTACTTCAAGCCCGCTCTGCAGGCCGCCAAACAGGCCGGCGCGATGGTCACCAGTGAGGTGGAGCTGTTCTTTGAGCTCTGCCCCTGCGAGATTGTCGCCGTGACCGGTTCCGACGGCAAGACTACTACCACCACCCTCATTGCCAAGATGTTTGAGGCGGCCGGACGCAAGGTATTCCTGGGCGGCAACATCGGCGCCGCGCTGCTTCCCCAGCTGCCCGACGTCACCCCCGGCGACGTGGCGGTGGTGGAGCTTTCCAGCTTCCAGCTCATCAGTATGCGCCGCAGCCCCAAGGTGGCGGTTGTGACCAACGTCACCCCCAACCATCTGGACCACCACAAGGATATGCAGGAGTATATCGACGCCAAGCGCAATATTCTGCTGTGGCAGGAGCCGCCCTGCCGCGCCGTTCTGGGGTTTGAAAACGATGTCTCCCGCGGGATGGCCGCCGACTGCAAGGGCGAACAGGTCTGGTTCACCCGCCTTCATGAGACGGACCACGGCGCCTTCCTCCGGGAGAGCGATGACACCCTCTGCTACGCTGAGAACGGCGTGGTCACCCCCGTCCTGCCCCGCGCCGAGGTCAAGCTGCGCGGCCTGCACAACGTGGAAAACCTGTTGGCCGCCATTGCCGCCGTCTGGGGCCGCGTTCCCGTGGAGGCCATGCGCCAGGTGGGCTCCACCTTCACCGGCGTGGAGCACCGCATCGAGCCGGTCCGCGTTCTGGACGGCGTGACCTACTACAATGACTCCATTGCCACCAGCCCCACCCGCACCATTGCCGGCCTGCGCAGCTTTGACCAGAAGATCATCCTGATCGCGGGCGGCTATGACAAAAAGATCCCCTATGAGCCGCTGGCTCCCGAGATCCTTGCCCACGTCAAGGTCCTGGTCCTGATGGGAGCCACCGGCCCCCGCATCGAGGCGGCCCTGCGCGCTCTGCCGGACTTCCATGAGGGGGATGTGACCATCCTCCATGCGCAGGATATGCCGGACGCTGTCAACCAGGCCCGCGCCGCCGCGCATCCCGGCGACGTGGTCAGCCTTTCCCCCGCATCGGCCTCCTTTGACAAGTACCCCAACTTTGAGGCCCGCGGCCGGGAGTATAAGGAAATTGTGCGCAGCCTCAAATAAAACACAGGAGAAACCCAATGGTTCAGGCAGTTTCCACATCCGGGCAAAAACAGGCGTTTGCCGCCGCCATTGCGGGTCGGCCCTATTTTCAGGCCCTTCTGGGGCGGGATCTGGCCCTCTGGGCGGACAATCCCGGCGCCCCCACCCGGCTGTTCACGGTGGACCGGGCGGCGCTGGCGGTGGGGGGAACTACGGCCCAGCTTTGCGGGGAACCCGGCGACTGGGAGGAGCTGGGCAGCTTTCTCCGCTTTGTGGGGGTTCAGGCGCTGACCACCTCCCGGGTTCCTCCCGCCGGCTGGCTTCTGCGGCGGAATCTTTTTCTCTACGGCCTGCCTGCCGGGTGCGCTCTGCCCACGCTCCCGCCGCCTTCAGGTCTGACGCTGGACCGGGCGCCGTCGGTGAACGCCATTGCGCAGGAGCTGTTTTCTGACCGCCCGGAGCGGCGGGACCATTTTTACTCCGAAACCTGCACCGCTCTGGCCCACGGGTTCGCCCGTGTTGTGGCGCTTCGGGACCCGGAGGGCCGCATGGTCAGCACCGTCGGCGCCTACGCCATGGCGAACGGGGAAGCCTATCTGGCCATGGGGGAGACCATGGCCCCGCTGCGGGGCCGGGGCATTGGCGGCTGGCTGATTCCCACGCTGGCCAACGAGCTGGCAGGGGAGGGGTGGAATGTGACCTTCCTCTGTGAGGAATCCCGCCGGCACTTTTATGAGCGCCTGGGGTTCGCCCCGATGGGCCAATACGGACAATATGAAATGAAAACAACAGGAATTTGATATGATCGAACAATTCTATGATCTGAACCCTCGGGTCCTTGATCTGGACCGCAAAGCGCTGGAGCTTTGCCGGGAACCCTTCGCCAGGCTGGAGGAAATCCGGGATTACAACCAGCTCAAAATGCTCCGCGCCTTCACCGACTGCGGCGTGGAGGCCCGCCATTTTCTGGGCTCCACCGGCTATGGGGTGTGGGATGACAGCCGCAACAAGCTGGAGGAAGTGTTCTCCCGCTGTATGGGGGCCGAGGACGCTCTGGTCCGCCCCCAGTTTATGAGCGGCACCCACACGCTGACGGTGGCGCTCTTTGGCCTGCTGCGCACCGGCGATACCCTGTTGGCCGCCACCGGCCGCCCCTATGATACACTGGAGGGGGTCATCGGTATCGGCGAGGCGGGCAGGGGCTGCGGAACGCTGCGGGAGTTTGGCGTCCACTATGACGAGGTCCCCCTGCTGCCCGATCAGACCCCCGACTACGCGGCGATTGCGCAGCACGCCAAAACCGCCACGGTGGTGCATATCCAGCGCAGCCGGGGCTATACCCAGCGCAACGCCTTTGACCTGGCGACCATCCAGAAGGTGGCGGATACCGCCCGCCAAGCCAACCCCAATGCGGTGATTTTTGTGGACAACTGCTATGGGGAGTTCACGCAGAAGCAGGAGCCCCTTGCCGCAGGTGCCGACATCATCGCCGGCAGCTTCATCAAAAACCCCGGTGGCGGCATCACCCCCACCGGCGGCTATATCGCAGGGCGGGCGGATCTGGTGGAAAAGATCAGCCACCGTTTCACCGCCCCCGGCATCGGCAAGGACTTGGGCTGCACCCAGGACAGCCTGCGGGATACCTTCCTGGGCTTTTACTACGCCCCCGGCGTTGTGTGCGAGGCGCTCAAAACCGCAGTTTACGCCCAGTGCCTTCTGGAACTGGCGGGTGTCCATCCCATCCCGCGCTATACCGAGGATCACAACGATATTGTGACCTGTTTTGACTCGGGCAGCGCGGCGGCACTCCAGGGGTTCTGCGCGGGAATCCAGTCCTGCAGCCCGGTGGACAGCCTGGTGACCCCCGAACCGGCGGACGAGCCGGGCTATACCGATCAGGTGGTCATGGCCTCCGGTTCCTTCACCGAGGGCAGCACCATCGAGATCAGCTGCGATGGCCCCATGCGCGCCCCCTATACCTGTTACCTGCAGGGCGGCGTCAACTTTACGGCGGGCCGCGCGGCGGTGCTCAACGCGGTGCAAAAAGCCTTTTTCTGACCCGGTTTGCTCCCGGCGCAATCCAGAAAAGCGGATTGCGCCGTTTTATTTTGGCCATCCGCGCAAAATATGTGCATTCTTTACAGAAATGTCGTTGAAAAAAACTGAGAAATAAGGTAAAATGAAAACAATAAGAACGCCGCAGAAGCGGGTTCAGAAATGAGGTAACGGTTATGGAACACTCGAACCCCCTGTTGATGCACAATGACAGCCCGGCCAAATTTATTACCATTGGCGAGGTGATGCTCCGTCTGACCCCGCCCAACTACGAAAAAATCCGTATGACCTCCAACTTTGAGGCCAGCTATGGCGGCAGCGAAGCCAACATCGCGCTGGCTCTGGCCAACCTTGGGGTGGACAGCACCTTCTTCAGCGTGGTGCCCAACAACTCTCTGGGCAAGAGCGCGGTGCGCTGGCTGCGGTCCAACGACGTCCACTGCACCCCCATGATTCTCTCCACGCCCGAGGAAACCCCCACCCACCGTCTGGGTACTTATTATCTGGAAACCGGCTACGGCATCCGCGCCAGCAAGGTGATCTATGACCGCAAGCATTCTGCGATTACCGAGTACGACCTGAGCAAGGTGGACCTGGATGCGCTGTTCGACGGCTTTGACTGGCTGCATCTGTCGGGCATCACCCCGGCGCTGAGCGAAAGCTGTGCCGACTTTATCCTCAAGTGCCTCCAGAAAGCCAAGGAGAAGGGCCTTACCGTCAGCTTTGACGGCAATTTCCGCAGCCGCCTGTGGACCTGGGAACAGGCCCGGGACTACTGCACCCAGTGCCTGCCCTATGTGGATGTGCTTTTTGGCATTGAGCCCTACCATCTTTGGCGGGATGAAAACGACCACAGCAAGGGCGATTACAAGGACGGCGTGCCCCTGCAGCCCAGCTACGAGCAGC
This sequence comes from bacterium, assembly GCA_004561545.1. Taxonomy (GTDB): domain Bacteria; phylum Bacillota; class Clostridia; order Oscillospirales; family Ruminococcaceae; genus Gemmiger. Next base: position 18,054 of record SFVK01000013.1, read on the forward strand.
AGGATGAAATCTTCCAGGCCTTCATCGAGCGGTACCCCAACCTCAAGTGCATTGCCCGCCATGTGCGCTACGCCCATTCCGGCTCTGAGAACAGCCTCAAGGCCTTTATGTGGTATGAGGGCCATACCTTCGAGAGCAAGCTCTTCACCTTCAACATTCTGGACCGTGTGGGCGGCGGCGACGCCTTTGCCAGCGGCCTGATCTATGCCATGATGCACAACTACAAGGCGATGGATATGATCAATTTCGCCGTGGCCAGCTCGGTCATCAAGCACACCATCCACGGCGACGCCAACATTACCGATGATGTGGACACCATCCGCAACCTGATGAACATGAACTACGACATCAAGCGGTGATTGGAAGCAATCCATCCGGGCGGGAGCTCCGGCACAGTGCCGGGACCCCGCCTTTTTTGCGCCGGGGCTTGCATGGCGTGCTATAATAGAACCGGAGGGTGAGCAACTATGTCAGAACAGAAACCAACCATTGATTTGGGCGAAATCACCGCCCAGTCCCGCCAGGCAGTCACCGAGCTGCTGGCGGAGGCAAAGCTGGAGGCGGGGGATGTGTTTGTCATCGGCTGTTCCAGCAGCGAGATTGTGGGCGGACATATCGGCAGGGACAGCAGCATGGAAGCCGCTGCCGCCGTGCTGGCGGGCGTTCTGCCCGTTTTGAAGGAGCAGGGCATTTATCTGGCAGCCCAGTGCTGTGAGCACCTGAACCGGGCCATTGTCATTGAGCGGGAGGCCGCCCGCCGCTATGGCTGGGAGCCGGTGTGCGCCGTGCCGCAGCCCCACGCGGGCGGCAGCTGGGCCACTAGCTGCTGGCGGGCCTTTGAGCATCCGGTTCTGGTGGAGGAAGTCCGCGCCGGTGCGGGCATCGACATCGGTGGAACCCTCATTGGGATGCACCTTCGCCGGGTGGCGGTGCCGGTGCGGCTGAGCCTGGGCAAGATCGGCCAGGCCACTATTCTCTGCGCCCGCACGCGGCCCAAATATATCGGCGGCGCCCGCGCCGTTTACGAGGAGGCACAGCAATGATCCCACAGCAGCAACTGAGCGCTATGACAGAAAATGTGGCGAAGATTCGTGAAACTATGGCCCAAGCTGCCCGGGAAGCCGGGCGCGACCCGTCGGAGATTCTTTTGTGCGCGGCCTGCAAGACCCGCACGGTGGAGGAGGTGACCGCCAGCGCCGCGCTGCCCATCGACCTGTTTGGGGAAAACCATGTGCAGGAGCTGGTGGAAAAGACCGATGCCGGGGCCTACTGCGGCAAACCGGGACACTTCATCGGCCATCTGCAGACCAACAAGGTCAACAAGGTGGTGGGACGCGCCGCCCTCATCGAGAGCGTGGACAGCGTGCGCCTTCTGGATAAAATCGAGCACGCAGCAGCGGCCGCCGGCCTGACCCAGGAGATCCTGATTGAGATCAACATTGGCGAGGAGAGCAGCAAATCCGGCGTGGACGTGGACGGTCTCTGGGCGCTGGCAGAGTCGGCCATGAACCGGCCCCATGTCCGGCTGCGCGGCCTGATGGCCATTCCGCCGGCCACCGCAACCCCCGACGAGACCCGCGCCTTCTTTGCCCGGATGCGGGAGCTCTTGACCCAGGCCCGGAGCCGGTTCGGCAGCGAGCTGGATGTGCTGTCGATGGGGATGAGCGGCGACTATCCGCTGGCCATCCGGGAGGGCGCCACCATCGTCCGCATCGGCACCGCCATCTACGGTGCGCGGGATTACAGCAAAAAATAAAGCACAGAGAAAAAGGGGAGAGCGCCCGGCAAGGTCCGGGCCTCTCCCCTTTGATGATGAGCCATACTGCGCCATTCACAGCCAACGCTTTGCGCGCCGCAGCGGTGCGCAGAGCTGTGCGGTATGCCTTTGGCTTATTCTCCGGTCCAGCCGCTGCTGGCGGTCAGCGTCTCGTCGGGCAGCATCCACAGCGCTTCCACGCCGTCCAGCCGCTCTACCAGCGCCTGACCCTGTTCCACCGGCAGACAAAACAGTCCGGTGGAGAGAGCGTCGCCCTCGGCGCTGCTGGAACAGAGCACCGCCACGCTGCTCATATAGCGGGCGGGCTGCCGGGTGGTCAGGTCAATCAGGTGGTGATACCGCACGCCGTCCACGGTGAAATACCGCTGATAGTCCCCGCTGATGACCAGGCTTTGCCCCGGCTGCAGTTCCACCGCCTGCACATAGCTGGCGGTGGCGTACTGGCCGTCCTGCCCGGGCCAGGGATTGTCCACCCCGGCGGTCCATCGGCTGCCGTCCGGCTTGGTTCCGATGGCCCGCACATTGCCGCCCACATTGAGCAGCGCGCTGGTCAAACCCCGCGCTTCAGCCCCCAGGGCGCACTGTTCCACCGCGTAACCCTTGCCCATGCTGCCCACATCCAGCCGCAGTTCTGGGTCGGCGAACCGGACTGTTCCGGCCTGCTCGTCCAGAATCAGGTCCCCGGGATCGCAGTGGGCCGCAGCGGCCCGCAGATCGGCCTCGTCAGGCAGAACATCTGCGCTTGCCTCGCCCTGATTGCCTGCGGCCTCCCGGGCGTCGTGCCAGTAGCGCAGCACCGCGCCGGCCGCCACATTGCAGGCGCCGCCGGTGGTCTGGTACATTTCCTTGCCAAAACGCAGCAAGTCCATGATTTCACTGCCCACCGGCACCGCCTCACCGGCAGCCCGGGCGTTGACGGCGGCCATGTTGGTCACGCCGTCGTATTCCGTGTAGATGTCGTAAAGCTGATGATAGTGCAGCAGATCCGCGTGCAGCGCCTCCATCTGTTCGTTCCATTCGGCTTCGCTGGACGCGTAGCCCGTCACCACCGTGACGGTGTCAAACGCGTCCCACCAGGTCACCGAGTATTTCTCCATCGCCGGTGTGCGGTGGGCGCCCCAGACCAGCAGGGCGATCACCAGCGCGGCGGCAGCCAGTACACACAATGCGGCCCGGCGTTTTTTGGGGGAAGCAGACTTGCTCATGATTTGCCCTCCAGCGCGGTGTGCTCCTGGCACAATTCCTCCAGCAGCGCACCCAGGGTCCAGGACCGGCTGGTGGGGGTTACCATAGCGCGCAGAGGAATCGGTGCGCCGCCGCGGCGCACCCCCTCCAGAAAGGCGTTCAGGTCCCCGTTGTCGTGGCGCAGCCCGGATATGATCATGGCGGGCAGCCCGGTGGGGGCGGTTCCCGGGGCGGGGGCGTGCCGCCCCCGGCACAGATCGCCGACGGTGGTGTTCAGGTCCTGCTCACTCACCGGACGTACCCGCAGCCCGTAGGGCCGGGCGGCGTGCTCCACCGCCGCAAAGGCGGCGGTGCCGGGGGCAATGCGCCACAGCAGGACGCAGCGGGGTTGCTGTTCAATGCGTGCTTTCATGCGTTCTCCTTGCACAGTTGTTTGCTCTTAAAAAGCGCGGGGCCGCAACAGGCCGCCGCGCTTGTGTATGGGTTACAGGTCGGGATGGTATTCCTTGCAGGCGCATTTCTTCCATTTCAGGCCGCTGCCGCAGGGGCAGGGATCGTTGCGGCCAATCTTGGTGACCCGCACCGGGGCGCTTCCCTTGGCGCCGGGCCGCTGGGGTGCGCCCTCGCCGGTGGGCTTGGCGACCTGCTCCCGCTTGGGTTCCTGGCTCTGCTGGCGGACCTCGATGGTCAGCAGCATGTGTACCGCGTCCTCCCGGATGGAGGCGATCATCTCGTCGAACATGGCAAAGCCCTCGATGCGGTACTCCACCACGGGGTCTTTCTGGCCGTAGCCGCGCAGGCCCATGCCCTGCTTGAGCTGATCCATGTTGTCAATGTGCTCCATCCACTTGGAGTCCACATTGCGCAGCAGGCAGATGCGCTCCAGCTCGCGCATCATGGGGGCGCCGTATTTCTTTTCCTTGGCTTCCAGAATGCTCATGCCCCGGTCGTAGAGCGTTTTCTCAATCTCCTCCCGGGTGATTTCGTTGAGCTGTTCGGAGGTGTAGTTGAAATCGGTGGGCAGGCACAGCCAGTTCATATAGTGGCGGCGCAGGGCGGCAAAATCCCAGTCGTCGGCGCTGTCGCCGCTCAGGAAGGCGGTGCAGCTCTCGTGGATGGACTCCTTCATCATCTCATGGAGCTTGTCCGAGATATCCTCCCCGTCCAGCACCATCTGGCGCTGCTTGTAGATGATCTCGCGCTGCTGGTTCATCACATCGTCGTACTGCAGCACCTGTTTGCGGATGGCAAAGTTGGAAGCCTCCAGCTTTTTCTGGGCGCTCTCGATGGTGTTGGTGATGAGCTTGTTCTCAATGGGCATATCTTCCTCAAGGCCCATGGAATCCATCAGATTCTGCACCCGCTCGCCGCCAAAAATGCGCATCAGGTCGTCTTCCAGGCTCAGGAAGAACCGGGACGCACCGGGGTCGCCCTGACGGCCGGCACGGCCGCGCAGCTGGTTGTCAATGCGGCGGCTCTCATGCCGCTCGGTGCCGATGATGAACAGGCCGCCGGCCTCGCGCACCGCCTCGGCTTCCTTTTTAACCTGGGGCTCAAACTGGGCCACCAGCTCGTCAAAGCGCTTGCGGGCGGCCAGAACCTCCGCGTTGTCGGTGTCGGCATGGCCATCGCACTCGGTCATCAGCAGTTCCATGCGGGCGTCAAACTCGGCGTCCGGCGGGGTGGGCAGCTCGGTGCCCTGCGCTTTGGCCCGGGCCTTGGCGTGCTCATACTCGTCCCTGGCGGCGGCAAGATCGGCGCTCAACTTTTGGGAAAGCTCCTTGCGCAGTGCAGCTTTGGCCATATAGGTCACGTTGCCGCCCAGCATAATATCGGTGCCACGGCCTGCCATGTTGGTGGCGATGGTCACGGCGCCCTGCTTGCCTGCCTGGGCAACGATCTCGGCCTCGCGTTCGTGCTGCTTGGCGTTCAGCACATTGTGGGCAATGCCGCGCTGCTTGAGCAGTTTGGACAGCGCCTCGCTCTTCTCCACGCTGACGGTACCCACCAGAACAGGCTGGCCTTTGGCGTGGCATTCCGCCACCTGGTCAATGACCGCCTTGTACTTGCCGTTGACCGTCTTGTAGACGCTGTCCGGCAGGTCCTTGCGGGCGCGGGGCTTGTTGGTGGGGATGCTCACGATCTGCAGGCCGTAGATTTCGCTGAACTCGTCCGCTTCGGTGGAGGCGGTGCCGGTCATGCCGGCCAGTTTTTTGTACATACGGAAGTAATTCTGGAAGGTGATGGAGGCCAGCGTTTTGCTCTCTGCGGCGACGTTGACGCCTTCCTTGGCCTCAATGGCCTGGTGCAGACCATCGTTGAAGCGGCGGCCGTACATCAGGCGGCCGGTGAACTCATCCACGATGATGACCTCGCCGTCCTTGACGATATAGTCGGTGTCCCGGTGCATCACGCCCCGGGCCTTGATGGCGCCGTCAATGTAGTGGCGCAGCGTCATGTTGTCGGCGTCCGCCAGATTGTCCACCTTGAACCAGGCCTCGGCCTTTTTCACGCCGGATTCGGTCAGGGTGCAGGTCTTGTGCTTCTCGTCCACCACATAGTCGCCGTCCACCTGTTCGTCGGCCTCCACCTTGTCATCCAGCTCGACGATGACGGACTTTTTCAGCGTCTTGGCAAAGTCGTCGGCGCGCTTGTACATCACGCTGGAATCCTCGCCCTTGCCGGAGATGATCAGCGGGGTGCGGGCCTCGTCGATGAGGATGGAGTCCACCTCGTCCACAATGGCGTAGGCGTGGCCGCGCTGGACCATGTTGGCCTTATAAACCACCATGTTGTCCCGCAGATAGTCGAACCCGAACTCATTGTTGGTGCCGTAGGTGACGTCCGCCAGATACGCCTTGCGGCGGTCGCCGGGCTGAACGTCATGAATCACCAGGCCCACCGTAAGGCCCAGGAACCGGTAGACCTTGCCCATCCACTCGCTGTCGCGCTTGGCCAGGTAGTCGTTGACGGTGACAACGTGAACACCCTCGCCGGTCAGTGCGTTGAGGTAAACCGGCATGGTGGCCACCAGCGTCTTGCCTTCGCCGGTCTGCATCTCGGCAATGCAGGAGCGGTGCAGCACAATGCCGCCGATGACCTGCACGGGATAGGGCTTGAGACCCAGAACACGCCAGTCCGCCTCGCGGCAGACGGCGAAGGCCTCGGGCAGAATATCGTCCAGCGTGGCGCCGTTTTTGAGTTTTTCTTTGAAATAGGGGGTCTTGGCCTGAAGCTCCTCATCGGAGAGCTTTTGCATCTGCGGCTCCAGCTCCAGCACCTTGTTGGCAATGGGCTTGATCCGCTTTAATTCCTTGTCGGAAAAGGTTCCGAACAGTTTCTCCATAAAAGACATAGATAAACACCTGTATTTTCTGCCGCCACAGCGGCGCATGGCCCAAATGTCCTTTGAGCAATCGGATACACTCTAATATAATACACCCGCGCAGGCAATGCTGTCAAACCTGCGCGGGTGTTATTCAGAAGAATTTTAGAATTTTCCTTCAGGAATGCTGTTTTGCCGCAGCCCGGGCGGGGGAAGGCTCCCTGCTCCCGCTCAAACTCAGCAGCACCAGCATCAGAAAGATGCAGACAAATCCCAAAGCGTCCCAGGCGGTGAAGGGGGACCCCAGCACCAGTGTGCTGATGATGGCCGCCGTGACCGGCTCCGCAAAGCTGAACAGGCTGGATTTTGCCGGCCCGATCAGCTTGACGCCGCTCATGTAGCAGCTGAACGCCAGCACATTGCCGATGAGCACCACCGCCGCAATGCCCAGCACGCCCATGGCGGTGGGGCGGTAGTGCATCTGCCAGGGACGAAAAATCAGCGAGAACGCTGCGCCGCCCATCAGGAACGCCCAGCCCTGCAGCATGGGGGTGGGATATTGCTTTTGCAGGTTTTTGGGCCACATGGTGTAGATCACCACGCAGACCGCACTGGCCAGACCGCTGACCAGCGCTGCGGGCGAAACCGCCAGGTTGGTCAGACTGCCGTGGGTGGTCAGCAGAAAAACGCCCAGAAGCGCCAGCAGGACGCTCAGCAGCTCAAAGGGACGGGGGGAACGCCGGTCCATCAGGCAGGCGACGCCCAGAATCAGAATGGGGGAGAGGTCCTGCAAAATGGTGGCCGTTCCGGCGGTGGAGAGCTGAATGGTAAGAAAATACAGGAACTGACAGCAGCTCACGCCGGCCAGGCCGTAAATCACCAGGTCGCGGGCGTTGCGCGCCGTGCGCCAGGGGTCCACCAGTTGCCGCCAGTTCCGCGCGCCGTACCAGGCACAGAGAATCAGCCCCGCCAGCCCCAGCCGGATGGGCACCAGCCAGGTGGAATCCATCCCCTGGCGGGTGAACAGGTATTGGCCGACGCAACCGGAAACACCCCAGCAAGCACCGCCGAACATGGTCAGAAACGCGCCCTTTGCATGGTCGCTCATTTTCAATCGGCTCCTTGTCATTTTCTCATCGGATTCAGGTCAAAATTCTCCTTGCAGCCTCCAGCACGCTGCCGGTCACCGGGACCCCGGCGGCTTGCAGCGCGCTGCGGCTCTGGTGGCCGGCGCATTGCAGAACACAGGGCACCCCCATGGCGGCGGCAACCTCGGCATCGTGGACAGAGTCGCCGATCATCACGGCCCGGTCGGGCGCAAACCCTTCCTCCCGCAGATAGGCAAGACCGATCTCCACCTTGCTGCGGGCATAAATGTCCCCAAGACCCAGAAGGCGGTCAAAGCGGGAACGGATGCCCCGCTGGGAAACCTGCTGCTCCAGCGTGTCCCGCCGGGAAGCCGAGAGCACCACCTGCCGCACCCCGGCGCCGGAAAACAGATCCAGCGCCTCCAAGGCGCCGTCCGCCAGCGGGCAGGCGGCGGAGGCGGGGATGTAATCCTCCATATAGCTCCGGGCCAGCTCGTCGAAGGGCGTTCTGGAAAAGTCAAAGCCGGCGCGCACATAATAGTCCTGCACAGGGAAACAGAAAATCTCCCGGTACTGCGTTTTGTCGTAGCGCTGGGGATAGTGGAACCGGGCCAGCAGACGGTTGAGCGCGTCCACACACAGATCCACATCATCCAGCAGGGTGCCATTCCAGTCCCACAGAACAAGACTCGGGTGCATGAGCGCCTCCTTTATTCGTCAAGAAAAATTCTTCGCATCCCCCGGTTGGACTCAATGAGCTTGACCAGCGCCACGCCCAGGACGGTGCAGCTGATCAGCTCACCCAACCCCACGGTCAGCGCGTTGAACACAGCCATGGCGGCGGTGGGGGCAGAATCCGAGAAAAAGACCGTGATCTCAAACGCGCCCACGATCAGGGCGTTGGCAATCACCGGCGGGATGGAGGCCGGAATGGCCAGCCCCTTCCAGCGAACGCTGCGCAGGGCGTAGGTACACAGGCAGGCCACCAGCGTGGCGGCGGTGCCAAACACCACATCCACCACGGTGGAGCCCAGGGCGTTGGCCAGCAGGCAGCCCAGCGTCACACCCACAATGTACTCGGCGCCAAAGACGGGCAGCAGGCAGAGCGCTTCGGCCACACGGACCTGGACCGCGCCGTAGGAGAAGGGCTGCAACACCAGACAGACCACCGTGTACACCGCCGCGATCATGGCGCAGCGGACAAGTGTTCGGACAGAAAACTTCTTGTTCATTATATTACTCCGGCGGATAGATTTTGACCACGCCCAAGACCGCCAGCCTCAAGCGGGTTTTGCGCCGCGCCGGGAACGGGCCGGGCGCGGCGGAGCCTAAAATCCTAAGTTGCTCAACAAATGGTTATTATAGCAAAGCTGCGGACAACATGCAAGCTGTCCGCAGCGGTTTCCAGGGGTTTTTATCCCGCGCTGTTCACAATGTTGTTGACCCAGACGCCCTTTTTGACCAGGACAAAGCCGATGATGCACTTGATCAGGTCCGCGCCGTTGACCAGCAGATAGACAGCCACGATGGGCAGACCGGTATAGCGGCAGAGCACAAAGGCAATGGGCACATTGACCGCCCAGGTATAGCAGCTGTCAAACAGGAAGGTGATCATTGTTTTTCCGCCGGAGCGCAGCGTGAAGTAGGCGGCGTTGGCAAAAGCGAACAGCGGCATACACAGCGCCGAGACCCGGATCAGCTCGGATGCCAGCACCCGGATCTCCGGCTCGGTGTTGTAAATGTGGGGGATAAAGGGGCTGCACAGCGCCAGCGCCCCGCCCATCACCAGGCAGCTGGCCACGCTCAGCGAAATCATGCGCCAGGCGGTGCGCCGGGCCCCCGTCATTTGGCTGGCCCCCAGCTCCTGCCCCACCAGAATCGCGGTGGCGTTGCCCAGGGACAGGAACACCTCGTTGAAAATCTGGGTGATGGTGCCGGTGATGTTCATGGCCGCGATGACCTGAATGCCCCGCACCGAGTAGCATTGCAGCAGCAATGCCTGGCTGATGCTCCACAGGCATTCGTTGAACAGCAACGGCGCACCCTTGCCAATGACGCTGCGCACCAGCTTGCCGTCGATGGCAAAGCCGTGGTACAGCCCCTCCATGAAAGGATAGCGCTCGGCGCTGCGGTGAGCGCCCGTCACCACGATCAGAAATTCCACAAAGCGGGAGAGCGAGGTGGCAATGCCGGCGCCCACCACGCCCAGCGCCGGGAAGCCCAGCAGGCCGAAAATGAGCAGACAGTTCAGGACAAAGTTGACGCCCATGGCGATCATGCTGGCCTTCATGGGCAGCGCGGTCTGGCCGGATTCCCGCAGGGTGCCGGCATAGGCCTGGGTGAAGGCAAAGGGGATCAGGCCGATGAGCATGACCCGCAGGTAGCTCAGCGCATAGTCCATCGTGGCGGCGGCATCGGCAGGGGAGGTGCCGTCGGCGATGTACAGCCCGATCAGGCTGCGCCCTGCGGTGAGCAGCACCCCGAAGGCGATGACCAGCAGCCCGGCGGCCGTGACCAGCTTGATGCGCAGCGTCTGGCGCACGCCCTCCATGTTGCCCTGGCCGTAGAACTGGGCGCCGAAGATGCCGGCCCCGGCCAGCGCGCCCCAGACGCAGAGGTTGAACACAAACATGAACTGGTTGACGATGGCGACGGCGCTCATGGGCAGGGTGCCGACCTGGCCCACCATCACATTGTCCAGCAGGCTGACCACATTGGACAGGGTGTTCTGCACAATGATGGGCAGAACCACCACGGCCACGTGCCGGTAAAAGTTCCGGTCGCCGATCAGACATTCCCGCAGGGAGAGGGATTGGGGATTTTTCATGATAAAGCCTTTCTTTTCCTTTTCTACATCATGGGGAATCCAGGGACCCATCCGGTGCGCAGAGCTTTGGTCGGGGCGTGCCGGATGGGGGTTCGGGATTCCTTTGTTTTCCAACAAAAAAGGCTGCCGTATCATCACGACAGCCTGATTTCTGCCTCAGGGACCCAAAGCAGTGGGACGCGCTCAGGGAAGCGGCACCGCGTAATCCGCCAGACGGCGGGGCTTGCCTTCAAATATGATGGCTATGCCGTCCGGCCCGGTGTTGGCGCTGACCACACCGCCCAGGGCAAACACGCCCATGGGCGCGTGGCCAAAGCTCTTTTTGCAGAGCTTGACCAGTTCATCCCGCTTTTCGGTGGAGGAGGTGTAAGCGATCATGTAGGGCGTTTCCTTCACGTTGTCCACGCGGGAGGAAACCCACTTGACCATGGCCGGCGGCACATTGGAGTCGCCCCGCACCTTGCTCTCCACCTTGCTGATTCCGTCGTTCAGGCTGATGATGGGCCGGATGCCCATCAGGTCCCCCACCACCGCAGCGGCGGCGGAAATACGGCCGGATTTTTTCATCTGTTTCAGGCTGTAGGCAGACAGGCAGACCTCCACCCGGGTCAGTTTGTCCTGCATTTCTCTCAGACAGGACTCCAGCGGCGCGCCCTCCTGCACCTTGCGGGCGCACTCGCAGAGGTACCAGCCAAAGGACATAGAATAGGTGTGGCTGTCTATCAGGTGAATTTTCATCGTGTGGCCGGGGCATTCCTCCCTCAGCATCTCGATGGCCTTGCAGGCGTTGTTGTAGGTACTGGAACCGCCGGAGTTGATGGTCACATGGACCAGATCGGTCACGCCGGCCTCCACGTATTCCTGATAGATTTCAGCCCATTGAATCTGCGTGATGGCCGCGGTGGTGGGCACACCCTTGGCGGCGCGCATCATCTCATAGAACTCCTCGTTGGTCATGTCCCGGCGTTCCAGATACTCTTTGCCCTCCAGGTTGATGGGAAATCCTACCACCTGAATGCCGTATTTTTCCGCCAGATCCACAGGGATATCCGAGCTGGAATCGGTCAAAAAAGCAATTTTCATTCCGTTTGCTTCGTACATCTTCAGCATCCTCACTTCCATTCATATTTGGTCAGCTGGCCGCAGGTTTCAAGCCCCTCGAAATCCCACTGGCGCAGCACTTCATAGACCCCTACGGCCACTGCGTTGGACAGGTTGAGACACCGTTCGCCCCGGCGCATGGGCATCCGAACACAGGTGTTCGGATTGGCAGCCAGAAGCTCCTCCGGCAGCCCCGCGTCCTCCCGGCCAAAGACCAAGAACGCGCCGTCGGGATAGCGCACATCGGTGTGGCGGCGGGGTCCTTTTGAGGTGAAATAGTAACAGGGACCGTGATTGGCCGCAAAAAAGGCATCACGGCTTTGATAATATGTTATATCAAGCTGGTCCCAATAGTCAAGCCCGGCACGTTTTAATTTTTTGTCGTCGATGGTAAACCCCATGGGTCCCACCAGATGCAGCCTGGCCCCGGTCACGGCGCAGGTGCGGGCTACGTTGCCGGTGTTCTGGGGGATCTGGGGCTCCATAAGAACAATATTCACAGTTGGCAAAATTTACACTTCCTCTTCTCTGTTCAGCCGGCGGCGCCGGGGACGGTCAGCCGGGGCAGAACGCGTTCCAGCCAGACGCCCAGACGTTCGTCCGCCTCGTCAGGGGTGGCTTTCAGGCAGTCCCCCACAAAGACGGCGGCCGCCTGGGCCGCCGCCTGCAGAACGTTGCCCTGCAAAAGCCGCCCCACCAGCACCGCGCCAAAAATATCCCCTGTGCCGTGGAAGCTCTTGGCGATCAGCGGGGTGCGCACCGTGCTTTCCTCCCCGGCACGGCTGACGCTCACGCAGGCGATCCCCCGCCCGGCGGGCACGCCGGTGATGAGCACCCGGGGGCACACCCGGGCCAGCCGCCTGGCCTGGGCCGCCGCAGACTCCACAGTGACTTCCCCCGCCACGCCGGGCAGCGGGTCGCCCAGCAGAAGCGCGGTCTCGGTGGGGTTGGGCAGAATCAGGCCGGCTTTGGCGCATAGGGTGTAGAGGGCGGGGACCATCTCGGCGGAAAGGCCCCGGTACATCCGGCCGCCGTCGCCCATCACAGGGTCCACCACAGCCAGGGCGTCCGGCCACAGGTCGATGGCCTGCTCCACCAGCCGGGCCTGCCCCGGATCGGCCAGATACCCCGAGTAGATGCAGTCAAACCGCAGGCCCAGACGCTTGTAATGCTCCAGCGCCGCCGGCCCGTAGGCGGGGTTGGCCAGCCTGGCGGGGGTCCCCAGCCCGCCGGTGTGTGTGGAGAGCACCGCCGTGGGAACTGTCACGGCCTGAATCCCCATGGCGGAGAGCACCGGTACAATCACCGAAAGCCCCGCCCGCCCAAACCCGGGCAGATCATGGATGCACAAAACTGTTTTGGGTGCATTGGACATATGTATTACACTCATTTCTCTTCAAAGAATCAAGGCCCTTCGGCAGATTCCGAAGGTCTGTACCGATTTTACCACAAAGCCCGCCACAAAAAAAGACGCATAAAGGCGAAACTGTTTGGAAATACTGAATGTGAACCGGAAAAAAGCAAAACCGGCTGTGAAAGGAGCTGTTCTCAAAGATGGATCACATGGTTTCCACCCTTGCCTGTGCCGCCGTGGGCATGGCGCTGGGCGGCGCGGCCGTATACGTCGCCACCCAGGATCACCGCCAGATCCGCCGCACGGTCCGCAAAGCCGCCCGGGGGGCCGAAAAAGCCCTCATTGACCTGGACCGCATGGTGGAGCAGTACACCAGGTGACACAAAAACGGCGCGGCCGCAAAAGGATGCGGCTGCGCCGTTTGCAGTTGGAGATTACAGGATGCGGACCCGGATGGCAGCGCTGATGGCGCCCAGCTTTTCGGCCAGGTCGGGCGTCACGTTGCCCGTCACATCCAGCATGGTGTAGGCCACATCCTTGCGGCCCTTGTTGACCATGTTCTCAATGTTCAGGTTGGCGGCGGTCAGAATGCCGGTGATGGCCGAGATGGCGCCCGGCTCGTTTCGGTGGATCAGGCAGATCCGCTTGCCGCCCACCCGGGGCTGGCTCACGTCGGGCAGATTGACGCTGTGGGTGATGTTCCCGTTTTTCAGGTAGTCGCTCAGCTCGTTGGCAGCCATGACGGCGCAGTTGGTCTCGCTCTCGGGTGTGGAGGCGCCCAGATGCGGGGTGCAGTACACCCCCTTGACGCCCAGCAGCTCCTCGGCCGGGAAATCGCAGAAATACTGGGCAACCTTGCCGGTTCCCAGGGCATCCAGCAGGGCGGCGTTGTCCACCAGCTCGCCCCGGGCAAAGTTCAGAACCCGCACGCCGTCCTTGCACATGGCCAGCGTCTGGGCGTTGATGGTGTTGCGGGTGCTGGGCAGGTAGGGAACGTGGATGGTCAGATAGTCGCACCGGGGCAGCATATCGCCCAGGGTGACGCAGTGCTGCACGCTGCGGGACAGGCTCCACGCCGCGTCAATGGAGATGTAGGGGTCATAGCCCAGAACCTCCATCCCCAGCGAAACCGCCGCGTTGGCCACGCGGGCGCCGATGGCGCCCAGCCCGATGACGCCCAGCGTCTTGCCGCGCAGTTCGGGGCCGACAAACTGTTTTTTGCCCTTTTCCACGTCTTTGGCCAGTGTGGCGCTGCCCTTCAGGCTCTGGGCCCACTGCACGGCGTCGGGAATGTTGCGGCTGCCCGCCACCAGTGCGCCCACCACCAGCTCGGCCACCGCGTTGGCGTTGGCGCCGGGGGTGTTGAACACCACAATGCCCTGCTCGGTGCAGGCATCAATGGGAATGTTGTTGGTGCCGGCGCCGGCGCGGGCGATGGCCAGCAGGCTTTTGGGCAGCGGCATATCGTGCATGTCGGCGCTGCGCACCAGAATGCCCTGGACGTCGGCGGCCTCGTTGTCAATCTCAAACTGGCTGGCCGGCAGCTTGGCCAGGCCAACGGGGGAAATGGCGTTGAGTGTCTTGATGATATACATGATGGTTTCTCCTGACTGTACCGCGTGTCACGCGTTCTCTTTGCGGAATTTCTCCATAAAGGCGATCAGATCGTCGATGCCCTGGGCCGGCATGGCGTTATAAATGGAAGCGCGCATACCGCCCACCAGACGGTGGCCCTTGAGGTTGACAAAGCCTGCCTCGGTGGCCGCGGCGCAGAACGCCTTGTCGGTCTCGGGCGTGGGGCTGGTAAAGGTCACGTTCATCATGCTGCGGTATTCATGCTCCACGGGGTTTTTATAGAACGTCTGGCTGTCCAGATAATCATAGAGCTTTCCGGCCTTGGCACGGTTGATTTTTGCCATCTCTTCCAGGCCGCCGATCTCGTGCTGCAAATACTCCATGACCAGCCCGGTCATATAGATGCACCAGCAGGGCGGCGTGTTGTACATACTGTCCTTGTCCAGCAAAGTGGTGTAGTTCATCATGGTGGGGATTTTGTCAGCCGGAATGCCCCTGGCGCTCCGGCCCAGCAGATCCTCCCGGATGATGGCGATGGCCATGCCCGCAGGCGCCACGTTCTTCTGCACGCCGAAATAGATGCAGCCGTATTGGGAGACATCGGTGGGCTCGCTGAAGATCATGGAGCTCATGTCCGCCACCAGAGGAATGCCCTCCACCTGGGGAAGTTCCCGGTAGGTGGTGCCAAAAATGGTATTGTTCTGGCAGATATGGATGTAGCTGGCGTTGGGGTCATAGTCGATGGCCTTCACATCAGGGATATAGGTAAAGTTGCGATCCTTGCTGGACGCTGCAATGCGGGCGGTGCCAAACTTGGCACCCTCCTCGGCCGCCTTTTTGCTGAAATTGCCGGTGACCAGATAATCCGCCGTGCCGGTGGTCATGAAGTTCAGCGGAACCATGGCGAACTGCTGGGTTGCGCCGCCCTGGAAAAAGCCGATCTTGTAATTGTCCGGCACGCCCAGGACCTTGCGGATGCCCGCCTCGGTGTTCTGAATGATCTCGTCAAACCACTTGCTGCGGTGGCTCATCTCCATCACGCTCATGCCGGAGCCGTGATAATCCAGCAGCTCGGCCTGGGCTTTCTGCAAGACGGGGACCGGCAGCATGGAAGGGCCGGCGCTGAAATTATACACACGATTCATAAGGAAGGACCTCCTGTTTCCTGTTTCTTGCACCAGATGCGCCCCCGGCGGGGCGGAGCAAACGATCGGTGCCGTTCGCGATGACTGTATTATACGCACACAGCCTGTGCGGCGGCAAGCAAAACAGCCCCGTCAAAATGTCAAAAAATGTCCTGACGCCGGGCGGATGATTGCCCAAAAGAACCAAGTGTCTGTGAATGGCACACAGTTTGCTTTACAAATGTAAAAATAGCACTCGTAATCTGCACAAAAAAGCCATGAAAAATTCGTGCAGTTTTCCATCTTGCCAAAAGAACTGCCACAAATGTAAAATAAAATAAAAAGATTAACCACAAATGTGGGAGGAAACCATGAAGTCATTATCCAACAGTGAGGAGCAGGTCATGGCGGCGCTCTGGGCGTGCGGAAAGCCCGCCACCCGCCGCGAGATTGCCCTCCACCTGCCCCGGGACTGCACCTGGGCGGATTCCACCCTGCTGAACTTTCTGCTGCGGCTGGAAGCCAAGGGGTATGTCCGGCCCGACAAGCAGAGCAACAAAAATATTTACACCCCGCTGGTGCGCCAGGTGACCTACTGCGGCGCGGTGAGTGCCGCCCATCTCAGGACCCTGTATGGCGGGGACCCCCGACGGATGATGGAGGCGCTGGCCGACACCGGCCGCATCACCAACGCCGAGATGGAGCGCCTGGCCCGCTGGTTGGACAACCGGGTGGCCGAAAGCCCGGAATATGATTATGATTGAGGAGGCAACACAAATGACCTGTCTGGATGAGCTTTACTTAAAAATGGTGGACTATTACGCGGATGACCCGGCCCGCATCCAGCATTTTGTCAAGGTCCACAGCTTTGCGGCGCTCATTGGCCGCCAGGAGGGGCTGGACCCGCAGACCCAGCAAACGCTGGAAGCCGCCGCGCTGGTCCATGATATCGGGATCAAGCCCGCCGAAGCGCAGTATCACAGCTCGGACGGGCGGTATCAGGAGCAGCTCGGCCCTACGCCGGCCCGGGAAATGGTGCTTTCCTGCGGCTTTGCGCCCGCAGTCGCCGACCGTGTGGCCTGGCTGGTGGGGCACCACCACACCTACACCGCCATCGACGGACCGGATTACCAGATCCTTGTGGAAGCGGATTTTCTGGTCAACCTCTATGAGGACGGTGTGCCCCGGTCTGCCGCCCGCCGCGCGCTGGAACACATTTTCCGCACCCCAACCGGCACCGCGCTGTGCAAAACCATGTTCGGCCTTTGATGCCCCGAATGTCCCAAATGCAAACAAACAGGCCCGGAACCATCCCCCGCTGCAGGGGCAGGTCCGGGCCTGATGTTTTGTGCCTTGCTTTGCCGGGCGGATCATTCCCCGCCCATGGTTACGATTTCCCGGATGGCCTGTCCGGTGGGGGTGCCCGCCAGACCGCCGATGCCGGTTTCCCGCAGATCGTTGCTCATGGCGGCGCCAACTTCCGCCATCGCGTCGATCACCTCGTCGGCGGGAATATGCCCCACCACGCCGGCCAGCGCCATGTCGGCGCAGGAGACGGCGTTCATGGCGCCGATCACGTTGCGCTTGATGCAGGGGATCTCCACCAGCCCTGCCACCGGGTCGCATACCAGACCTTCCAGGTTGGTCAGCGCCATCGCCAGCGCCTCGGCGCACTGCTCGGCGGTGCCGCCCTGCAGATCCACCAGCGCGGCGGCGGCCATGCCGCTGGCGGCGCCCACCTCTGCCTGGCATCCGCCCTCGGCGCCCGCCAGGGTGGCACGGGCCGCGATGATCTGGCCAAACCCGGCCGAGACATACAGCGCCCGGCAGACGGCATCCTCGCCGGCCCGCCGGGCCCGCCACAGCGGCAGCAGGACGGCGGGCAAAATGCCGCAGCTTCCCGCCGTGGGCGCGGCCACAATGCGCTTCATGCAGGCGTTGCATTCGGCGGTTTTCAGCGCCTCCGCCATGACCTGGGCCAGATATCCGTCAGTCAGCAGTCTGCCGCCGGCGGCTGCGGCCTCCACTTTGGCGGCATCGCCCCCGGCAAACCCACTGTTGGAACGGTCCGTCCCGCAGTAATTGTCGCTGGTCTGAACCATCACCTGCCACAGACGGCGCATTTCGGCCAGGGACTGGGTGCGGCTCAGTCCGCTTTCCAGCAGGTCACTCTGCAAAATGACCTCCCACAGCGGCTGATTGTTCTGCTTGCAGGCGTTCAGCATGGCACGAACTGAGGAATAGGACATCTCAGATCCCTCCTTCCGGTGTTTCCAGGTTGAGTCCCGTCACCTTAACGATGCCGGGCCTGCCACGCAGCGTTTCAATCAGTTCCTCCGGCAGCGGCTGGTCGCATTCCAGCACCATCACCGCGTAACCGCCCGCTGTGGAGCGGAAAAGCTGCATCGTGGCAATGTTAATGTTTCGCTCGCTCAACGCGGTGGTTACCTCCGCCACATGGCCGGGGGTGTCCTGATTATGGACGATCAGCGTGTTGTGGTCGCCGCCAAAATTGGTGGTGATGCCGTCAATCTGGCAGATATTGATCCGTCCGCCGCCGATGGAGGCCCCCATCACCTCCAGCCGCCGCCCGTCCGCGCCTTCCAGCCGCAGCACGGCGGTGTTGGGGTGGGCGCCCCGCAGCACAACGGTGCCGATGCGAAAGTCCATCCCGGCCTGCTTCGCCAGCGCAAAGCTGCCCGGAATCCGCTCGTCATCGGGCTGCATCCCCAAAAGCCCCGCCACCAGCGCCCGGTCGGTGCCGTGACCCCGGCCGGTGGCCGCAAAACTGCCGTGAAGCAGAATCTCCGCCTTTTTCGGCGTTTCACCCAGCAGCTTGCGCGCCGTCAGCCCGATGCGCACGGCGCCCGCCGTGTGGCTGCTGGACGGCCCGGTCATCACCGGACCCAGAACATCAAACAAACGCATGGGAAGCCCTCCCTTGTCAACACGGTCATTCAATGAAAAATGGCGCGGCCCCTGCCGGTCGCGCCCCATTGCTCTGTTGTTCTTATTATAACCGTTCGCCGGTCACTTTGCAAGTAAAACAAAAGGGAGAGGACAGAAAATTCGGCCTTGACGCAGCGTCGGCGTTCCGATGGGCCGGGACCCCACAACACGGCAGAGAACCCTCCGGGCAGGGGGTGCATGAAAGAAAAAGTAGAATTTTCTTCAAAAATCGTCTACAAATCCGCAAAGACTATGGTGCAATAAGATGTTATAATTATAACAAATGGCGGCACCGCGCCGCCTCAGATAAAACTGGGAGGTACCATTTATGGCTGATCGCATTGTTTTGAACACCATCTCTTACCATGGTCACGGCGCCATCGAGAACATCGTTCCCGAGCTCACGGCCCGCGGCTACAAGAAGGCTTTTGTCTGCTCTGACCCCGACCTGATCAAGTTTGGCGTCACTTCCAAGATCACCGACCTGATGGACAAGGCCGGCTTTGCCTATTCGATCTACTCCGAAATCAAGCCCAACCCCACCATCAAGAACGTTCAGGATGGCGTGGAAGCCTTCAAGGCCTCCGGCGCCGACAGCATCGTGACCATCGGCGGCGGCTCCTCCATGGATACCGCCAAAGCCATCGGCATCATCATCAACAATCCTGAATTTGCCGATGTCCGCAGCCTGGAAGGCGTCGCGCCCACCAAAAAGCACGCTGTCTTTACCATTGCCGTGCCCACCACCGCCGGCACCGCCGCAGAGGTCACCATCAATTACGTCATCACCGATGTGGAGAAGAAGCGCAAGTTCGTCTGCGTGGACACCAACGATATCCCCGAGATCGCCGTGGTGGACCCCGATATGATGTCCTCCATGCCCAAGGGCCTGACCGCCGCCACCGGTATGGATGCTCTGACCCATGCCATTGAGGGCTACATCACCAAGGGCCATTGCACCATCAGCGATATGTTCCATCTGGAAGCCATCCGCCTCATCTCGGAAAATCTGCGCGGTGCGGTGCAGAACACCCCCGAGGGCCGCGAGGGCATGGCTCTGGGCCAGTACATTGCCGGCATGGGCTTCTCCAACGTGGGTCTGGGCGTCGTTCACAGCATGGCCCACGGCCTGAGCGCCCTGTATGACACCCCCCACGGCGTTGCCTGCGCCATCATCCTGCCCACCGGCCTGGAGTACAACAAGAGCGTTGCCGGCGCGCGCTACCGCGCCATCGGCAAGGCCATGGGCGTTGAGGGGATCGATGCCATGAGCGAAGCGGACGCCGCCGATGCCACCATCGCCGCCGTCAAGAAGCTGTCCGCCGATGTGGGCATTCCCGCAAACCTGAACGGTATCCTCAAGGAGGAGGATATTGACTTCCTCTCTGAGAGCGCCTTCGCCGACGCCTGCCGTCCCGGCAATCCCCGCGATACCAGCGTGGAAGAGATCAAGGCGATGTACCGCAGCCTGCTGTAAGCTTCAATCCGGTTTGTCAGGCTCCCGCTTATTTTGGGCGGGGGCCTTTTGCTGGTGCGAGGGGGACCCGCACGGTCCGCAGCCGGGGCTGGCCGGCGCCGGCAGGTGGTTGAAACGGGCCGGGCTTGCAGGGCTGCACCGGGATCTGGCCGATGGAATCGCTGCGGAGCACAATGACGCTCTGCGGCGTGACAGTGCTCTGACTCGCTTATTTTTTCCTGTGCGAACCGATGCAGACAGGGCAGGTGCCGGCCAGCGGTGACGCTGCCCCGCCTATGGTTTTTTGCGGCGTTTTGGCAGAACGGTTCGGCATGACGGCGATAACTCTGGCGGGGGGCTCCTGACGCCCATCCCGTCCGGGATTTTTTGCCGCAACGTTCGTAAAATGCATTTTTGGAGGAGACGAAGAAAACTGTCTGACAATTCAGAAACAAATAGGAGGTTAGGATGAATATCGCTGTGATTTACGGTCTACTGATTCCCTTTGCAGGGACGGTTCTGGGGTCCGCCTGCGTGTTTTTTATGCGCGGTTCCATGAACGAAGCGCTGCGCAAGGCACTCACAGGGTTTGCGGCGGGGGTTATGGTGGCGGCCTCTGTGTGGAGCCTGCTGATTCCGGCGCTGGAACAGTCGGAGGGGCTGGGGAGCTGGTCCTTCCTTCCCGCTGCCGCGGGATTCTGGCTGGGCATTCTGTTCCTTTTGCTGCTGGACCATTTGGTACCCCATCTCCACATGGACAATACCACAGAAGGCCCGCAAAGCTCCCTCAAGCGGACGACGATGCTGGTGCTGGCTGTTACGCTCCACAATATTCCCGAGGGAATGGCGGTCGGCGTGGTCTTTGCCGGATGGGTGACCGGGAGCAGCGGAATCACTGCCACGGCGGCGTTGGCTCTTGCGCTGGGAATCGCCATTCAAAATTTCCCCGAGGGCGCCATTATCTCGATGCCGCTGCGTTCGGAAGGGGAATCCCGCATCAAAGCCTTCCTGCATGGGGCGGCCTCCGGTGTTGTGGAGCCCCTGGCGGGAGCGCTTACCGTTCTTGCCGCAGAGCTGGTGGTACCGGTTTTGCCCTGTCTGCTCAGCTTTGCTGCCGGCGCCATGATGTATGTGGTTGTGGAAGAACTGATCCCGGAAATGTCCGAGGGTAACCACTCCAACATGGCAACGCTGTTGTTTGCGGCAGGGTTCACTCTCATGATGGCCCTTGATGTGGCGCTGGGATAAACCAATCGGAGCAATGACTGCGCTGAAAAAGCAGCCTGTGTCAAAGGAGAAAATCCGGCCATCGTTTTCGTAGGAACATGAAAACGATGGCCGGATTTTTGCTTTGGCAAGGACTTGAAAAGCACGCTTTGGAAGGGGATGGAGTAAAAATTATGGTCACAACCCGGAAGCGTAAGTGGGACGAGGAGAAAAAGATTTGGCAAAAAATAAAAAATCGCCAAAGCCCAACAATGCAACGTGGGCTTTGGCGATTTTGGCGGAGTAAGAGAGATTTGAACTCTCGCGGCCCTTTCGGACCCTACGCCCTTAGCAGGGGCGCCTCTTCGACCTCTTGAGTATTACTCCACAAGGGGATTCGAACCCATGGTCCGCTCACGCGAATCGCTGGTTTTCAAGACCAGTTCCATAAACCACTCGGACACCTCTCCACAGTGGTCACCACCAAGTGCGAGATTTATGTTACCATAAGAAAAACATCTTGTCAAGTGTCGGGACGAAAAAAGTATAAATTTTTGGCAGGATCAGGTTGCGTAACCGTCCAGAGCCGTCCGTGCGGCGCGCACGGCAGAACAATCCGTCTGTTGAATATGCCATTCATCCAGTCCGGGCAGGCCCATGGGAACCCCTTCCCGGCGGAACTTCATGCCGCTTTCCCGCTCGATTTTTCCGCTCATGTGGAACGCCCGCGCGCCCGGCAACGTCTGGGTCAGCGTGCGGATCACGTCGGCGTTTACCCCGGCGCCGATGAGAATCTCCGGCCCCTCGGTTCGGTCCCGCTCCACAAGAAGCCGGCCCAGAACCGTCTGCCCCTCCATACAGCTTGCAGCGGCACCGCTGGTGAGGATGGTGTCTATCCCCAGCGCGGCCGCATCCCGGTATGTTTGCAGCGGGTCACGGGCAACGTCAATGGCGCGGTGCAGCGTCAGGCCGCAGTCACCGCAGGCGTTCACCAGCTGTTGCATGGCGCAACGATCCAGATCCCCCTCCGCCGTCAGGCAGCCAATCACAAAGCCGTCCGCCCCGGCCTGGCGCAGGGAATTGATCTGAGCACATAACAGATCAATCTCGTCCTGACTGTACAGAAAATCCCCCGCCCGGGGACGCATCAGGCAGCGCACGGGAATGGAACTTTCCCGGCGGATCTGCCGCAGCAGCTCGGGGGAAGGGGTTAATCCTCCGGCCAGAAGTGCGCTGCAAAGCTCAAGCCGGTCCGCTCCGCCCGCAATGGCAGCCCGTGCCGATGCAAGACTGTCCACACATACTTCAAGCAGTTTTTTCATCCTGCAGCCCCCTGACCGGACTCGCTGTCCGCCGTCCTTTATACTGATCCCAGTATAGCACAATTCGCCGTGAAGCACAACATCCCCACAGTGCGGCTTGCGGGAACAACGGGGATGCTGTGCAGTGATACGCGCTCCCCATCATGCCATGCATGACAGGGAAGGGGGCAAATGATTACGCTGCTTTTCCACCACGTACCACCCGCAGGTTCAGTGCGGGTGGTGCTTTTACAGCGGGGACCGAATGGGTGGTTTCCTGCGGTTCCCTGGAACGGATCACACCCAGCAGCGCGTTGATTCCCATGAGAATCAGGACTTCGCCTGCCAGGGCCAGAACGGGCAGAACCGTTCCCTCCGCTGCCCCGCACAGCAGCATCAGCCCGGCCGTGGCCAGAACCATCAGAAGACCCTTGCAGAATATTTCTTTTACTGTGTTGTTATTCATAACAAAACCCTCCTGCAATACCATGCCTGCCGGCGCCAAATGATTTGCCACAACCAAAACGCAACAACGAAAAGTTGTTTCACAACTCCACTATAATACAACCAAACGCTGTTGTCAAGACCAAAAAAACAACCTGAATCAAAAATTTTTTTGAAAAATCCTCTTTACAGAAACTACCTTTGGTTGTATAATGAAAAAAACAAAATCCGGTGTGATACCAAAGCCGGAGAGAAAGCAGGTAAAACGCGATGTTTGCAGAACGCTTGAAAGTGGCCCGCAAGGCCAAGCGCTACAGTCAGGCGGAGGTCTCCCGGCTTTTGGGGGTAACGCAGCAGGCTGTAGGAAAATGGGAGACCGGGCGTTCCACCCCGGATCCTCAGACCATCGCAAGGCTGGCGGAAATTCTGGATACCACGGCCGATGCGCTGCTGGGGCTGCAGAACGTGGGCTCTGAGCTGCGGGGGGCGGTGGGGCAAAGTGCGTTCAGCCGCTATACCCAGTGCCTGATTCCTGTAGTTGGCACTGTGCGTGCCGGTTATGATGCCCTTGCTTTTGAGGAAGACTATGGCAGCGAGTACGCCAGCGTCAAGGACCCGCAGAATTACTTTTATCTCGTGGTCAAGGGTGACAGCATGGAACCCCGCATTTCGGATGGGGATCTTGCCCTTGTCCACCGTCAGAATACGCTGGAAAACGGGGATCTGGGTGTCATGGTCTATGGCAGCGACGGCAGCGGTACTCTCAAAAAGTACATCGTTCGGGGCAACGCTGTGGTGCTGCATCCCTTCAACCCCAACTATGAGGACCTGATTATCCGCGGCGAGGACCTGGATCACCTTTATATTGCGGGGAAAGTGGTGGAGACCAAAGCCAAGTGGTGAGGAACCTCTCTCTGGCCCGGTAATTCAATCATACCAGAACAGGCGTCCCATAATTTGGATGCATGAACCGCTGCCGGCTGATGGAAGGTCCGGTTTATCTCTCTTTTGCTCCCACGCCGCCGTGATGCGCGGCTTCGCGGTTCGCTCCAAACGGTGGGGTGTGTTTCTTATACCCTTTTGGAGGCCGCAAAGATGGAACTGGCGGATAAACTGGAAATTCTGGCCGACAGCGCCAAGTACGATGTGGCCTGCACGTCCAGCGGTGTGGACCGGCCCGGGCAGCCGGGCAGCCTGGGCTGCTGCAAAAACGCGGGCATCTGCCATGCCTTTACGCCGGACGGAAGGTGCATTTCTCTTTTGAAAGTGCTCTATTCCAATGCCTGCTGCTATGATTGCAGCTACTGCGTCAATCGCAAATCCAACGATGTTCCCCGTGCCACCTTTGAGCCGCGGGAACTGGCAGAGCTCACCATCGGCTTTTACCGCCGAAATTATATTGAAGGGCTGTTTCTTTCCAGCGCGGTCCTCGGCACCCCCGATCATACCATGGAACGCATGATCGAAGCGCTCCGCATCCTGCGGCGGGAGTATCATTTCCGCGGTTACATCCACGCCAAGACCATCCCCGGCGCATCCCCCGAGCTGGTGCAGCAATTGGGGCTTTTGGCAGACCGGCTTTCGGTCAACATCGAGCTGCCCAGTGAAGCCAGCCTGTCCCTTTTGGCGCCCGACAAAAAGAGGAGCGCCATCCTGAAACCCATGGGGCAGATCGCAGTGCAGAGCGCCCGCAGCAGGGAAGAAGTCGCATTCTATCGCCATGCGCCCGCCTTTGCCCCGGCGGGACAGAGTACCCAGATGATCATTGGGGCCAGTCCCGAAACCGACCTCCATATCATGAACCTCACCGAAGCGCTTTACAAAAAATATGCATTGAAGAGGGTCTTTTATTCCGCCTATCTGCCAATGAACAGCGATGCCCGCCTGCCCTCTCCCGCCACCCGCCCGCCGCTGCTCAGGGAGCACCGGCTCTATCAGGCGGACTGGCTGCTGCGCTATTATCATTTCTCCGCTTCGGAACTCCTCACGGAATCCCAGCCCAACTTTGATCCCTATCTGGACCCCAAAGCCACCTGGGCGGTGCGCCACCCGGAGTTCTTCCCGGTGGAAGTGAATACGGCGCCCAAGCAGGACCTGCTCCGGGTGCCCGGCATTGGTCCCAAGAGCGCCCGCCGCATTGTGTCGGCACGGCGTCAGCAGCATCTGGGGATGGAGGAACTGAAACGCATTGGCGTTGTGCTCAAGCGGGCGCAGTTTTTTATCACCTGTGAAGGTCGTGCCCCCGTCCGGGCCACCCGCCGGGAGATGGCGGCCGCGCTGCTGGACCCCAAAGCCTTCGGGATTGGCGTCCAGCAGCTTTCGTTGGATGATTTTGCGCTTCAACCTTTGCCGGCGGCTGCCCCGGCAGTCCATGAACTGGTGGACTGCGGCATGGATCCCTGCCAGGCGGCCAGAGAAGTCAGACAGGAGGCACTGCAATGCCTTACACGGCAGATGTGACCGATCAGGTGTACCGCTATGACGGTTCTTTTCAGGGTTTTCTTTGCTGTATTTTTGAGAGCTTTTCCCGCAGGGAGATTCCCGCCGGCATCTGGCCTCCGGAACGGGGTCAGATTACTTTTTATGGTTCGCGGGACATTGCCACCGATCCGGTTCAGGCCCGCCGCGTTGCCGCGGGGCTTCGCCGTCTTGGAACGGAGGTCCGGGAACGGGTTGTCCGGGGGTTTCTCTCCTGTAACCCGGAAAAAGAGATGATTTTGCTCCGCTTTGTGCGACTCTGTTTTAATCTGGGTCCCGGCGCAGCCCGCATGACCGGCGACCCAGATGTCTGTGCGGCCTTTGACCTGGAACGCTCGGTCAATAACGAAGCGGCGAAATATATCGAATTTATACGCTTTGAACAACGCGGCACCCTGCTTGGCGCCCAAATCCATCCCCAAAACAGCATCCTCCCGCTGCTCCGTTCCCATTTTTGCAGTCGTTTGCCGGATGAGGATTTCCTGATCTATGATGCGACCCACGGTGTGGCGATGCTGCGGCAGAAGGGTCAGGTGCGCTATCTGGCCATGGAACGCTATGACGCTGGTTCCGGGCAGGAGGAGTTAAACTGGCAGGAGTTGTGGAAGCGGTTCTTTGACGCCCTCACCATTGAGGAACGCCGCAATGAACAGGGGCAGAGGAACCATGCTCCCAAACGCTATTGGCAGGATATGTGTGAGATGTATCCTCGCGAATTCTAAGGCAATACCGCACAGAAAAAACATAAGCAGCACAGCCGAAAATATGATATAATCTGTGTGAAATGATAATGTTGACGAAGCCGGCTTTCTATGTTACACTAAAGATAATAAATACGAAATCTTTTTTTGATTATCTAATCCGGTTTAGAAAAACAAATAAAAAGGAGGCCAGGTTCAAAACGATCGCTATAGAATAACAAGCAATATATCAAAACAAGGAAAGAAAACTATTATTAATATTATGAAACGTATTCTTAAAATTTTCATTTCCGTTTGTTTGTGAATTCTTTTGGTATGTGGTTGTGCCGGTAATGTCTTTGCAGCAGAAGCTGAAAATGATATCAGCGCCACTGTTGTCGTTCCCAC
This sequence comes from bacterium, assembly GCA_004561545.1. Classification (GTDB taxonomy): domain Bacteria; phylum Bacillota; class Clostridia; order Oscillospirales; family Ruminococcaceae; genus Gemmiger. Next base: position 44,332 of record SFVK01000013.1, read on the forward strand.
TTCTGGGGCGAGATTTCTGAACCGATGGCATATGAGGAAGCTCTGAGTTTTTTTGCGAAAAACTGAAAAGCAAAATAAATGATATTTCCGGGAATTAGTCATGCACTTATAAATAACACAAAATGAAAGGGATACTCCTATGGGCATTTTCTTCTGTACGTAAGATAATGATAATCGCCAAGAAATGGAGAAATAACATGACAAAATCTCATAATGCGTGGAAAAAACTCCTGGCATTTGCCATTTCCACTATCTTGACTTTTGTCACGCTCCCTCCTTTTATTGCATATGCCGATTCGAACAACCCGACACCATATTCAGCAGCCACTTGTGGACAATGTGATAAAGGAACGATTTTCCCTGGTACCACATATGAAGAAGGATATCAGACAATACCTTGTGATCATGGACTGAAATATGGATTTGATTATCGAATCATAACTTATCGCATAACCTACAATAGGTGCAGTAACTGTTCGTTTTATGAAGTCACAAGCATGGAAAGCGTAAGTGCCACTGAATACTTTTGCGCTGGTTCTGCGACACCGGTTTCGATCTCCTCCATTTTGAATATCCAGAATTCGGCAAACGTTTCATCCTGTGCCTGTTTGACTGAAGGTGAAATTCCCAACGCTGTGTCCCAACTGATCAAGGATGCCGAAACGTATCTTGTACAAAATTGTTCTTCAGCTATTCCTTATGCTATGGTTTGTCCGGGATGCAATGCTGCGCCTGCAGTTCAGCACTATGTAACGGATGAAACTGTCGTCTATTCACCGTGTGTCCACATACCAAACAGCGGATTTATGGATGCCTGGATTACGCCTGTTACAATGTATGTCACTGATTGCGGTGGCTCCTGTGGATTTCGTTCAATCCATAGTGTTGAATTAGGAACCGGATATATGATCTGTTTGGCTTAGTTTTTGAGAGCTTTCGGCATTAAGGAGCTTATACATGAAAATACGATCACTCGTTATCCTGTTGATCCTCAGCTTCATGCTCATAGCCATTTCTGGCTGCAAGGCGCAGAATGCGAGCGCCACTTCGACTACAGACTTTCCTCCTGGCACAGCCTCGAGCAAAACACCCGAGGAAGAGTCTACCAAAGAGGAAGAGTCTACCAAACAGGAATTGCAGAAGCAGCTTGATGATCTCAAGGAAAAATCCGACACATTAGAAGGGGAAACCCCAGCTCCTTCCGAATTTGATCAAATATTTGACCAGCAACTGGAAGACATGCAAGAAGCACTTGATGAGGAAATTCTTGCCAGAACTTCCTAAATTTCGATAAAAAACAGAGAACGAGCACGAACCTTTGTGGTTTGGTGCTCGTTTTCTACGTCAATTGTCACCGCCAAGGCATCCTGTCCGCAAACAGCCGGAGTAAGCTGTCACGGACGGGGAGCGAAAAGTTGTCCTTGTAATGGACAATCTGAACACACAGAGTTGCGTCCTTATATGCGACATTCCCACCGCAACATGCGAGAGATCTTGCCAATCGTCGGGAGGTCCACTACACACCAGAGCATGGAAGCTGGATTGATATCTCTGAAATTGAACCGTCCGCGCTCGGCCGCCAATGCATATCAAACAACAGGATTCCCGACCTGACAACTCTTCGTCAATGATTGAAGCCATGGGCTGCCACAAGAATAAAGCTCAAAAGGGCGTAGACTGGCAATTCAGCACCAATGACGCAAGAACACGCTTGGAGCACCTATATCCAGTAATAAAGATTTATGGTTTACAAAGTACCAGCAGGAGTTGCACGGTATTGCCCTAAAAATTGCGCATCCCCCTGTGCAGGTCCCGGCATTTATGGTATAATACCTTAATATACTGGACTGACCAACAAGATGGGAGAATGGTATCATGGAAGAATTGCTGCATATTCTGGAAAAAAACGCGCGCTTGCCGATTGAGGACATTGCCGCCATGATGGGCAAAACCCCTGCCCAGATCGCGGCCATGATGGATGAGGCTGTCACGAAAGGATACATCCGCGGCTACGAGGCGATGATCGATTGGGAGCAGGCAGGGATCAACGTGGTGGAGGCGGTGATTGAACTGCACGTTTCCCCCCGCAAGAGCCGCGGCTTTGATGAGATCGCATCGGTGATTGCCGGCTTTGACGAGGTGGACAGTGTCCTGCTGATGAGCGGCGGTTATGACCTTCAGGTCACCATCAAGGGCCGCAGCTTCCAGGAAATTGCCCTCTTTGTCGCAAAGCGCCTTTCGCCGCTGGATGACGTGCTGTCCACAGCCACCAGCTTTGTGCTCCGCACCTACAAGAGGGGCGGAAAACTGTATCAGAATGAAGAAGCCGACGAAAGAGAGTGTACCGTACTGTGATGAACTACGATGAACTGCTTGCGCCGGCGGCTAAGGCCATGCGACCCTCAGGAATCCGAAAATTCTTTGACCTGGCGGCGGAAATGCCCCACTGCATCAGCCTTGGCGTGGGGGAACCGGACTTCAAGACACCCTGGAGCATCCGTGACGCCGGCATCCGCAGCCTGGAACAGGGGCGCACCCGATATACGGCCAACGCGGGCATCAAGGAACTCCGGGCGGAAATCTGCCGGTACCTTTCCCGCCGTATGGAGCTGGAGTATGAGCCTGACGAGATTCTGGTGACCGTCGGCGGCAGTGAGGCCATTGATCTGACCATCCGCGCACTGGTCAAGCCGGGGGATGAAGTGATTATCCCGGAACCCTGCTTTGTCTGTTATGAGCCCATTACCTCCCTTACAGGCGGCGTGCCGGTCCATATCGCCACCAGAGCCGAGGATGATTTCCGCCTGACGGCGGATCAGCTCAAGGCGGCCCTGACCCCCCGCACCAAACTGCTGATCCTGCCTTACCCCAACAACCCCACCGGCGGCGTGATGGGGCAGAAGGACCTGGAAGCCATCGCCGAGGTGCTGCGCGGCACCGATGTGATGGTTCTTTCCGATGAAATTTACGCCGAACTTACCTATGGTCTGGACCGTCACATCAGCATCGCGTCGCTGCCCGGCATGAAGGAGCGCACCATTGTGGTGAACGGCTTCTCCAAAGCCTACGCCATGACGGGATGGCGGCTCGGCTACGCAGCCGGACCCAAGCCGGTGGTCAAGGTGATGACCAAAATCCATCAGAGCTGCATTATGTCGGCGCCCACCACCAGCCAGTATGCCGCCATTGTGGCGCTGCGTTCCTGCGATGATTCCATCGAGATGATGCGCGATGAGTACAACCGCCGCCGCCGCTATGTGGTCAAGGCGCTCAACGATATGGGGCTGACCTGCTTTGAGCCGAGGGGGGCGTTCTATGTGTTCCCCTCCATCCAGTGCAGCGGGCTGACCAGCCAGGAATTCTGTGAGCTGCTGCTCAAGGAACAGCAGGTTGCCATTGTTCCCGGGGATGCCTTTGGCGAGAGCGGGGAAGGCTATGCCCGCATCAGCTATGCCTACAGCGTGGAGCATCTGGAGACCGCCATGCGCCGCATCCGAATCTTTTTAAAGGAACACGGCTGGCTGGTGAGCTGACCGCCGGCCCAGAAACAGAGAGGATTGTTTATGGCATTCCAAAAGCAGTCGGTTGTGGTGCTTGCCCCGGCCAAACTGAATCTTTCCCTTGATGTGGTGGGGCTTTTGCCCAACGGCTATCATGATTTGGACATGGTCATGCAGGCCATCACCATGTACGAGCACATCACCATCAGCCGCAGCGAATATCTGGACCTCTTTCTTCCGGGCAGCTTTGTCCCTGCCAACGAGAAAAACACCGCCTACAAGGCGGCGCTTGCCTTTTTCCATTATACCGGTCTGCTGGCCGGCGCGCAGATCACCATCCGCAAGCAGGTGCCGGTGCGGGCCGGCATGGCAGGGGGCAGCGCCGATGCGGCCGGTGTGCTGGTGGGCCTCAATGAGCTGTACGGCGCCGGCCTTTCCATGAGCGAGCTGTGTGCCCTTGGCGCGCAGATCGGGGCCGATGTGCCCTTTGCCCTCATGGGCGGCACCTGCCGGGTGCAGGGGGTGGGCGACCTGCTCAAGCCGCTGCCGCCCTGCCCGGACTGCCATTTTGTTGTGGTGATGCCCAGCGTGGGAATCTCCACCCCGGAGGCGTTCAAGCGGTACGATACCATGGGCAGTCCGGTTCATCCCGACTGTGACCGGCAGGAGCAGGCCATCCGCGCCGGAACCCTTGCGGACCTCTGCGCCGCAGCCGGCAACGCACTGGAGCATTGCAGCGGTGCGGTGGAGACTTCCGCCATCTGCGAAAAGCTCAACGCCCATGGTGCGGTCACCAGCCTGATGACCGGCTCCGGCGCAGCGGTGTTCGGCATTTTTGAGGATGCCGCAAAGGCCGGGAGGGCCGCCGATGCCCTGCGGCAACACTACGATCAGGTCTATCTGGCCCGGCCGGACCGGGGCGGCGCCCGTGTTGTGGCGTCCCACGGTGCAAAAAACAACCGCCGCAAAGGGCAAAAATGATTGCATCCCCTCCCCTTTGCCCATACTTCCGGGCGAAAGGGGAGTTTTTCATGAAAGCTGCAATTCGCCTGTCTGAGCCAAGCCGCCGCAGCAATCTGCGCGCCGCCTTTGAGATCGGCTGCTGCCTGGCCCTTGTGCTGTGTGTTCTACTTAGCGCCGCGCTGGCGCATTACAACACCGTCTGCGACGAGATCTGTGCGGGAACCCTCCGACTGCATATCCTTGCCAACAGCGATACGCTGGAGGATCAGCTTCTCAAGCTGAGCGTCCGGGATGCGGTTCTGACCCGGGCGGCGGCCGTTACTCAGAATGCGTCCAACAAGGAGGAGGCCGTCCGGGCCATCCGGGACGCGCTGCCCTCGCTGGAAGCGGCGGCCCGTCAGGCGCTGCGCAAAGCCCACAGCGGTCAGAGCGTCCGCTGTGTGGTGGAGGAGAGCTGGTTTGCGCCCAGGGATTACGGCTCGTTCCGCCTCCCGGGCGGGGAGTACACCGCTCTGCGCGTGGAACTGGGCAGCGCTGCGGGGCACAACTGGTTCTGTGTGCTGTACCCGGCCCTGTGTACCGGCGCCAGCGGGGCGCAGTACAAAACGGAAGAGCAAAACGCGCTGGTGTTCGGCCAGTATGAGGTGCGTTTTGCCCTGCTGGATTCGGCCCGGGCCCTGTGGCGGGCGGTGACAGAATAACGCAACCAGGTACTGCCGCGCAGCGCGGCGGCAAAAGGAAAGGAGACCCCCATGCTGACCCTGATTCTCGGCCCCTCGGGCAGCGGCAAGTCCGCCCGGCTGTTCGGCGAACTCCGCCGCCGGGCACAAGCGGGAAACCGGAGCGTTCTCATTGTGCCGGAACAGTTCACCTCCTCCACCGAGGGGGCGCTGTACCGCGCGCTGGGGGATTCCCTTTCAGGATATGTGGAGAGCTATTCCTTCACGTCCCTGGCCGAAACGCTGCTGCGGCGCTACGGCGGCGCGGCGGTCCCCACCCTCACCGAGGCGGGCCGTGCGGTGCTGGTGCGCCGCGCACTGGACCAGATGATGGACAAGGTGGTGTATTATAGCCGCCAGCGCCGCAGCGCGGCGTTCTGTCAGAAAGCCGCCGAGACCATCGATGAACTGAAAAGCGCCGGCGTCCGTCCCGAGACGCTGGCCGCCTATGCGGCAGCGCCCGGCGCCGACCGGGACAAACTGGGGGAGCTGGCGCTGATCTACGGCAGTTACGAAAGCCTTCTGGCCGAGACCGCCATGGACCCCAGCGACCGGGTGCGCCGCGCGGCCGGGGTGCTGGAACCGGAATTTTTTGCGGGCCGTGCGGTGTACATTGATGAATTTGATACCTTCAATGACGCCAAGCGTGCCATGCTGGCCGCCATACTGCCGGTAACCGATGTGACGGTGGCTCTGTGCTGCGACGGTTTGCAGGAGCGCGAGGGCGGGACGGGTCTGTTCAGCGGAGCGCGCCGGGTGGCCAACGGCCTGATGGCGATGGCGCAGCGGGCGGGGGTGCCCTGCCATGTGGAGCACCTGACCGAGGATCTGCGCCACCAGGATGCCCCGGCTCTGGCGGAACTGGCCCTGCTGCTGGCCGACCCGGCCTATACGCCGCAGACGACGGTGGATTCCCGCAACCCGGCCATTGTGGTCTGCCGCGCCGACAGCCGCCAGCAGGAGGCAAAAGCGATGGCGGCCGCCGTCAAGGCAAAAGCCCGCGCCGGGATTCCCTACGGCAAAATGGCAGTCATCTGCCGTACCGCCGAAACCTATCTGCCTGCGGTCCGGTATGAATTTCGCCTGCAGGGCATTCCACTGTTCTGCGATGAGCCCACCACGCCGGAAAACACGGCCCCGGCCCGCGCGGTCCATGCGGCGCTGGAGCTGCTGCGCGGCGGGATCAGCACCGGCGCGATTCTGCGTCTGGTCAAAACCGGCCTGGTGGATCTGGAACAGGAAGTCCTCTGCGCGCTGGAAAACTACGCCTACACCTGGCCGCTGCGTGCCGGGGACTGGCGCCAGCCCTTTACCCGCAATCCGTCGGGCTACACCGACCGGTTCAGCGATCAGGACCGCACGGATCTTGAACACGCCGAGGCGGCCCGGTGCTTCCTCATCCCCAAAATCCAGAAGCTGATGGACCGCTGCCGGGACGCCAACGTGGAGCAGATGACCCGCAGCATCTACTTTTTTCTGGAAGAGCTTGGCGCCACGCAGGCGATTCAGGCGCTGGCGGGGGAACTGCGCGGCCAGGGGGATCTGCCCAGCGCCGACGAGGCACTGCGGGAATGGAACGTTGTGACGGAGCTTCTGGACCAGATGGTCCGGCTGGTGCCGGGGGATGCCCCTGTCTCTGCGGCAGAGTACGATGACCTGTTCACCCTTCTCCTGCGGACCACCGATCTGGGCCATATCCCCCAGAGCATGGACAGCGTCATCTTCACCACGGCGGGCCGGATGCGGCTGCCCGAGACCGAGGCGGTTTTTGTGCTGGGCCTGGCGGAGGGGGAGTTCCCCCAGACGCCCGGGGATACCGGTCTGCTGACCCACGCTGACCGGGACGCCATGATCGCCCAGGGCGCCGATCTGCCGGACTGCTTTGAGAACCGCGTCATCCGGGAACAGGTCTGCTTTTATAAAGCCCTCACTGCGGCCCGCAGCTTGCTCTGGGTGAGCTGGCCGGGCGGTGCAGCGGGCCTTCCGGTGAGTGCCGCGCTGGCCCCGGTGCTGGAGCTGCTCGCCGTGCCCGACGCTGTCATTGACCCGGCGGATCTGGCGGCTACCCCCAGCGCCGCGCTGGACCTGCTGGGCAGTGAGTGGCAGCAAAACACCTCCCGCCGCGCCGCCGTCGAGTCGGCGCTCCGGGCGATGGAGGGCACCCCGCAGGCGGCGCCCGGCTTTGCCGCCGTGTGCCGCGCGGCGCGGCGGGCCCCGGCCCGGGTGGAGGACACAGGGGCGCTGGAACGGCTGCTCGGCCCCAGTGTGCGCATCAGCCCCACCCGGTTCGAGCGGTATGTGAGCTGTCCCTTCGGCTATTTCATGCAGTATGTTCTGGGAGCCCGCCCCCGCCAGAAAGCCGAGCTCGCCCCCAACATCAGCGGCACCCTGACCCACTGGGTGCTGGAAAACGCTCTCCGCCGTCAGAAAGACCGCTTTGTAACTCTGACGCAGGAGGAGATCTGCGCGCTGGTCCGGTCACTGGTGGAGGAATACGCCGCCGCCAATCTGCCCGGGGCGGGGACCCGCATGAACTACCTTCTGGGACGGATTTCCCGCAACCTGGAAGGGCTGCTGGCCTTTATCCAGCGGGATATGCGCCAGTCTGGCTTCCGCCCGGTGGCCTTTGAGCTTCGCATTGACGACCGCCCCGACCGCGAAAATCCTGACGCACCCCGGGTGGACCCTGTGACGCTGCGGGATGGCGCCGGGCATACCGTCCGGGTGGTGGGCACCGTGGACCGGGTGGATGCCATGACACTGGGAGAAAAAACCTACCTGCGGGTGGTGGATTATAAAACCGGCACGAAAGAATTTGATCTGCGGGAGGTCTACTACGGCCTTGACTGCCAGATGCTGCTCTATCTCTTCACGCTGGAGCGCAACGGCGGAACGCTGTTCCCCGGGGCAACCGCCGCAGGGGTGGAATATCTTCTGGCGGACCCCTCCCAGACCGGCGGGGCGCGTCCCCGGGACGACGGGCAGGAGCCGGCCCCCCGCAATTACCCATTGCAGGGCCTGATCCTGGACGAGCCCAGCGTCTATCACGCGATGGACATCCGAGGTACCGGCGATTTTGTGCCGCTGACCTTCAGCGCCAAAACCGGCGAACCCACCGGGACCAGCGCCAAAACGCGGTTGGCGGACCGGGACAAGCTGGACCGCATCCGGGACCATCTGGACGGTCTTTTGCTGGAGATGGCGCAAAACCTCTATAACGGCAAAGTCGACGCGGCGCCCCTGGTGCCCGGCGGAAAAAGCCCCTGCGCCTGGTGCGATTACCGCGCGGTCTGCCGCCATGTCGACGGGGAAGGGGAGCGCGTGGCGGAAAAGGGCGGCGACCCCTTTGAAGCGCCGACTCCGGCCAAATGATCAACCAGAAACGCCTTTTGCGTGAATCAGGAAAGGAAACAAGTCATGGCGGAAGAAAACGTTCAGTTTACCCCGGCACAGTCGGCGGCCATCCATGCCCGGGGCGGCAGCCTGCTGGTCTCTGCCGCGGCGGGCTCCGGCAAAACGCGGGTTCTGGTGGAGCGGGTGGTGGGGCTGATTGCAGACCCGGAGCACCCTGTGGACGCTGACCGCCTTGTCATCATGACCTTTACCAATGCCGCGGCGGCCAAGCTGCGGGCGGATATTGCCCGCCGTCTGACAGCGGAAATCCGCACCCGTCCCGGGGATGCACAGCTGCGCCGCCAGCAGATGCGGCTCCAGCGCGCGTCCATCGGGACGGTGGATTCCTTCTGCCTCCACTTTGTTCAGCAGAACTTTTCGGCGCTGGAGGTGCCGCCGGATTTCACGGTGGCCGATGAGGCGACCCTTGCCCGTCTGCGGCAGGAGACCCTTTCCGATGTGCTGGAACAGGCCTATACCGATGCCGATTTCTGCGCCTTTGCCGACCTGTATGACCGTGGGCGCACCGATGATACCGCCAGCCGCACGGTGGAGCAGCTCTATGACTTTACCCAGACGCTGCCCCATCCGGGGCCGGCGCTGCGTGATTTTGCGGCCATGTGGCACAGCGACGCCCCGCCCCGGCAGACAGCCTGGGGCAGGACGCTGCTTCAGGCGGCCTCGGCCCGGGTGGAGGGTGCCATCGGACTGATCCGGGCCGCACAGATCATCGCGGCTCGGGACCCCGCCGCAGACCGTGCCCTGACCGCCGTGCTCTTTGACGATGAGGACCGCCTGCGCCTTTTGGCGGACCGGCTGGGCCGGGGGGACTGGGACGGCGCGCTCCCGGCCCTGGAAGCCGCAGGGAACTGGCGCAAGGCGGGCCGTGTGCCCGGCGGAAAACAATCCAGCCCCGCCGCCTGCGCCGCCGCGGATCTGCGGGACCGGGCCAAAAAGCAGGTGGCATCGCTGCAAAGCAGTTTTCTGGTCTGCACGGCCGCCGAATATCAGGAGGACCGCCGCCGCGCCGCGCCGCTGGTGGATGCGCTGGTCCGTACGGTGGAAGCCTTCCGCACCGCGTTCTTTGACGCCAAGGTGGCCGAGAAGGTTCTGGATTACGCCGACCTGGAACACCTGACGCTGGAACTGCTGCAAACGCCGGACGGAACCCGCACGCCGCTGTGCGCCACCGTCAGCCGCCGCTACGCCGCCGTTTTGGTGGACGAGTATCAGGACACCAACGCCCTGCAGGACGCCATCTACTTTTCCCTCGCCGCGCCGGATGCCTCCAATCTGTTCTTTGTGGGGGACATCAAACAGAGCATTTACCGGTTCCGCCAGGCGGACCCCTCGGTTTTCATCGGCAAGCAGACCCAATGGCAGCCCTATCCGGCCGCTGCTCCCGTGCCGTGGAACACACCGTCCACCATTGCGCTGGACGCCAATTTCCGCAGCGCGCCGGGGGTGATCCGGGGGATCAATTATTTCTTTGAAATCCTTTTCTCCCGGCAGCTGGGCGGCATCGATTACGGGGACGGCCAGCGCCTTGTGGTGGGCCGCAAGGGCGAGACTTATGAGGGACTCTGTGAGCTGGATGTCATTTCCGGGGCGGATGCCGCCGGGGATGCCCGCGCCATTGCGGACCGCATTGCCCGGATGGTGGCGGACTGCTTCGCCGTGCGCGGCACGGCGCCGGGCCAGACCCGCCCCTGCGACTATGGAGATTTCTGCATCCTGCTGCGCAGCCGCGGCGACTTCGCAGTGTACGAGGCTGCGCTGGCCGCCCGTGGCATTCCCGTCTATGCGGACGTGGCGGCGGACCTGCTGGATGCACCTCATGTGCGTCCCTTTGCGGCGCTGCTCCGGGTGCTGGACAATCCGGCCCAGGATGTGGAGCTGGCCGCCGTGCTGCTCAGCCCCATGTACCCATACACGCCCGACGACCTTGTACGTCTGCGCGGTGCGGTGCCGGGGGGCAGCCTCTATGCCGCAGTGCTTCACCACGGCGGCGACCGCTTTGCGCCCTTTCTGCGGGACATGGCGGCCTACCGCCGGCTGGCCCGCACGCTGCCGGTCGGTCAGCTGATCGGCGAGCTGTTTGCCCGCACCGGCTACCTGGCCGCCGTGGGAGCCATGCCCGATGGAGAGCGCTGCCGGGAGGATCTGCGCGGATTTGCCGCCTGGGCGGCGCAGGCCGGCGCCCGGGGCCTGCCCGCGCTGGTGCGTGCCATGGATGCCGCCAGGGCGGGGGGCGGCGTGCCCAATCCCTCCGCCGCCGGCCAGACCCGGCCCGGATGCGTGACCATTATGACGGTACACCGCTCCAAGGGTCTGGAATTCCCCGTGGTGTTTGTGGCGGGGACCTCCCATAAATTCAACCTCAGCGACACCACCCGCCCGGTGCTCTGCCACCGGGAACTGGGCGTGGGGCTGATGCTCCGCGCCGGGACGGGGGCGGGGCGGTACAAGACGCTGCCCTACGCCGCGCTGGCCCAGACCATCCAAAGCGAAACACTGAGCGAAGAAATGCGCATTCTCTATGTGGCGCTGACCCGCGCCCGGGATGCCCTTCTCATCACGGTGCCGCTGAAAAAACCGGAAAGCGACCTCAAGCTCCCCGCCCTCTGCGCCTGTTCCGGCACGGTCAGCCCGGCGCTGTTCCAGGGGGCGTCCAGCTGGTCCTTCTGGCTGCTCACCGCCGCGCTGCTCCACCCGGACAGCGACGCGCTGTGGCAGTACAGCAATCTTTTGCCCCATCATATCGGAACCGACGCTCCCCTTGTCATCCGCCTGGTCACGCCGCCGGAGGAGGGGCAGGCTCCCGAGCCGCAAGCGCCCGCTCTGCCCGATCCGGCGTTCCGGCAGGAGCTGCTGGAACGGTTCACCTGGCACAGCCCGGAAGAGCCCCTGCGGGAGATTCCCGTCAAGGTCAGCGTCAGCGCGGTGACCCATGCCGCGCAGGAAATCCTGCCCCAGCGCCCCGCTTTTCTGCAAAAGTCCGGTCTGACGGGAGCCGAGCGCGGTACCGCCATCCATGCCTTTTTGCAGGGTGTGCCTTTTGGCGGCGCGGCGCCCGACCTGGCTGCCGAGGTGGAGCGCCAGGCCCGCCTCCGCCTGCTGGACCCCGCGCTGGCGCAGGCGCTGGACCTGGATGCGGTGCGGCCGTTCTTTGAAAGCCCGGCCTGGCGCCGCATTTCCTCCGCCCGCCAGATTCTGCGCGAGGAACCGTTTATTACAGCCCTTCCGGCCGGCAAGGTGGTTCCGGAGCTCGAAAAAACACAGGGCCCGGCGGCCGACACCCCCGTGTTGGTTCAGGGAATTGCCGATGTGGTGCTGGTTTTTGATGACCACGCCGAAATTCTGGATTACAAGACCGACAAGAGCACCGACCCCGCCTATTACGTCCGGGAGTACGGCGCCCAGCTTCGGCTTTACCGCCATGCCTTTGCCCTGCGGCTGCGGGTTCCCGTGACCCGCCTGACCATCTATTCCTTTGCCCTGGCGCAGGAAATTGACGTGCCGCTCAACGGATAACCGCTCCGGCGGCAGGGGAGGGGGCTTATATATAATAAGGAAATGGCACGGACCGTGGAGGTCCGCGCCTGCCTGTGCGGGGAAGAAACTTCCTGCCGCGACGTTCAAATTTTATCGGCCCGCTACCCCGGACTAATTCTTTGAGCTGCCCCTTGATTACTTCCTCGTTCAGTTGTACAATCTTCTCGGACATGGTTTACAGACTCCTTTCAGAATGGTGTGTGGTAACTTCATTCTACCAGAGTTCTGCAAACCATGTCTATTTTTATGCGGCGCATTGTAAAATGAAGATGAGCATTTAGGAGAATAAAAAGGTCCATAGCGAGGACCGCTGTGTTAGAATAAGTTTGCTACAACAACTCTACACAGA
>SFVK01000004.1 GCA_004561545.1 bacterium
CCATGAATCTGAAAAAACTGGCAGTTTGGAGCTGGAAAGACTCCTTTTTGTTGCTGCTTTCTCTGTTTCCGATCCGAGTTTTCCACAAAACACGCCAAAGCCCCTGCTTAGCAGCTTGCTAAACAGGGGTTCTTTGACAGTCTGAGACGCAGGCCCCTGAGCCATCCGGCTCGGGGGCCTGCGTCCTGTTTTGGTAAAGTCAGTTTTCCACCGTGTCCAGTGTGGGATAGCTGGCGATGGCGCCGTGGGCCTGGACGCTGATGCCGCAAAATCGGTTGGAGAACGCCAGAAATTCGGTCAGGGTGTCACCGCTCAGCGCGGGCAGTGCGGCGGCCGTGACGCCGGACCGCTGGAGCTGCCACAAAAACGAACCGATAAAACCGTCCCCCGCACCGGTGGTATCCACGGCACGCACCGGTGCGCAGGGGGCAAACCCCTGTGCCGTGCGGGTGAACGCATAGGCGCCCGCGCCGCCGCAAGTATAGACCACCAGCTGCACATGGCCGGTGAAGAGTGCCGGCAGTGCGGCGCGGATATCCGCCGTGCCGGTGAGGAACTCCAGTTCCTCATCGGAGATCTTGACCACATCCGCCAGCGGCAGAAACTCCCACACGGTGCGGCGCAGCGCTTGCCGGTCCGGCCACAGGGGGAACCGCAGGTTGGGGTCAAAGCTCACCAGCGCCCCCGCCTGCCGCGCCGCCGTGATGGCCGCCGCATGGGCCCCGCGCATGGGGCTTTCCACCAGACCGACGCTGCAAAAATGCAGGGCGAAGGCCTCCCCGAACCAGGCGGGGTCAATCTGCTCTGCGGAATAGAGCAGATCGGCGGAGGGCTTGCGATAAAAGCTGAAGGTCCGGTTGCCGTCCGGCCCCAATGCCACAAACGCCAGCGCGGTGTTGGCGGCGTCGGTGAAAGGGATATGGGATACATCAATGCCGTATTCCGCCAGTTCCCCGGCAATCTTGTGGCCGAAGGGGTCCTCGCCCAGCTGGGTGAGCAGGGCCGCCCGACCGCCCAGACGGACAAACGCGCCGCACACGTTGGCGGGGGCGCCGCCCACCCGGGGCATAAAAGCGGGCACCTGGGCAAAATCGCAGCCGCTGCGGGTGGGAATCATATCGATGAGGGCTTCCCCGATGGAAAACAAGGTCTGACCGGGCATGGTTTATTCCTCCCCATTGAGTTGATACAGCAGCCCCGCCGCGCCGTCCAGCCGGATGGGCCGGGGACCGGGGGCCGGGAAATACCGGGTGGTGAACACCGTGGCGCCGTCGTTGAGGAAAATCTCCACCGAGGAGGCGTCCCCCAGCACCCGAAGGCTGCGGCAGGGAGCCGTCAGGCGGGCTCTCCGCTCGCCGCTGCGCCCATATGCGATGGCCGGGTCGGTGAAGCGCAGGGTGCAGGTGCGGGCAGCTTCCTCATAGCGCAGTTGCAGACCACCCGCCAGCGTCAGCGTGAAATCCCCCTGCGGCGCGGCGGTCAGGTCAAAGCAGGCCGGGCCGTTCACCGTCTCGCCGCCGGGCAGGGAGAGGGCCGCCGGGCTGCGCAGGGCTGCCAGCTCGGGGGCGGGGTTCTGGCGCAGCGCACCGCCGGGGCCTGCCATCAGCACCCGGGGCACCGTCAGGCAGTGGTTCCAGCCAAAGGCGGCGTCCGGCGTGGTGTAGGGCGCGTCCGGCATGGCCATCCAGCCAAATTGCAGGCGGCGATCCCCGTCGGCAAAGCTCTGGGGCGCGTAGAAATCATACCCCATGTCCAGGGGATGGAAGTCCCCCAGCGTGTACTCACCCCGCCAGTCGCCGTACACCGGGAAGTACCCGCACCCATAGACATTGGGGCAGTCAATGCCCTGGGGGGAAACCGCCAGATACCACTGGCTGTCCAGCTCGAACAGGTCGGGGCACTCCCACATATAGCCGAAGGGTTCCCGGGTGGTCAGCGTGTTGATGTGGGTCCAGTGCAGGCGGTCGGTGCTCTGCAGCACCAGCACCTCGCCCCGGTCCTCCAGCGTGCGGGCGCCCAGAACCATATAATACCGTCCGTCCTGCTTCCACACCTTGGGGTCCCGCACATGGCAGCTCAGCCCGGCGGGATAATCGGCGTTGGTCATCAGGCACTGCTTGGTGTCCAGCGTCACACCGTCCCGGCTGGTGGCCAGGCAGAGGTTATGGCCCCGGCCTGCACGGATGTAATCGTAGTCGCCGGCATATTTCACGTTGCCGGTGTAATAAAGGAAGAGGGTTCCCTCCTCCCAGAGGGCCGAGCCGGAATAGACGCCGTGGCAGTCATAGGGGGCATCGGGGTAGAGCATGACGGGCAGGCGCTCCCAGTGCAGCAGATCCCGGCTGCGCAGATGGCCCCAGTGCTTGACGCCGCCGTTGGGGTCGAAGGGTCCGTACTGGTAAAAGACGTGGTAATCCTGCCCGATTTTGCACAGGCCGTTGGGGTCATTGAGCCAGCCCACGGCGGGTTGGATGTGATAGCGCTGGCGGTGGGGGTCGGCGGCCACCCGGGGGGCGTCCGCCGCCTCAACACGGTCCACCAGGCGCTTTAAGTCGCGATGCAGTGCGTTCATGCTTCCTCCTTGGCAGCCTGCTCAGGCTTCCAGAAAATCCAGGTCACGGCGAAGGACACGCCGAAGGAAATGGCCATCATCAGCAGATACTGCAGTGGCATATGCAGGTGCAGCAGCAGGCCGAAGATGCCGGTCACGCCGGTGCCGGTGGCGCCCAGGCCCACCAGGCTGGCATAGAGAGCGCCACAGGCACCGCCCGCAAGGCCGCCCACAAAGGGGGTCATAAACCGCAGGTTGACGCCAAAGATGGCAGGCTCGGTGATGCCCATGCAGGCGGAGAGGGCGGAGGGCAGCGCCATGGACTTGACCTTGGCATCCCGGGTTTTGAGGGCCACCGCCAGGGCCGCGCCGCCCTGGCCGACGTTGGCGGCGCTGGCCAGCGGCAGCCAGTAGGTATAACCGTAGCGGGCCAGCTGGCCCAGATCGATGATGGTGTACATATGGTGGATGCCGGCCACCACGGTGATGGCGTAAAGACCGCCCATCAGGAAGGAACCGATGCCGAAGGGCAGCGTGAGCAGCCACTGGACGCCGCCGATGATGCCGTTTTCGATGCTGGTGAAGATGGGGCCGATGACGGCCAGCGTCAGATAGCCGGTGACAAAGACCGAGACCAGCGGGGTGACAAAGAGATCAATCATGGCGGGCACAACCTTGTGCAGCCGCTTTTCGATCTGGCACATGAGCCAGACAGCGATGACAACGGGAATCACATGGCCCTGGTAGCCCACCAGCGGCACCGAGTAAAGCCCGCCGAACACCGGCTGCATGGTCTCGACGCCGTTCGCCACCGTCCAGGCGTTCTGCAGGTCGGGGTGAATCATGATCATGCCGATGACGGCGCCCAGGAACTGGTTCCCGCCGAACACCTTGGCCGCCGAGAAGGCGATGAGGATGGGCAGGAAGGTGTAGGCCGTGTTGGAGAAGAGCTTGGCAAAGACGTAGAGGGAGCCGGAGGTGTCAATGTTCAGGAATCCGTTGTTCACCATGAAGTTGAGCGCTTCCATGATGCCCATGAGGAACCCGGAGGCCACAATGGCGGGGATGATGGGAACAAAGATGTCGCCCAGGGTCTTGATGGCCCGCTGGTACCAGGGCGCCCGGGCGGCGGCGGCCTGCTTGACCTCCTCCTTGGTGGCTTCCGAGATGCCGGCCGCCTGCGTAAAGGCATCGTACACCTTGTTGACCACGCCGGTGCCGAATATGATTTGCAGCTGGCCCTGGGCCTCAAAGACGCCCTTGGCGCCCTCGGCGTTTTCCAGCGCCGCTTTGTTCACCAGGCTGTTGTCCGCAATGACCAGCCGAAGCCGTGTGGCGCAGTGTGCCGCCGAGACAATGTTGGACGCTCCGCCAACGTTTTCCAGCACCTGCCGGGCTGCTTTCTGATAATCCATGGTTGTCCGCTCCTTCTTTTGTGTGGATCACAGATCTCTGTGATCGATTTCATCTCACGCTTTTATTATAGTCGGTGAAGCGGCAAATTTCTATTCTCAGAAGCGCCAAATCTGCGTATTTTATGTTATCGATTTCACACAGTTTCATACCAGTTTTTGTCATTGTGCCCAAATATCCTCCCCGGAATTTTCATCTCCGGTGGAATCCCGGCGCTTGAGCTCATAGCCCAGCATCCGGTACTGGGGCGCGGCGTCGGGGTCTGCCAACAGTTCCAGCAGCAGCTCGGCGGCGGTCCGCCCGGCGGTGTGGTAGTGCAGATGAGCGCTGGTGAGGGGCACATAGGCCACGCGGCCCGCCTTGCTGTCGCCCACCGCCGAAATCATGACGTCCCCGGGCACACGGATCTCATGGCTGCGGCAGTATTGCAGCGCGCCCAGCGCGATGGAGTCGGTGGCGCAGAACAGGCAGTCCAGATGCCCGGCCTTGCGGAAAAGCAGCTCCGCCTGGTGGTAGCCGGACTCCATATTAAACTCGGCGATGCTCATGCGCTGGGGCCGGGGAACCAGCCCGGCAGCCTTGAGGGCGGCGTCAAAGCCCTCCCGCCGGGCGTGGCCGGCCGCCTGGTCCAGCAGCGTCACACCCAGATAGCCCGGCGCACGGCGGCCCTTTTGCAGCATGAGGGCGGTGGCGGCCTGCGCCGCGCCAAAGTCGTCGTGGTACACCGAGTGGTAGCCCTCATACCGCTGGCCCAGAATCACCACCGGCAGGCGCAGGCTCTGGAGCACGGCGTGGTGCTCGGGGGTAAAGATGGAGGCGATGAGGATGATGCCATCCACCGTGTTGTGGCGCAGCAGATCCAGCGCGCCGACCTCTTTGGTATAGTCGTTGGCTGTGTTCATCAAAAGGAGCTGGTATCCCTGCTCCCCCAGAACCTGGCTGATGCCGTCCACCATGCGGGCGCAGCTCTCGCTGCTGAGCTTGGGCAGAATGACGCCCACCTGCCGGGTGCGGCGGGTGCGCAGCGTCTGGGCCTGCATACTGGGGCGGTAGCCGGTGGCCTCCACCGCCGCCGCAATCCGGGCGCGCTTTTCCTCGCTGAGATAGCCGCCATTGAAGTACCGGCTCACCGCCGCCTTGGAGACACCCGCCACCTGGGCAAATTCCGTGATGTTCATATACTTCCTCCCCGGGAACGATTTCATAAATTCAGTATAGCGCAAAAAAGACGGGCCTGCAAGAAAAATCCGCCCGTGGGAGGCAGTTCCTCCCACGGGCGGGCATCGGTTCTTTGGCGGGTGGTGTGTCAGCTCAGCCTTTGCACCCGGTCTCGTCCCAATTTTCGAAATCTTCGGGACGGGCAATCGTCGTAGGGTCCACTTTGCCGTCCTCCCCTACTTTGGCGGGTTCGGTGGCGTCCTTCACGGGATTGGCGTTTGGGGCGTCGTCGCCGTCCTCAATGGGGATCTGGATGGGGCCTTTGGGCTCCCCGGCAGCGGGCTGTTCCGGTTCGGGCTCTTCGGGGGCGGGGGATTCGGGGACAGGCTCTGCGGCGGGCTCCGGCTGGGCATCCTCCCCGGCGGGCTGAGCAGGCTCGGAGGTCTGGGTTCCGGCGGCCTCGTCAAAGGCCTCGTCCTCCACGATATGCTCGCCTTCCTCATCGCGGTTCAGATATTTACTCAGCACATAGGCGCCGACACCAACGGCCGCGCCGATTGCAAGGGGAAGCAGATGAAATTTCGCCATAAGACAAAGCTCCTTTCAAGAGGGTGTGCCGGGGGCGTCCCCCGGTTCAGTGTCAGTATATCACCCGTTTGCGGGGGAATACAAGTCTAATTTGTGAATTTTGAGACATTTGGCCGCAGCTGACCGGACTCCGCTTCACATGGTATGATCGGCAAAGACGGGATCATCCTGCCACAGCACGGTATGCCCCGCCGCACGGGTGGCGTTGAGGTCAATGATGCGCTGATTGGCCGAGCCGCGGAACCGCAGGGTGATGTCGTGTTCCGCCTCCACAAAGGCGCCGTCCACCAGAACGTCAATGAGGCCCAGCATCTCGTCCGTCACCTCGCACCGGGCGGCGCTGGGGGCCAGCAGTTCGGTCTCATAGACATTACCGGTATAGCACCAGATGGTCTTTTGGGGGTAAAGCACCCGCACATCGTGCAAAAACGGCACCAGGGCGCGCTGGTTCTCCGGCTCAAAGGGCTCGCCCCCCAGCAGCGACAGGCCGCTGATATAGTCCGGCGCCAGACTGCCCAGGATCTTGTTGCGCGCCGCTTTATCAAAGGGCTGGCCGTAGGCAAAGTCCCAGGCCACGGCGTTAAAGCACTCGGGACAGTGGCGGCGGCAGCCCGACACAAACAGGCTGGTGCGCACCCCCGTGCCGTTGGCGATATCACAAAATTTGATGTTGGCATAATTCAAGGTTGCATCTTCCTTCCCCCGCAGGGTACAATATCTTGTAGAAGCAGGCCGGCATCCTCCACCATATGCTTCAACAGCCCCCAGTATACCAGTCCCCGCAGCGAAAAGCAAGCCCGGGGGCCGCAGCCTTTCCATCGGTGCTGCGCACTTTTGAAAAAATTGCCCATTTTGGCCAAAAATCCCTTGCGAAATTCATCACTTTGCCTTTTGAACGTGTCATCGCCAAATGCGGAATATCTGGGTGTTATTTGGGTCTTCATCACAATATCTTGTGGTGCCGGGACTTGACTTTTTGCCTGCAACGCGATAAGATAATCATGCTCGCCCAAAGCGGCAACCACATGATATTGTTTGCGGCGTCCCGTCAGGGTCCCATATCTTGTTTCAGTGTAAGGAGAAGCCCCATGAAAATCATCAAGCGCAACGGCAGCGAGGCCGTTTTCGATATCACCAAGATCATTGCGGCCGTCACCAAGGCCAACAACGTGGTCCCTGCCAACCAGCGTCTGACCAAGGAGCAGATTCTTTCCATCGCGGATGATGTTTCCCGCCAGTGCCAGAGCCGCGGCCACGCCATGAATGTGGAGGAGATCCAGGACCTGGTGGAGGACGCCATCATGGGGACCGGCGCCTGCGAGGTGGCCCGCAAATATATCACCTACCGCTATGTGCAGAGTCTCAAGCGCACCCACAACACCACCGATGACCGCATTCTCTCGCTGATCGAATGCAACAATGAGGAAGTTAAGCAGGAGAATGCCAACAAGAACCCCACCGTCAACAGCGTCCAGCGCGACTATATGGCAGGCGAGGTCAGCAAGGACCTGACCATGCGTATGCTGCTGCCGGCGGACATCGTCAAGGCCCATGAGGAGGGCATCATTCATTTCCATGACGCCGACTACTATGCCCAGCATATGCACAACTGCGACCTGGTGAATCTGGAGGATATGCTCCAGAACGGCACCGTCATTTCGGGCACCCTCATCGAAAAGCCCCATTCCTTCTCCACCGCCTGCAACATCGCCACCCAGATCATTGCCCAGGTGGCGTCCAACCAGTACGGCGGGCAGAGCATCAGCCTGACCCATCTGGCGCCCTTTGTGGACATCAGCCGCAAAAAGATCCGCCGGGACACCGAGGCCGAGATGCGCGAACTGGGCATCGATCCCGGCGAGGAGAAGCTGTCCAAAATCGTGGAGGACCGCCTGCGCGAGGAGATCAAGCGCGGCGTGCAGACCATCCAGTATCAGGTGGTCACCCTGATGACCACCAACGGCCAGGCCCCCTTCATCACGGTGTTTATGTACCTGAACGAAGCGGGCGACGACCAGCGGCTCAAAGCCGACCTGGCCATCATCATTGAGGAGATGCTCCGCCAGCGCTACCAGGGCGTCAAGAATGAGGAGGGCGTCTGGATCACCCCCGCCTTCCCCAAGCTGATCTATGTCCTGGAGGAGGACAACATCCGGGAGGGCACCCCCTACTTCTATCTGACCAAGCTGGCCGCCAAGTGCACCGCCAAGCGGATGGTCCCCGACTACATCAGCGAGAAAAAGATGCTGGAGTACAAGGTGGACAAAAACGGCGAGGGCCACTGCTACACCTGCATGGGCTGCCGCAGCTTCCTGACCCCCTATGTGGATGAGAACGGCAAGCCCAAGTATTACGGCCGCTTCAACCAGGGCGTTGTGACCATCAACCTGCCCGATGTGGCGCTGTCCTCCGGCGGCGACATGGAGAAGTTCTGGAAGATTTTCGACGAGCGGCTGGAGCTGTGCCACCGCGCGTTGCAGTGCCGCCACAACCGTCTCAAGGGAACCCTGTCCGACGCCGCGCCCATCCTGTGGCAGTACGGCGCACTGGCACGCCTGAAGAAGGGTGAGCCCATCGACAAGCTGCTCTACGGCGGCTACTCCACCATCAGCCTGGGCTACGCGGGATTGTATGAGTGCTGCAAATATATGACCGGCAAGAGCCACACTGACCCCGCCGCCAAGCCCTTTGCCCTGGAGGTCATGCAGCACATGAACGACAAGTGCCAGGAGTGGAAGCGCGCCGAGAACATCGACTACTCTCTCTACGGCACCCCGCTGGAATCCACCACCTACAAGTTTGCCAAGTGCCTGCAAAAGCGCTTTGGCATTGTGCCGGGCATCACCGACCGCAACTATATCACCAACAGCTACCATGTGCACGTGACCGAGCAGATTGACGCCTTTACCAAGCTGCAGTTTGAGAGCGAGTTCCAGCGCCTGTCCCCGGGCGGCGCCATCAGCTATGTGGAGGTGCCCAATATGCAGGACAACCTGGAGGCTGTCATCCAGGTCATGCAGTTCATCTACGACAACATCATGTACGCCGAGCTGAACACCAAGAGCGACTACTGCCAGGTGTGCGGTTACGACGGGGAAATCAAGATTGTGGAGGATGACGGCAAGCTGGTCTGGGAGTGCCCCCACTGCCACAACCGCGACCAGAGCAAGCTGAATGTGGCCCGCCGCACCTGCGGCTACATCGGCACCCAGTTCTGGAACCAGGGCCGCACCGCCGAGATCAAGGACCGGGTGCTGCACCTGTAATTTCAGAAAAAGCAAAAATTTCACGGACCGTTCCATCTGGGACGGTCCGTGTTGTTGTCTGCGGCACCGATGGAAAAACCGGGTCGTTTTCAAAAGAAAGCGACCCGGTTTTCGCTGCGGAAAAGGCGGTGATTTCATTTCAATCCGGCACAGCCGCATGGTGTCCGTCACCGTCCGCAAAATCCTTTAAAACCCTTCTGGTGATGCAGGACAATCCGCAATTCAACCCAAGGGGCATCCTTTTATATCGGCAAAAATTGCAGGACAATGCCCACGGCGGCGCCCGCCGCCCAGAGCAGGCCGGTCATGAAGAGATTCTGTTTCCAGCTGGGGTTGACCCGCCACAGCACCGCCAGGCCGATACCGGCTCCGGCGGTCAGCCCTGCCATCAGGCTGCCGAAGGTGATGGCGCCCTGCATATAGAGCTGTGCCAGCAGCACACTGGCCGCACAGTTGGGCACCAGCCCGATGAGGGCCGCCACCATGGGCTGGAAGGGGCCCATGCGGCCCAGCAGAGCGGTGATGGCGCCCTCGCCCACCAGCTCAAACACCAGACCGATCAGGAAACTGAACAGCAGAATGAAGGCGAATATTTCAAGGGTATGCCGCAGCGCGGCCAGAAAAATGCCGCTGTGCTCCTCATGTTCCTCATGGCAGTCCACCTCGTCGGCATGGCCCGCATAGCCGCCGTACAGGCTCTGGGGCAGCACCCGGCGTAGCGGGACGTCCAGCACAAAGCCCGCCGCCATGCCAAGAATGACCTTGAGCACCAGCAGCACCGCCAGTGTCCCCCACATACCCGGCTCGGCGGCCAGCAGAGGGATGGCTTCGTCGGAGGTGGCCACAAAGACCGCCAGCAGCGTGCCGGGGGTGATGACCCGGCTGGCATAAAAGTTCGCCGCCACGGCGGAAAACCCGCACTGGGGCACACATCCCAGCACCGCGCCCGGCATAAAGCCCCAGCGGCCGCCGCCTGCCAGGGCATTCTCGATGCGCTGGCCGTGGTTGCGTTCCAGCCACTCGATGAGCAGGTAGGCAAGGTACAGGAAGGGAAGCATTTTTGCGCCGTCAATCAGCGCATCCAGAAGGACATCCAAAATCAGTTCCATAAATCTCCTTATCGGGGTTTGGTTGTTTCAAAATTCTTGAGCAGGCGCAGGGCCTCCCGCACCTTTTCCGGGGGGATTCGGGTGCGGAAGCGCTCCATGCTGCGGGCCGAGAAGGGCACCTCGTCGGTGAAGGTCTCGAATCCCAGAAAATATTGCAGGTAGGGGCTTTCCCGGATGAGCGCAATGGTCCCGCGATCCGTGGTCTTATAGGCCGCCCGGATGATGAGGCTGCCGTAGGCCATGCGGGCCGGGATGGCAATTTTGCCGCCGGCGGAAAAATGCGCGCTGTACTCCTGTTCAAAGGCATCCCAGTCGATGGCCTGCGCCAGGCGGACCCACCGGTTCTGCTCCACCAGCTCCCCATGATAGGGCGGCAGGTAATCATAAAGGCTCATCTGATGCTGATTGGCACGGTACATGGCGCATTCACCCTTTTTCCTGACAATACAGATTTTTCATTTTCCCCGCCATCCCGGATCAATAGCGCTGGATCATGGGGA
This sequence comes from bacterium, assembly GCA_004561545.1. Classification (GTDB taxonomy): domain Bacteria; phylum Bacillota; class Clostridia; order Oscillospirales; family Ruminococcaceae; genus Gemmiger. The sequence goes on from SFVK01000004.1 coordinate 10,586, forward strand.
AGATCATGGCCAGCACCGCCCAGGCCACCTGGTACAGCGCCACCGCAGGCAGCGGCAGCGACGTCAGGCCGCCGGCCAGCGCCATAACCAGCGCCAGCACACAGCTGATGAGCACCGAGCAGGAGAGCACGGCCGATGCCTTGTGCTCCCCCTCGGCCGCCCCGGCGGCGGCCTCCAGGCCGCCCACAAAGCTGGCAAAGCTGCCAAGGTGGAGCATATTGCCCTCGCTCTCGGGCAGCCAGGCCACGGCAGGTTCCAGCGCGGCGCGCTCCCGGCCGGAAAGCACCTTGACGGTGCCTGCGGGCAGATTGTAGGCCGCCTGGAGCAGCGCCTCGTCACAGTTGAAGTCATCGCAGTCCACAATGAGGGACAGCCCGGCGCGGCGCAGGGTTTCCAGGACGGCAGCGGTGTCAGGATCGCTCTGGTAGGCCACCTGGAACATACTGAACAGCTTGCCGGAAACCGCCAGGTAGATCACCCGGCGCTGGTTGACGGTATGGCGGCGCTCATAATCCACGGGGGGCAGCTTGACATCGTAGCGGTCCATCAGGCGGCGGGACCCGATGAGCACCCGCTCGCCGTTGATCCAGCCCACATAGCCCAGACCGTAGACCGTCTCAAAATCGTCCACCTTGCACAGCAGTTTGCGGTTTTCGCCGGTCATGCCGAGGAAAACATCTTTGAGGGGGGTGTCCGCCCCCGCCAGCATGGAGGCGGAGTAGATGATGGCCAGGTCAATGCCCTCCTTGCGGACGGGCTTGATGCCGCACAGCGTGACACAGCCCTTGGGGAAGAGGTCCCGCGCCGTGACCTGCAGCACGTTGATGCGGCCGAGCTGGCGGATATCCTTCCAGCCGGGAATCACCGCGCCGATCTGGGCCGCGCTGCGCTGCATCAGCCGCATGGGCAGCGCCGAGATCAGGGTTCCGGCCAGCGGGGCGGCCAGACAGAGCACCTCGGCCAGCACGCTGAAGGCCATTCCGGTATTTTTGCGGTACAACAGGGTAAAGACAAACGCCACCAGGGCGGCGACCGACACAATGCGGGCAAACTGCTGCTGGTTTTTGTCGGAGGTACCCTTTGCCGCGCTGCCCGCCAGAAAGCCCTTGAGCAACCGGGTGGGGCGGCTGACCAGCACATTGGGCCGGGGTTCTGCCAGGCCGGAGGTAACGGTGTGCAGCACACCCGCGTCCCGCAGGCGGTAGGCCACGGCGTGGTCCACCCCCGCGCTGACCAGGGCAAAGTTATCCCGCACGGTGCGGGCATCCAGCACCTTGCCCAGCGCGTTGCCGCACAGCAACAGCGCCGCAGGCCCCGCCATCAGGCAAAGGCGGGCCGGGTCGTACCACTCGGGCTTGGCCAAAAAGGCAACGCACTGCGCCAGAGCCGCCACAGCGGCCAGCGCCGGCATGGTATCTGCGGTCGCGCCCTTTTTCAGGTTGAACAGGCCCACCACGCCATGGAGCAGCGTTTTCCAGCACAGGCCGCAGACCGCGCCCAGCAGAATCAGCATGGTCACCATCAGCGGGGCCGTCCCGGCGGCCGGGTCCAGCGCCGCCGGCATGGGCAGCGCACCGCTAGCCGCAGCGGTGCCCAGGTAGAGCAGGACCACCGCCGCAGCAGCGGACACAATGGTGGTCACCGTCTGGAGAAGCACCCGGTTTTCCAGCTCCTTGCGCACGGCAGGGGCATCATCGGCGCTCTCATATTCATGGCAGCGGCCCGAACCGGAGGCAGGCTCCACAAAGGGCGGTTCGCCCTCAGGGGAAACCTCATCCTCGGGCACGCCGGTCACGCGGGTGCGGCGGGGTTTGGCCGGACGCTGGGGCGCGGTGGGGACCTCGTCGCTGTCGGGATTGGTCAGGATGCGGGCCGCCTTGTCATAGCGGCCGGTCTCATCGCCCGCAGGGGCCTGTGCGGGGCTCTCCTGCTCCAGATTGATGGACTGCTCGATGCCGCGCACAAACTCGGCGGTGTCGGGCTTTTCCTCCACCTGGGGTCCCAGAAAGACATCCACATCCGGTTCCTTCTCCCGGGCCGGGGCGGGCGCGGGAGGATTGGGGGCAGACGCTTCCACCCCCTCCGCAATCTCAGTCAGGCGCACCTGGCCGGTCAGCGTCTGGGCCACCTCGCGGGGCAGTTCCTCAAAGGTATCGCCGGAACGGCTGCGGGGCGCAGCGGTGCCCAGCGCGGCCAGGAAATCCTGCGTATCCTCGGCAGGCTGTGCGCCGCCGAACTGCTGGGTAAAGCCGCTGACCGCCGGGGCGGGATTGGGCTGCGGGGCCGACCGGGGCGCGGGTTTGGGCGCAACCTGCTCGGTGGAGGTCATCACCGGCTCGCCCACCGGTTCCGCTTTGGTGCGGGGCGGTTCGGGCCGGGGGAAGCGCTTCTCCTTGCGCTTGCGGGGCGTAAACTCCACGGTATCCCGCTTTTTGCGGTAGATGGTGGAGGTCTGCTCCACCGGCTGCGGTTGTGCCGGAGCCGGCGCGGAGGGGCGGGGCGGCTGCTCCGGTTTCGGCGCAGGCGCGGTTTTTGCGGGCGCGGCGGAAGGCGCCGGGGGCGTCATGGAGAGGGTATCCCCCGTCAGGCTGATGCCTGCCCGGGTGGCCGTGGGCAGCGAAAACTCCAGGCTTTGCCCCTGATCCGGGTCCTCCTGCGGCAGGTCCTCAAAGGGATTGTCCGCCTTCGGGGCTGGTTCGGGGGCCGGCTCGGGGTCGGGCGCGGAGGATTCCTCCCACTCCGCCGGGGCAGACGGCTCTTGCTCCTGTGGTCTGCCGCCGAACATCCGCTGGAAAAAGCCCGGCTTTTTCTCCCTGACGGCATCCTCCCGGGCGGGCTCCTCCCCGGGGGTCTCCTCAGAGGAATCCCCGCGAAGGGTAAAGTTGATGGGGGTAAATTCGCCGGTATCGGCGGCGCTGCTCATGCCGAACAGGCCCTTCTTCTTTTTGGAAGGGTCCCGCAGACGCCCGTTCTCGTCCGGCACGACGGCGGCGCTCTTCTCAAAGAAATTCTGGAACTGCTCCTTGCCCAGATTGAGGGCATCGGTGTCGGCGCCGCCGTCGGGCGCCATCTTTTTGAGGAAGCCCTTGATGATGCTGGTGCGGGTGGTATCGCCGGCATCGGCGCCGGTTTCCATGGGCGGCACATCGTCCGGTTTCTCCGCCGCGGGGGGCTGAGGCGCGGGCGCCGGGGCCGGTTTGGGGGTCCGGGGCGGCGCTTTTTGTACGTTTTGTATTTTTTCTTCCGTTTTTACAGTTTTTGGAGCGACTTCCTCCACCTTTTTGGGGGCCGGCCGGGGCGCAGGCTTGTTGGCCTTGGCGGCCCGCAGGCTGGGCAGGTCCCCCAACAGATCATCCAGGATGGTGGTGGAAAAGCGGTCGGTGGTGGGCACATCCCCGGCATTGAGCTTGACATCCGGCAGGTCCTCTGCCTGGATGGGGCCCAAAGTAATGTTGTCCTGCCCGGCGGAGGTCCCGTGGGGGTCCATTCCGATGCTTTGCAGGATGGCGTCCACCTGGCGATCGGTCACGCTGTTGCGCACCCCGCGCTCGGTCTGCTCGTTGCTGAGCTCCTCAAGAATCTGATCCACCGAGTCTCTTGTATGTTTCGTTGGCATTTTACTCTCCCCCCTGATGCGGGAATGTTTGCTTACTTGCGGCGCTGCATGATGCTGTACATCAGGATGCCCGCCGCCACGCTGACATTGTAGCTGTCCACGCCGGTCTCGCCGCCGGCCATGGCAAGGGTCACAGCGCCGTCGCAGAGCTTGCGCACCAGCGCGCCGGGCCCCGCACCCTCGCTGCCCAGAACCAGCGCCACCGGACCGGACAGATCGGTGCGCTCCAGCGGCTCGCCGCCCAGGTCTGCGCAGTAGACAAAAATGTTGTTCTCCTTCAGCTGACGGATGGTCTGGGCCAGGTTGGCCACCCGGGCCACCGGGACCCGGGCCGCCGCGCCGGCGCTGGCTTTCATGACGGTGCCGGTGACGCCCACACCGCCGCGCCGGGGAATGATGACGCCGTGGGCGCCGCACAGCAGCGCCGAGCGCAGGATGGCGCCCAGATTGTGGGGGTCCTCCACACCGTCGCAGAGCACCAGAAAGGGCGGCTCCCCCCGCTCCCTCGCAGCGGCCAGCAGATCCTCCACCGACGCGTACTGAATGCGGGCCGCCCAGGCGGCCACCCCCTGATGGTCGGCTGTGCCGCAGAGCTTTTGCAGCTTGCCTGCGGGCACCCGCTTGACAACCGCCCCGGCCTGCTTGCCCAGCGCCGTGAAATATCCGGCGGCGCGGGGCTCCATGGAGTCGGCCAGCAGCAGCGTATCCACCCCGGCGCCATTTTTGAGCAGCTCGGTCACGGGGTTTTTGCCCCAGACCAGGGTATCGGGCTGGGAGCCAAGGGCCTCAGCCGGTTTTTTATTGGCACGTTCGGGCAGTTCGGCCCGTTTTTTGTTTTCCATGTGTTCTCCTTCACCATGATGGCGCACTGACAGAATTATACGGATACAGTATATCACAACCATGCCCCTTTTGTCACCTGTTGTTTGGCGTCAAAAGTGCAGATTTTTTGCAGGGAAAGGGACCGTGTTTTTCGTGGATTCGCTGTTTATACAAAACGTACTGGAAAAGTTTTCCCTGCGGGTTGTTGAAAACTCTGTGGAAAGCGTGGAAAACCCGTTTGCAAAGCCGGTTTTCCACAATTTTGGGGCGAGTTTTCCACTGGCTGTGGAAAACCTTTCAACATAACGGAACGGATAAACCGGTTTGTCAAGTGGGCAAACTACTCATTTTGGGCGGAAAATTTGAGGCAAAAGCCACAAAAAACACCAGAAAAACCGGGGCTTCCCCACCGTCCCGGAGTTTTCCCCAACGGGATTGTGGACAAAGGTCGAAAAGTTCATCCCTGCATTTTTGCGGCATTCCACCACTCGGCCACCGCACGCATCACGGGTGCCGCGTTGGAGCCGCCGCCCCCGTATTCCAGCACGATGGCGGCGGCAAACTGGGGGTCATCTGCCGGGCCGTAGCCGATGAGAACCGAGTTGGTGTAATGGTCCCCATTTGCCAGGGTGGCGGGCAGCTGGGGGCTGCCGGTCTTGCAGGCCAGCGGGATGGGGGATTCCCGCAAGGCCGAGAGGGTCTGCGCCATCTGCTTCATGCCTTCCCGGATGGGGCCGAACACCGTCTCCCCGCCGGGCGCACAGGCCAGCTCGGTGTTTTGCCACTGCCACACAGGATTTCCGCCGCCGTCCAGTGCTGCTTGGGCAAAGTGCAGGGCGGGGCGGCTGCCGTTGCGGGCCAGTGTGCAGGCGTAAGCCGCCAGCTGCACCGGGGTAACGGCGGTATTGCCCTGACCGATGGCCGCCATCAGGGTCAGACCGGACTGAAAGTTTTCGTCCGTGGACCAGGTGAGCTGGCCCTGCGCCTCCGGCAGCTCCACACCGGTGGACGCGCCCAGACCCAGAAGCTGGGCGGTGGCGGAAAAATTGTCCACCCCCAGGCGGCGGCCCACATCATAGAAATAGATGTTGCAGCTATGGCGCAGCGCCGTGAGCAGGTTGACCGTGCCGCTGTGGCCCAGCTGAAGGCAGCGGGGCTGATACCCGGAGTAATAGAGATACCGCCCGGTACAGGGAACGGTGCTGTCCGGCGTGATGACGCCCGCCGCCAGCGCCGAGGCCGCCACCGCCGGCTTGAAGGCGGAGCCGGGGGCGTAGAGCCCGGTGAGGGTGCGGTCCACCAGCGGCGACCCGTCGGCATGGGTGAGGGCGGCATAGTTCTGCCGCCAGCCCGAAAGATCATACCCCGGCAGGCTCACCGCCGCCACAATGCCGCCGGTGCGGACGTCCACCACCACGGCGGCCGCAGCGCGGACTTCCCTGCCCTTGCCTGCGGGCCTGGTGGTGCGCAGCACCTCCATCTGCGCTTCCAGCGCCTGCCGCAGCGTGCGCTGCAAATCCGCATCCAGCGTCAGAACCAGGGTATTGCCCGCCTGGGGTGTTTGGGTGACGGTCTGCTCCCGGGCGCCGGTGCTGCGGTCCGCCGTCACCTTCAGCGTACCGTCCCGGCCCCGGAGCAGTCCGTCGCAGGCGGACTCCACCCCCCACTGGCCGATTTCGGCATCCATCGAAAGTCCCTGGTCCCGCAGGGTCTGCCACTGGGTTTCATTCATGGGGCCGGTGCCGCCCAGCAGGTGGGGCGCCAGGTCCCCCTGGGGCCAGCTGCGGCTCCCCCGGGCCGTCAGCCGCACGGCGCCGCTCTGGGGCAGGCCGGCATCCAACAGCGCCTGCCGCTCTTCGCCGGTCAGATTGCGGGCAATGGTCAGTTCCCCCGCCGAGACGGCAGAACAAAAGGCGGCAAGCTGTGTTTCCACATCCTTGCCGCCCAGATTGAGCTGTTCCAGTGTTTTGAGGGTTTGCTGCAGATCGGTGCCCGGCGGGGCCGGAACACACAGGGCGAGGTCATACACCGTGGTATCCCGCGCCAGAACCGTGCCGTTGTGGTCGGTGATATCCCCCCGGGCCGCCGGCAGCGTCACGGAATAGCTGGTCTGGCCCGCTTCCCGGACTTTTTCGGCGTAATGGTCCGCCATGATAAACTGCATCCAGACCAGCCGCGCCAGAAAGACCGCAAACACCACGGCGCAGAGCACCAGCAACACCCACACACGGCGTTTTCCGTTTTTCTTCATGGCGCACCTCCCCTGGACTCTCCGGGCCTATTATACACCATCCTGCCCCGTCTTGTCACCCTCTGCGAAATACAAATAATCGGTGCCGCCGGCGGTGTCCTGCAAGATCAGTTCCGCTGTCAGGCCGGCGTCATCCAGCGCTGGCGGCGCAGCGGCGGTTCCCACCCAGTGCTCCCCCCGGGCGGTCACAACCGTATCCCCCGCCGCAGCGGCGCAGTCCCGGGGCAGGCCGGTGAGAACCAGCGCGTCGCCCCGGCGGGTGAGCACCCCCAGCGCCGGACCCACGGTACATGGCACCGCTCCGGCGCCGATGCCCGCCAGATCCACCGCGCCGTTTTGCGCCACGGTTCCCGCAAAGCGGCCCTGCCGGTCCAGAACCGCCGCGCCGGGCGTCAGCTCCCGCCCCGGGAGAAATCCCCCCGGCCAGCGGGCCGCCACCTTGAAGGGCTGCCAGACAGCGTCCTTTGCCGCGCCGCTGCCGATCAAGTCCCGCAGGGCGGCGTTTTCCTGAGCGTCATCGGTGTGGGCGGCCAGCTGGGCGCGGAGCACAAAAATTTCCTGCCGCAGCGCCGCAGCCTGAGTTTCATAGCGCACCGCCAGGCAGTCATCCAGCCGCCGGGGCAGGTCCAGCCCCCACAACACCGCTGCCGCCGCCAGCGCCGCCGCAACCCCCGCCAGAATGGCGCACAGCCGCAGCGGCCTGTGCCGGGCCCGGCGCAGGGTCCGGCGGGAAAGGTCCAATCCGTCACGCAAAGCCGCTCACCTCCCGCCCCAGTGTATTCTGCCGCCGGTCAAGCTAGACTTTGGCGGGAAACCTGATATAATAAAAAACAAATACGGAGCGGGCAGGCAGCCGGCCTGGCCGCGCTCCCGGACGGTGAAAACACATGATGGAAAAAATTTATTATAACGGAAAAATCTATCGCAGCGCCGGGCAGTTCGCCTCGGCGCTATGGGTGCGGGACGGCAAAATTTACCGCGTCGGCGGGGCGGAGCTGGCCGCACAGGCCCGGGACGCCGGTATCGCGGCCGAGGATCTGCGGGGCGCCGCCGTGGTGCCCGGCTTCAACGACTCCCACCTCCATCTGCTGGACGCGGGGCGGCTGCTGAACCAGATTGACCTTTTCGGCGTGCGCAGTGAGGAGGAGCTGGCCCGGCGCTGCGCGGAATTTATCGCGGCGCGCCAAATCCCCGCAGGCCGCACCGTCCTGGGGCTGGGCTGGAACCAGGATTTGTTTGACCGTCCGGTGCTGCCCACCCGGGCGGCGCTGGATGCCGCCGTGCCGGATCATCCGCTGCGGCTGGACCGGGTGTGCGGTCATATCGTTGTGTGCAACACAGCGGCGCTGAACGCGGCCGGCATTGCGCCGGACACGCCCGCCCCCGCAGGCGGCAGCATCGACTGGGAACGGGGCATTCTGGGGGACAACGCCATTGCGCTGCTGGACCCCATCCTGCCCCGGGAGACGGTGGAGGACGTGATGGCCGCCTATCAGGCCAGCCTGCCCGCCGCTGCGGCCAAAGGCATCACCACGGCCCAGAGCTGCGACCCCCGTCCCGGCGACTGGCGCACCGTGCTGCAAGCGGTGCGGCGTCTGGACGAGGCCGGGGAACTGCCGGTGCGGCTGCATCTGCAATGCGCGCTGGATACCCCCGCCGGGCTGGAGGAATTTTTGGGGCAGTACCGCCCCGGTCAGGGCGGACGGTACTGGGAGATCGGCCAGTTAAAACTGTTTATGGACGGGTCTCTGGGTTCCCGCACCGCCCTGCTGCGGCAGGGCTACGCCGACGCCCCCGGCGCCCGCGGCCTGCAGTGCATGACCCCGGAGCAGACCCGGGCCATGGTGGAGCTGGCCCAGGCCAACGGGATGCAGGTGATCGGCCACGCCATCGGGGACGGAGCCATCGCCCAGCTGCTGGACGCCTTTGGCGAGGGCGCCAATCCGCTGCGCCACGGCGTGGTACACTGCCAGATCACCACACCGGACCTGTGGCAGCGCTTTGCGCGGGGGAACATCCTCGCCTTTGTGCAACCCATCTTTCTGGATTATGACCACACCATCGCGGCGGACCGCTGCGGCGCGGCGCTGGCCGGTACCAGCTACGCCTTTGGCACGGCGGTGCGGCTGGGGGTGCCGGTCAGCTACGGCACCGACGCGCCGGTGGAGTCCTTTGACCCCTTCCCCAACCTGTACACCGCCGTCACCCGCCGCCCGCTGGACGGCAGCGCCCCCTGGCACCCCGAGGAGTGCGTGAGCCGGGAAACTGCCCTGGACTGCTACACGCTGGGCGGTGCCTACGCCGAGGGCAGGGAAAAGAGCAAAGGCCGTCTGGAACCGGGCTTTGCAGCGGATTTTGCCGTGCTGGACCGGGATTACTTTACGGTGCCGGAGGAGGAAATCCCCCGCATTCAGGTGACCTGCACCGTGATGGACGGTCGCGAGGTCTACCGCGCTGACAACAACGAACCGGAGGAGATTTGACTCATGTCTGCCAAACTGCTTGTTCTTGACATTGACGGTACGCTGCGCCCCCGGGGCGAACCCCGCGTGCCCAAAGAAAACGCCGACGCCCTGCGCGCCGTGCAGAAGGCGGGGGTGAAAATCGCCATCGCCACCGGGCGCTGCCGGGCGGAAGTGCCCGCCCATATGCTCCGGGGCATCCGGCCGGATTACTGGATCTGTGCCGCCGGCGCCCAGGTTCTGGACCGGGCGGGGAGCGAGCTGTACACCTCCCGCATGACCCCCGAGGAGATGTATGCCCTGGTGGATTTCTGCGAAGATTATGAGTATCCGCTGGGGTTCAGCTTTTCCGACGGCGGATACGTCTATCTGGACTATCCCGCCATCCGCGCCCATGAGCAGTCCGCCGCTCTGGACGGCTGTCTGCACGACGGGGAGGACCAGGACCGTCATCTGCAGGATATGCCTTTTGCCGCTTTTGGGATGCTGCCGCCGCAGGCCGTGGCGCGGTTTGGGGAAAAATACGGGTATCTGGGCCTGCGGTTCCTCTATTACCATGCGCAGGGCTGCGACATTCTGCGCCCGGGGCAGGACAAAGCCGTGGGACTCAAGGCGCTGCTGGATGTCGCCGGGCTGACGGCGGCGGACTGCGTGGCGGTGGGCGACGGCCCCAACGACACCGGTATGCTGGCAATGGCCGGCGACTCCTACTGCATGGCGGACGGCGAGGCCTCCGCGCTGGCGGCGGCCCGGCACACCGGCCCCGCCGCCGCCCCCGACGGGGTGGCCCGCCTCTGCCGTGCCCTCTGGCCGGAGGCGTTCCGTTGAGCGCCCGGCAGGAATTTACCCGCGTTGGCCCCGGCCTGCCGCCGCTGTGCGGGGACCGGGCGGGAGCGCTCATTCTGGGCAGCTTTCCCAGCCCCAAAAGCCGGGCGCAGGGATTTTATTACGGCCATCCCCGGAACCGGTTCTGGCCGCTGATGGCGTCGCTGACCGGGGAGCCGGCGCCCACCCGGGAGGACCTGGACGCCAAGCGGGAAATCATCCTGCGCCACGATCTGGCGGTGTGGGACGTGATCCGCGCCTGCACCATCCGGGGCGCGTCGGACGCCTCCATCCGGGATGTGGAACCCAACGATCTGGCGGTGCTGATCCGCCGGCTGGGGGTAACGGCGGTTTTTTGCAACGGGACCACCAGCGGCAGGCTGTATGAGAAATACGCCCTGCCCCGCACGGGGCTGCCCGCCGTGGTGCTGCCCTCCACCAGCCCGGCCAACGCCGCCTGGACGATGGACCGGCTGCGGCAGGCCTGGGGCGCAGCGCTGGGCCCCTTTGTAAACAATCCGTAAAAACCGCAAAAAATGTTCCCCAAAGCCCGTTTCCACCGCAAAATTGTTTGCATTGCAGCCGCTTTTGCATTATAATAAAGATGTATATCCCGTTGGATGCAAAGGAGTTTTCCATGAGCAAGTGGATTGAAAAGCGTTCCCGGCCGGTGCTGCCCCTCTATCTGGCCGCGCTGGTGTGGCCGGTGGGCGCACTGATTCTGCCGCCCTACCGTCTGGTCAACCTGGTGATTCTGGCAGTGCTCAGCGTTGCGGTGTATTTTATCGCAGCGCATTTCTGCCCCACCCGGGTGCAGCGGGTGGCGATGCCTTACGCCACCGGCAGTGAGGACACCGACGCCATGCTGGCCGGCATTTCCGCCAACCTGGACGCGCTGCACAAGCTGAACGACAATATTCCCGACGCCGAGCTTTCCCGTCAGCTGGACCGGATGGAAAAGGCCGGCCGGGGCATTGTGCAGGCGGTGGAGCAAAAGCCCGACAAGGCGCGCTCGGTGGACCGGTTTGCCCGGTACTATCTGCCAGAGGTGGTCAAAATCATGAGTTCCTATGTGCAGATGGAACAGGGCGGCATCCAGGGTGACAACGCCGCCCAGATTCTGGGCGAGGTGCGCCGCAACGCCGCCACCATGGCCACCGCCTTTGAGAATCAGCTGGACGCCCTCTACTCCGCCGAAGCGATGGACATTTCCACCGATATTGAGGTACTGGAAAACATCATGAAAGGCCAGAACCTGACCAAATAACTTATATTTTTAAACAGAACTTATATTTTTGAAGAGGAAGAAAGGAACGATCTGATATGGCTGACAATGAATTTGATTTCAATGCTCCCGCCGCCCCCTCCCTGACGCTGGACGCCGCCCCCGCCGCGCCCAGCCTGACCCTGGACCCCGAGGCGGACGCCAAGGTGGTGGAGGAAGCCAAAAAAGCCACCCCCGTCACGGTGGAGGACACGCCGCTCTCCCCCGAAGAGCAGAAGATGGTGGACGATTTTGCAGAAAAAATTGACATCACCAATTCCCAGATGGTGCTCCAGTACGGCGCCGCCAGCCAGAAAAAGCTGAGCGACTTTTCCGACACTGCCCTCTCCCGGGTGCGCACCAAGGACATGGGCGAGACCGGCAAGCTCATCACCGACCTGATCGGCGAACTGCAGGGCTTTGACGCCACCGAGGAGAGCAGTCAGAAGGGCATCTTCGGCTTTTTCAAGAAAAAGGCCAACGACCTGGAGGAGCTCAAGGTCAAATACGACAAGGCCGACGTCAATGTGGAGCGCATCAAGGCCCAGCTGGAGGACCACCAGGTGGTGCTCATGAAGGACATCGCCATGCTGGACAAAATGTACCAGCTCAATCTGGTTTATTTTAAAGAGCTGAGCATGTATATTCTGGCCGGCCGCAAGAAATTGCAGCAGGTGCGGGACACCGACCTCAAGGCCGCCCAGGAAAAAGCCCAGCGCACCGGCCTGCCGGAGGACGCCCAGGCGGCCCGGGACCTGGCCGATCAGTGCGACCGCTTTGAGAAAAAGCTCTATGATCTGGAGCTGACCCGCAACATCTCCATCCAGATGGGGCCCCAGATCCGGCTGATCCAGTCCAATGACACCATGATGGCCGAGAAAATCCAGACCACCATCGTGAACACCATCCCCCTGTGGAAGAACCAGATGGTTCTGGCCCTGGGCATGGCCCACAGCCAGCAGGCCATGCAGGCTGAGCGGGTCGTGACCGACGCCACCAACGAGCTGCTCAAGAAGAACGCCGCCACCCTCAAGCAGGGCACCATCGAGATTGCCAAGGAGTCCGAGCGGGGCGTGGTGGACATCGAGACCCTCAAACAGACCAACCAGCAGCTCATCAGCACGCTGGACGAGCTGAACAAGATCCGCGCCGACGGCAAGGCCAAGCGCGCCGCCGCCGAGCAGGAGCTGGGCCGCATTGAGGGCGAGCTCAAACAGAAACTGCTGGAAATCAACAAGTAATTTTGCAACCGGATTCAGGAGTAGCCCATGGAACTGGAACAGAACGAAACCTTTGAAATCAAAGGCCCTCAGCTTGAAGTGCTGGGCCAGGCGGAATCCAAACTGCCCGCTCCTGCCAGAAAGCGACCTATGGCCGTCCTGTTTCTGGCCGTGATGATCGCTGTGTCGGTGTTCGGCATCGGCGGGGCCCGGCTCAAAGGGAAATACAACAATGTGGTATCCATCTACACCGAGGAGTCTGACCGGCACGGCAACGGCATTCAGGGCGATTTTTCCGTACAGATGGACAACGCCGCCAATCTGACCCGCCAGTGCCAGAAGATTCTGGGGCAGGACAGCGCCGAGTGCGTTGCCGTGAGCGGGCTGGTGGCCCAGTGGGAAACCACGCCCCGCACCCCGTCCGCCCAGTATGAGGTCATCACCCGGCTCAACGGTGCGGTGGACGCCATGTACAGCGCCGCCAAAGCCGCCGCCCGCGGGGAGGACCTTGACCGCGTGGAAGGGCTGGACGCCAATTATGTGAGCACCCAGTCCATTCTGGAGCGGGAAATCGCCCAGAACTACACGACTGCGGCCCAGGAATACAACCAACTGGCCGGCTCCTTCCCCGCCAGCCTGATCGCCCCGCTGTGGGGTGCCGGCGAGGCGGAGCTGTTTGCGGCCCCCTGACCGTCTGTTCCTGCGCTTGAGAAGGGAGGAAACCATTGCTTCATCGGAAATTGCGCGCCGCGGCATCACTGGCGGCGGCGCTGGTTGTTTCGGTGGTCACGGCGGTATCGGTGAGTGCAGCGCCGCCCACCGGCCTGAGTGCCACCAGCTGCGTGGCGGATAACGCCAACATCCTGAACAGTGACACCGAAACCTACATCACAAACCTTTCCTGCGCCCTGCAGGAGACCTGCGGTGCCCAGATTGGCGTGTATACCGTCGATTACATCGGCAACGACACCATGGAGGGCTACGCCTACGAGGTGTTCCAGGCCTGGGGGCTGGGTTCCTCCAAGGAGGACAACGGCCTTTTGCTGCTGCTGGCCACCGGGGAGGACAATTACTGGGCCACCCCCGGCGAAGGGCTGGAAAATGCGTTCACCGGCAACACGCTGAGCGACCTGCTCTATGACAATCTGGAAAGCGCCTGGGTCAAGCAGGACTATGACGCCGGTACCCGCCAGACGGTATTGGCCATGGCCCAACGCATTGCCAACTATTACAATTTGGATCTGGACCTGGCTGCGATTGCGGAGGGGCGCGTCACGGCGGACGGAACTCCGGTGGAGGTCCAGCCCCAAAAGAAATCCTCCGGGATTGGAAGGACTCTGATGACGATACTGATTCTGACCATCGTGGTGATCGTCCTGATCGCCATTTTCACCGCGCCGCAAGGTCCCAGAGGCCCGCGCGGTCCCCGTGGCCCCCGATTTATCATCTTTGGCGGTCCCAGAGCGCCCCGCCCGCCCCGGCGGCGCAATCCGCCGCCGCCACCGCCCCCGCGCGGCGGTTACAGCGGCGGAATGGGAAACCCGGGTCCCCGGCCGGGCGGCGGTAATTTTCGCGCCGGCGGCGGCTCCACCCGGGGCGGCGGCGCCGGGCGGCCCGGCGGGTTCTCGGGCGGCGCTTCCGGTTTCCGTGGCGGCGGGTTCTCCTCCGGCGGCGGCAGCTTCCGCGCCGGCGGCGGTTCCACCCGCGGCGGCGGCGCCGGACGGCGGTAATAGTTGAACAGATAAAATCCCCTTTGGGAAGCGGCAGCTTCTCAAAGGGGATTTTCTTTGCTGTTTGCGGGGGATTTCACACAAAGGGGTTATAGAACCGCCCGAACCGGATGGTCACCGTCAGGCTGATGAGCAGCAGTACCATGCCCAGGCCGATGGCGACCCAGTCATTGCGGGCAAAGGGGCGGCGGGTGTACCAGGTGCGTTTTTTGTTCTTGCCGAACCCGCGCAGCTCCATGGCGTTGGAAATGGTGTCAATGCGGTTGAGGCTGGTCAGAATCAGCGGCAGCAGAATGCTCACCGAATTTTTGAGCCGGGCAAAGAACGGCTCGCTTTTGCCCAGTTCCACGCCGCGGGCCTGCTGGGCCTGGCTGATGTTGTGGTAGTCCCGCTGAATGTCGGGGATATAGCGCAGCGCAATGGCCACCGAGTACCCCACCTTGTAAGAGATGCCGATGCTGTTGAGGCTGGCGGCAAACTCGCTGGGATTGGTGGCCGAGATAAAGAAGATGGCCACCGGCAGCGCCACAAAATATTTGAGGGAGATGTTCAGCATATAAAAGAGCTGCTCCGCCGTGACATCGTAGCGCCAGAACAGGTGGCACAGCACATGGCGTGTTCCGTACAGCGCGGTGCCCTGGTTGGGGTCAAACAGAAAGATAAAGAGGTTGTTCAGCAGCAGAAACACCAGCATGAACACCATCATGAAGCGGACTTCCCGGAATTGGATATGGCTCATCTTGAAAGCGGCAAAGCTCACCGCCATCAGCCCCAGAAGCACCCAGGTGTTATAGGTAATCATGCTGGCAAAGGTGAAGAGCAGGAAAAACGCCAGCTTGGTGGTGCCGGTCAGCTCATGGATCACGCTTTTGCGGGGCAGGTAGTTGAGAACAGTCTTAGCAGCCATGAGTGCGCACCTCCCGGTCCTCGTCAATAAAGCGCTGGACAAAATCCTCCGCCGGGGCAATGCCGCAGCGGTTGGCCAGCGTGTACAGGCTGGTTTCCTTGAGGGCGGCGCGCTCGATCAGCGCAGGGTCGCAGAGCACTGCGGCGGCGCTGCGGTCGGCAATGAGCTGCCCGTCGCAGAACACCAGCGCCCGGGGGGTGTACTCCAGCATCAGATGCATATCATGGGTAATCATGACCACCGTGACGCCCTCTGCGTTGAGGCCCCGCAAAAACTCCATAATCTCGGTATAATGTTTAAAATCCTGGCCTGCGGTGGGCTCGTCCAGAAGAATCAGTTCCGGCCCCTGCACCAGCACGCTGGCAATGGTCACCCGCTTTTTCTGGCCAAAGCTCAACGCCGAGATGGGCCAGTTGCGGAAGGGATGCAGCCCGCAGATTTTGAGGGTATCCTCCACCCGGGCGCGGATTTCCGCCTCCGAAAGGCCGCTGCCCCGAAGCCCCAGCGCCACCTCGTCAAAGATCATGGTCTTGGAGATCATCTGGTTGGGGTTCTGCATCACATAGCCGATGTGCTGGGCACGGCGGCGGATGTTCTCGCCGGAAAGGTCCTTCCCTTCCAGCAGAATCCGGCCGGAATCAGGGGTTTCAAAGCCGCAGATCAGCTTGGAAAGGGTGGATTTGCCCGCGCCGTTGCGCCCCACAATGCTGACCATCTCGCCCCGGCCGATGGAAAAGCTGATGTCCCGCAACGTGTTCTGCCCTTTGGTGTATCCGAAATTCAATCCCCGGACCTCCAGCAGGGGCGCGGTGGCCGGGTCGTGCCGGCAAGGCTTGCTGGCGCGGAACCAGGTGCGCAGCCTGCGGGTATCGGCCTCGTCCAGCACCACGGTGTCCACATGGGCGGGGTGCTTTTCCGGCGTGATCGCAATGCCCGCGTAGCGCATGGCCGTCAGGTAGAGAGGTTCCCGGATGCCGTTTTCCGCCAGCAGGCTGCCGGACAGCAGCTCGTCGGGGCGCAGATCGGCCAGGATGCGGCCGTCGTTCATCAGCACAATGCGGTCCACGTTGCGCCACAGAACATCCTCCAGGCGGTGCTCAATGATGAGCACCGTGGTGTCGGTTTTCTGCTGGATTTCATCAATCAGCTCAATGGCCTGCTTGCCGGTGGCAGGGTCCAGGTTGGCCAGCGGCTCGTCAAAGAGCAGGATGTTCACCTGGTCCACCATGACGCCTGCCAGACTGACCCGCTGCTTCTGCCCGCCGGAAAGCTCATGGGGCGCATAGTCCAGATGGGTTTCCACGCCCACCAGCTCTGCCGCGCGGCGGGTGGTTTGGTGCATTTCTTTCTGGGGAACGCAGTCGTTTTCCAGCGCAAACGCAATGTCCTCCCCCACCGTCAGGCCGATGAATTGGCCGTCGGGGTCCTGAAGTACGGTGCCCACATGGCGGGAAAGCTCAAAAATGCTGCTGTCCGGCGCGTCCACGCCGTCCACCGTCAGCGTGCCGGTACACTCGCCGGCATTGGCAAAGGGGTTCAGACCATTGACGCAGCCTGCCAGCGTGCTCTTGCCGCTGCCCGAAGGGCCCGCGATGAGCACCCGCTCGCCCGGATAGATGTCCAGATTGATGTCGTGCAGCGTGGGCTGTTTCTGGGCACGGTACTGGAAGGAGAAATTGCGGAAGGAAATGATGGGGGTTTTCACGTCAGCCATAGGCCACCTCACAAAGCAAAAGCCTTCCCCGCCGTTTACACAGGGGGGAAGGCAGAGGGTTTCGGGTTATTCCTTATCCAGAGAGCCTTTCTTGGCGATGGTCTTGGTATAGGCCAGAACCAGCAGGCCGCCCACCACCACACCGGTGATGATATTGGAAACCGCCGCAAAGGCGCCCTGGGCAAAAACCTTATTGGCCGGCTCGGCATAGATCAGGATATCCAGTACCGGCGCAATGACAATCCACGCAACGGCATGGGCAACGACATTGCCGATGGTGAAGGTGATGAACTTGCCTTTTCCGAAATCGCCCTCGGCAATGTTGAGCTTTTTGGCAAAGAGCCCCATCACGACGCCCACAAAGGCGGAGGCGATGACCCAGCTCCACCACGGGCTGCCGCCCCAGGACAGGTCAATCAGGGTATGGCCGATAAAGCCGATCAGGCCGCCGGCCACCGGGCCGTACATACCGGCCAGCAGCGCCAGCACAGCGTACTGCAGGCTGATGTTGGTATTGGGCACCGGGCTGGGGATGGCCACAAAGCGGCCCAGCACAAAGAACAGCGCCGCGCCGATGCCAACGGCAACCACGGTCTTGATATTGTTGTTGCTTTTCATGATTCCGCACTCCTTTTCACAAAACGAAGAATCTTTATGGGAAGGTCCCATAAAAATACAGACTTAGTATAGTCCCGATCCTTGCCGCTGTCAATGGACAAACACCACGGTTTGCTCTGTTTTTTACAGGTGCAGCCGTTTCTGGAATTCGGCCAGAAGGGTGCGGCCCTTGAAAATCACAAGGCCCAGAAACGTCACAACGCTGATGACCATGCAGAGCCACCAGGCCAGCGGCGGGCGGGCGCTGCGGTGGAGAAACAGCGCGACATAGGGTACCACCCCCACGATCATGTTGAGCAGCAGGTAGACCAGCGCGTTTTCGGTGAACCAGGCTTTCACAAAGGCGAAGGAAAAATTGAGAATCAGCGCCGCGCAGCACAGGACCGGCACGATATAGTCAATGGCAAAGCCGGTCCAGCCGATGTACCAGTCACAGAAAATCACCATCAGGGACGCGCCCACCAAAATTTGGAAAATGAGCCGCGGGGCATTGCGCCGCCCGCGAAAAAGCGCGTGCAGCAGTGCCAGAACCGACACCGACCCGGCCAGGACCAGCACGCTCCAATGGAAATGGGACGTCTCGGTGAGCAGGAAATCCACCGCCGCGCAGACAACGGTGCCTGCCAGCAGAAAAAACGCAATAAGCTTGGACACCAGGGACACCTTGCGCAGGGGCGGGTCCACCTGGGGATAGCGGGCGGGCTGCCCCTCCCCCACCAGAGGGCCCTGGCACAGGGGGCAGTAGTTGCCCTCGCCGCCCACCTGAATATGGCAATACGGGCAGTGTTTCATCCGAGCTGCACCTCCGTGGCTTCCAGCGTGACGCGCAATCCCTCATCCGCCAGAATCCTGTAAAAATTCTTGAGCACCGCAGTGCCCCGGTAAGCCGAGGTGGTGCCCAGCACCAGGTCATCCCCGTAGGAACAGACCGTGGTGAACAGCGATGCGCTGCTGCAAAAGCCGCAGAATCCCTTAATATAAGGCCGCAGCTCCTGCTGAACCGGGATGCGGCCCATATTGGACAGGGTCACCGTGACCTTGCTCGCCTCCATCCGGTTGAAAGAGTTCACCACCGCATTTTTGATGAAAAGCGGAACCGGCTTGACGGCGGGAATGTGCTCCAGCTTTTCATATCCGTTCATGCGGGCCATGACGTTTTCCTGCCGCAGCGCGCGGCGGAGCTTGAAATCAAAGGTCTGGGCCAGAGATTCCAGCGTTTCGTCCCCGGTGAACACCCAGCTGACCCGCACGGAGTTAAAAAAGTTGCGGGCTGTCCCGGAGTCATAATAGTTGCGCAGATTGACCGGCAGGCTGACCGAGACGGCCCGGCTGCGTTCCAGCGCCGGCATTTCCCGGTAGACGGCCAGCATCTGGGCTGCGGCAAGAAAGCTGGTGAGGGTGACGCCCATCCCGCGGGCTTTGGCCAGCACCTGGGCGGCAGAGAGATGGCCTTCAAAGAACTGCACCTGATCGTAGGGCAGCTTGAGCCCGCGCATCCGGTAGACCGGTTTGCGGTTGGTGGGGTCCTCCTGCCCGGCGGCATCCCCGGTATAGTACTGACGAAAACTGTCCTGACCGCTTTCCTCCTCACTGGCCCGCTCTCCGCCGGGCACCCCGGCCAGCGCCTGCGGGTATTTGAGTTGCAGATAGTTATAAACCAGCGACTGGAGGAACATCATGCCGCCGTTGCCGTCGCTGAGGGCATGGAACATCTCCACGTTGATGCGGTCATGGTAATAGCTGACCCGGTAAAGCAGGTCATTTTTGAGTTCCCGGCCATAGATGGCGGCACAGGGCGGCAGGGTTTCGGGCACAGCGCGGGGGTGCTTGTCGCTGGATTCCAGATAATGCCAGAACAACCCCCTGTGCAATGTGACCTGAAACTGGGGATATTCCCTTACCGTGCGGGCCAGGGCAGCGTCCAGCAAACCGGGGTCCACCGGCTCGGAGAGGGTACAGCTCACCCGGAACACCCGTGGGTCCCGGCGGGTGACCGAGGCCAGAAACACTTTGGCCACATTATCCACTTTATACCAGGTGTCAGGCATGGCCTTCCTCCCCTTTCTCCTGTTTGGACGAAATCCATCTTACAGAATTTTCTGCACAAACCGCCCCACACTCTCCATGGCGCGGGCGGCCTGGGGAATGGGCATCTGCTGGAACACATGCCAGCATTCCTCATAGATTTCCAGCACCGCGTAGACCTCCTGCGCGCGGAGCTCCTCATAAATACGCTGGGAATCGGATTTAAGAATCTCGTTGGTTCCCACCTGAATGAGGGTGGGCGGCAGCCCCCGCAGGTCAGCGTACAGGGGGGAGAGCCGCGGGTCCGCCCAGTCGGGTTCCTCCGCTTCGCCGCGGTAGGCCGTGCGGCAGGAATCGATATAGTCCGGCGTGAGCATGGGGTCCAGCGCCAGGCAGGACTGGTAGCTCTCCCCCGTCATGGCCATATCGGTCCAGGGGCTCATGAGAACCAGCGCCCGGGGCTGCCGGCGGCCCTGGGCCTTGATGGCCAGCGCCAGCTCCAGCGCCAGATTGCCGCCGGCGGAATCCCCGGCCACAATGACATCCCGCGCGCCGATGCCCATATGCATCAGATAATCCCATACCCGCACCGCGTCCTCCACGGCGGCGGGATAGGCGTGCTCGGGGGCAAGGCGGTATTCAAAGCTGAGCACATCACAGCCGGTGGCCAGTGCCAGCTTGCCCGCCAGCACCCGGGCGTATCCCAGCTGGCCGCAGGTATAGCCGCCGCCGTGGCAGTAGAGCACCACATGGCGGCGGTCATGGCCCTGGTTCATCTGCACCCATTCCGCCGGGACAGTGCCGATGGTAAGGGGGGAGGTGTGGATCATCAGGCTGGGCGTGACCAGCCTGCCGAACACCTCCTGGGCGCTGCGCTGGCGTTCCAGGTCCTCCGGCCTGGTGGAGCCGGTGCTGGTCACGCTGTGAACTGCCTTGATGGCCTTCATCATGGGGGTCAGGGCATCGGTCTCCTCCCCCTGGACGCGGCGGGGCCGAAGGGGATGGGCGGCGCGGTATCGTTTGAGATCAAAGCGGGGATGCTTTTGGTCGGACATTCTGATTCCTTTCCTGTTCCAATGTCGGGGGCTACCTTACAGCAGCAGCCCCAGGGTTCCTGCCACCAGAAGCGCCAGACCGGCGGCGGCTTTTTTGTGCAGTTTTTCGCCAAACACCAGCCAGGAGAAGGCGATGGTGATAAGGATGGAGAGCTTGTCAATCGGCGTGGCCAGCGAGGCGTCAATGAGCTGCAGGCTGCGGTTCTGGCACAGCCAGCTCCCGCCGGTACACAGGCCGGAGAGAATCAGGAACAGCCAGCTTCGGCCGTCGATGGCGCGGATTTTCCGGGTCACGCTGCCGCTGCGGGTCACAAAGACCATCCCCCAGGCCATCACCAGCACGACGCCGGTGCGGATGGCGGTGCCCAGGGTGGAATCCACCCCGGTAATGCCAATCTTGGTCAGGATGGAGGTGAGCGCCGCGAACACCGCGCTGCCCACAGCATACCACAGCCAGGCGCGGGAATTCGTCGTTTTTGCTTCGCCGGGCCGCCGGGTGATCATCAGCAGTGTGCCCGCCAGAATCAGTGCCATGCAAACGCCCTTTTGCAGGGTAATTGCCTCGCCCAGAATGGGCGCGGCCAGCAGCATGGTCAGCACGGTGCTGGATTTGTCGATGGGCACCACCTTATTCACGTCACCCAGCTGAAGCGCCTTAAAATAGCACAGCCAGCTGGCGCCGGTGCAAAGTCCCGACAGGGTGAGGAACAGCCAGCTGCGGCCGGTGATGGCCCCCAGATCGGTGTGGGCACCGGTGACCGCCACCATCCCCCAGGCACAGACCAGCACCACCATGGTGCGCAGCGCGGTGGCAAGGTTGGATTCCACGTGCTGATAGCCCAGCTTGGCCAGAATGGCCACCGCCCCCGCAAACCCCGCGCCCGCAAAGGCCAGCAACACACCGAGAAATTGTTCAGACATGACAGACACTTCTTTTCCTGTTTACTCTTTCTGTCATTATACCGCCGTGCCCGAGGTTTGTCTACTGCATCAGATTCTCTGCAACCCCATATCCCGAAGAATGTCGGCCCGGGTTTCCAGGGCAAGGGCCGCCACGCGGCGGATGCGCTCCGGCGTCATGTAGGGGGCAAGGCCGCTGATGGAGAAGGCGCTGTCCGCCTTGCCCCCCGGCCCGGGGATGGCCAGCGCCACACAGCGGATGCCCAGTTCGTTTTCCTCGTCATCAATGGCATAGCCGCAGGCGCGCACCTCCCGCAGTTGGGCTTTGAGGGTCGGAAGATCGGTGACGGTCCGGCCGGTCAGCTTTTGGGGGGTGCTGTGTTTCCAGATGGTCTCCACCTCCCGGTCGGTGAGGGTGGCCAGAATGGCTTTGCCCACGCCGGTGCAGTACAGCGGGCTGCGCAGCCCCACCCGGCTGGACATCCGCATGGGACCGCTTTCCGTTTTATAGATATAGACAATGTCCTGCGCGTCGCGGATGACCAGATGAACCGCCTCGCCGGTGCGCTGGGCCAGGCGCTCCAGATGAATCTTGGCCACGCTCATCACATCCATGCTGTTAACAATGCCGGAGGAAATTTCAAACATCTTTAAGGTCAGACGGTATTTGCCCGTCTCGGCGTCCTG
Source organism: bacterium (assembly GCA_004561545.1). Taxonomy (GTDB): domain Bacteria; phylum Bacillota; class Clostridia; order Oscillospirales; family Ruminococcaceae; genus Gemmiger. The sequence goes on from SFVK01000004.1 coordinate 32,682, forward strand.
CATGGCGTAGCCCAGGCTGACCAGGCTGCCCAGAAGCCGGTGGGCCGTGCTCTTGGCCAGATTTGCCTCGCCCGCCAGCTGCTGAAGGCTGGCCCCCGCCGGGTGGGCTGCCAGCACCTCAATCAGCTCAAAGATGCGCGCCACGCTCTGGACGCCGCCCTTTTCGCCGTTTTTGTCCGTTTTTTCTGTCATAACAGGTCCCCCCGTCGAAAATTAACAAAAAGTTCACATCTGCCATTTTCCCCTTTTGTCCCCCGTCTGCGGGAAAGTGTTCCACGATGTGGAATCCAGTATACCAGCAATCGTATTTTTTCGCAAGAGGTATCCCGCAGGGCGGAACCATCGCAAAATTGCCAAAAAAATGCCGCATCTGACTGGTAATTTTGCCCGATTGACGCCGCCGCGCAGAATTTGTATAATAAAATAAGCCAATTGCGGAACGGTATTCCACCATAAGGAATCACCGCTCCCAACCGGAACGGGAACCAATGCAAACTTAAGACAGATAAGGAGAAATGCGTTATGAATCCTGTCCTTGAGCGTGTTTACGAAATCGGTATTATCCCCGTTATCGCTTTCAACAGCGTTGACGAGGCGATCCCCCTCTGCAAAGCCCTGATGGATGGCGGTCTGCCCGCCGCCGAGGTCACCTTCCGCACCGCCTGTGCCGAAGAGTGCATCCGCAAGATCCATCAGGAACTGCCCGATATGCTGCTCGGCGCCGGCACTGTGCTGACCACGGAGCAGGCTGACCGTGCGATGGACGCCGGCGCCTCTTTCATCGTGGCCCCCGGCTTTGATCCCATTGTCACCCAGCACGTCATTGACAAGGGCGGCATCATGATGCCCGGCACCGCCACCGCCGGCGAGATGCAGCAGGCCATGAACATGGGCTGCGAGGCCATCAAGTTCTTCCCCGCCGAGGCCAACGGCGGCGTGGACAAGCTGAAGAACATCGGCGCTGCTCTCAAGACTGCCAAGTGGATGTGCACCGGCGGCGTCAACGCCAAGAACGTGAACAACTACCTGGCCTATCCCCAGATCATTGCCGTGGGCGGCACCTGGATGTGCAAGAGCGACAAGATCAAGGCCGGCGCCTGGGACGAGATCACCGCGATGTCCAAGGAAGCCGTTGACGTCATGCTGGGCCTGGAGCTGGGCCACATTGGCATCAACTGCGCCGATGACGCCGAGGCCATGAAGACCGCCGAGACCCTGGGCAGCCTGCTGAGCATGGCCGTCAAGCCGGGCAACAGCAGCATCTTTGTGGGCAACAAGGAATTCGAGATCATGAAGAAGCCCGGCCGCGGCACCCACGGCCACATTGCCATCAAGTGCAACAACATCGACCGCGCCGTCTATCACCTGAGCCGCCGCGGCGTCAAGTTTGACATGGACAGCATGGTCACCAAGAACGACAAGCACATCGCCATCTACCTGGCCGATGAAGTCGCCGGCTTTGCCATCCACCTGGTTCAGAAATAATTTTTGCCTGTGCAAGAATTTGATATTAAACAAAACAGATAAGGAGAAGTTTTCATGAAAGTCGTTACTTTTGGCGAACTGATGATCCGTCTGCAGCCCTACAACTACGAGCGCTTTGTTCAGGCTGACCACCTGGAGTTCAGCTTCGGCGGCGGCGAGGCCAACGTTGCCGTCTCTCTGGCGAATTACGGCATTGATGCCGCTTTCGTCACCAAGCTGCCCGCCCATGCCATTGGTCAGGCCGCTGTGAACAGCCTGCGCCGCTACGGCGTTGACACCTCCATGATCGTCCGCGGCGGCGACCGTGTGGGCATCTACTTCAACGAGAAGGGCGCTTCCCAGCGTGGTTCCGTCTGCATCTACGACCGTGCTCATTCCGCCATTCAGGAGGCTTCCACCTCTGATTTCGACTGGGACAAGATCTTTGAGGGCGTTGACTGGTTCCACTTCACCGGCATCACCCCGGCCCTGGGCCCCAATGTGGTTGACATCTGCCGCGAGGCCTGCAAGGCCGCCAAGGCACACGGCGTCAAGATCAGCTGCGACCTGAACTACCGCGGCAAGCTGTGGACCCGTGAGGAAGCCCGCGCTGCCATGACCGACCTGTGCCAGTACGTTGACGTCTGCATCTCCAACGAGGAGGACGCCAAGGACGTGTTCGGCATCGAGGCCGAGGCCACCGACATCTACGCCGGCGAGATCAACCGCGAGGGCTACAAGAGCGTTGCCCGCCAGCTGGCTGAGAAGTTTGGCTTTGAGAAGGTTGCCATCACCCTGCGTGAGAGCCATTCCGCCTTTGACAACGGCTGGTCTGCCATGCTGTACGACGTTGCCTCTAACGAGTATTGCTTCTCCAAGAAGTACAACCTGCACATTATCGACCGCGTCGGCGGCGGCGACTCCTTCGGCGGCGGCCTGATCTACAGCCTGCTGACCGGCAAGAGCACCCAGGATGCCGTTGAGTTCGCCGTTGCTGCTTCCGCTCTGAAGCACTCCATCGAGGGCGACTACAACATGGTCACTGTACCCGAGGTCGAGAAGCTTGCCGGCGGCGACGGTTCCGGCCGTATCCAGCGCTGATTTTCCCCCTGCATTGATCCGTATTTACGGTTATTCTTCCAAAAAAGAGGCTCGCCTGTCGGCGGGTCTCTTTTTTTGCTGCAATTGTCAACCTTTTCCAGGGAGATCTGTTGACAATCGGAAATATCCGGGATTATACTGCAAGCAGTCCCCGCGCAACGGGGCTGGGAGGTGAACGGATGTCGGTCAAAGCGCAGGTCCTTGCGGCGCTGGACGGTGCCCAGGGGCGGTATCTGTCCGGCCAGGAACTGGCTGAGGGGCTTGGCGTCAGCCGGACCGCTGTATGGAAAGCCATCTCGGCGCTGCGGGCGGACGGCTATCCCATCGACGCGGTGACCAACCGGGGTTATGCCCTGCGGCGGGGCACCGATGTGCTCAATGCCGGCGCAGTGCGGGCACTGCTGGAACCCGGCCCGGCTGCCGCGTTGCAGATTGAGGTGGTGGACCGATTGCCCTGCACCAACGCCGCACTGTGTGCCCGCGCCGCCCAGGGCGCGCCGGAAGGGCTGGTCCTCATCGCGCAGGCCCAGTCCGCCGGGCGGGGCCGCAACGGAAGGCCCTTCTTCTCGCCCCCGGGCAGCGGGCTCTATATGAGCATTCTGCTGCGGCCCGAACTCGGCGCCCGGCAGGCGGTGCGCATCACCGCCATGGCCGCTGTGTCAGCCGCACGGGCGGCGGAACGGCTGTGCGGGGCGGAAATCGGCATCAAGTGGGTCAACGACCTGATGCGGGACGGCAGAAAGGTCTGCGGCATCCTGACCGAGGCCTCCATGGACCTGGAATCCGGGATGCTGGATCACGCGGTGCTGGGGTTGGGTTTCAACCTGACCGAACCGGCAGGCGGGTGGCCGGAGGAACTGGAGGGCATTGCCGGTGCCCTCTTTGACGGCGCCCCGGCGCCGGGAAGCCGGGCCGCGCTGGCCGCCGGGGTACTCAACGAGTTCTGGCCGCTCTACCGCGCCGGGAGCCGGGACGGTTATCTGGAAGAATACCGCCGCCGCCAACTGCTGACCGGACATACCGTGGAGGTTCTGCGCCCCGGGACACCGTCACGGACTGCTCGGGTCCTGGGCGTGGACCGGGACTGCCGCCTTGTGGTTCAGTTTGAACCGGGCAGTGCGCCGGTGGCGCTGGGCAGCGGCGAAGTCCGGGTCAGACCGACAGATTCATCAGCGCATAAGAGCCCGACTGCTCTTACGGAATAAAAAGGATCAAAAGAGAGGGGAATTTTTATGAATGAAACCAAATCCAACCGCCGCGTGCGCCGCATGGTGGCCTGTGCGCTGTTTGCCGCGCTGACCGCTGTGTGCAGTCAGATTTCCGTGCCGATGCCCTGGGGTATTCCCATCAACCTGGCGCTGTTTGCCGCCTATATGGCGGGCGCCATGCTGGGGCCTGTATGGGGCGCAGCCAGCGAGCTGGTCTATCTGGCTCTGGCGGCCATCGGCGTTCCGGTGATGGCCGGCTTTTCCGGCGGTCCCGCTGTGCTCTTTGGCAAGACGGGCGGCTATGCCATCGGCTATCTGCTGGCGGCCCTCATCGCGGGGTGGTGCGCCAGCGCATGGCCCCGCCGCTTTGGCTGGCTGGCGCTGGGCTGCGTGCTGGGCTGCGCCGCCTGCTACGCCCTGGGCACCATCTGGTTCATGGTGCTCACCGGCATGAATCTGGTCACCAGCCTGACCTACTGTGTGATTCCCTTCCTGCCCGGCGATGCCATCAAGATTATTCTGGCCGCTGTGCTGACCATCCAACTGGACAAGCGGGTTCCCGGGCTGGCAAAATAAGTTGCCGACATCTTTTCGCGGGCGGAGCGCCGGCTCTGCCCGCTCTTTTGTTGCGCCGGAACCGGGCGCGTGGTATAATAAGGACAATCACCGAAACCGGAGGTTTGCCATGAAGTGGATTGCCGTGGATTACGGGGAGCGACGCACCGGGCTGGCCGTGTGCGATGCCACCGAGCTGATTGTGACGCCCATCACCCCGCAGATTGAGGAAAAAAGCCTGAACAAGGTGGCACAGGCTGCCACCGACGCCCTGCGTGCCCAGGGCGCCCAGGGCATTGTGGTGGGACTGCCCAGGAACATGGACGGCACGGAGGGAGCGCGCTGCACCAAGAGCCGCCGCTTTGCCGCCAAGTTGGCCCAGGTGAGCGGTATGCCGGTGGCGCTGTGGGATGAACGGCGCACCACGGTGTCCGCCGCCGGAATCCTTTCGGGCAACAACACCTTTGGCGCAGACCGCAAGGCGCGGATTGATTCGGTTTCCGCTGCGGTCATTCTGGAAAGTTTTCTCAACTGGCGGCGTGCCCACCCCGGGCAGGACGCGCCCGAGACCGTCTGCCCTGTGCAAGAATAAGGAGGTTCCCCATGCCAAACGAAACTGCATCCCGCATTCCCGCCCACGTTGCCATTATTGTGGACGGCAACCGCCGCTGGGCCAAAAAACGCGGCCTGCCCGTGAGCTTTGGCCATAAGGCCGGGTTTGACCGTCTGGAGGACATCACCCGCTACGTTATCGGCGACTGCGGCATTCCGGTGCTGAGCCTCTATGTCTTTTCCACCGAGAATTTTGCCCGCGATGCCAGGGAAGTGGGCTATCTGATGGACCTGTTTGCCAACAACTTCAAATCCGTCACCGAGGAGATGAACCGCAAAGACTGCCGGGTGGTTTTCAGCGGCCGGCGGGAAGGGCTTCCGCCCAAGGTGCTGAACGCCATGGATTATATGACCGACCTGACCCGGAACAACAAAACCGGCACCGTGAACTTCTGCCTGAACTACGGTTCCCACGCCGAGCTCACCGATGCGGTGCGCGCCATTGCCGGCGAGGTGCAGGCCGGAACGCTGAACCCGGCGGACATTGACGAGCGCACGATTGAGAGCCATTTTTATCAGGATCTGCCGCCGGTGGACCTGATGATCCGCACCAGTGGGGAGGAACGGCTGTCCAACTTCCTGCTGTGGCAGTGCGCTTATGCGGAGTTCTATTTTACACCGGTCCTCTTTCCCGATTTCACCAACGACTGTTTTGACCAGGCGCTGGCGGAATACGCCCGCCGCGACCGGCGCATGGGCGGCAACAGCAAAAAATAAGCAGACTGCATAAAAAACACCCGCAGGATTTGGCAAGGCTGATGCCCCATCCCGCGGGATTTTTTGCACCGGAGTGCATACAATATTACTGTTCCGGTTCAGCGGTGAGCCAGGCGGCGGTCTCCTCCGCCGTGGGGCCGGGGTAGTTGGCGATGGTGACCTTGTAGATGGTGATGGCAGCGTCCTGGGCCGGACGGAAGGTATCCGTTCCATCCTCAGCTTTTTCGGTCTCCACACAGGCCATGGCGTCCACCACCTCCATGCCCTCATAGACCTGGCCGAACACGGTATCGGTGTTGTCCAGATAGGGCAGGCCGCCCGCGGCGGCATAGGCGGAAATCTGGGATTCGCTGTAACCGTTGGCAGCCAACTGTTCCTGCATGGCGCTGTCCACACTGTCCGGCAAGGCTGTCACAAAATAAAACTGGCTGTTGCCGCCGGACACATCCCCGCCGCTGCCAAAGGCCGCACAGAGCGCCCCTGCATAGTGGCGCAGGCTGCCGTCCGCCTCCATCGGGTAGGGATGATTGGACCAGATGGTGGCCCCGCCGGTGCCGGTGCCGCCCGCGTCGCCGCCTTGGACGGCAAACCCGTACTCGGCCCGCCAGATTGCGGTATTGTCATAGTAGCCCGACCGCGCCAGCCCCACAAAGTTCTGCACCGCCATGGGAGCCGCGTCAGGATAGAGCACGGCGCGAACTTCGCCCAGCGAAGTGGAAAAGATGGCAATGAAATCCCCTGCGGCGGGCGCGGCAAACTGCCGTTCGGTGCTCTCCACCGCGTCGCGTTTGGGCGCCTTGTGGCCGCTGCCCCCGCAGCCGCACAGAAGCAGCACGGCAAGCGCGATGAGCACCGCGCTCATCCAATGTTTTTTCTTCACTGACAGTTTGCCCCCTTTTTGTGCTATTCGCCAGATATTATAACACAGAATTCGTGAAATGAATAGCTTGACGTTTGCAGAAAAAAACAGTAAACTATAAGCATACCACATAAGACAGGAGAACGAATATGTCAGACGAACTCAGCCCCGAAATGCTGCAGGAAGCCCAGCCCGACCTTCTCACGCTGGAGGACGAGGACGGCAAGGAATGCACCTTTGAAGTGATCGACGCCACCGAGGTCAACGGAACCCGTTACCTGGCGGTCATCCCTTACCAGGAGGACCCCGAAAGCCTGGAGGAGGAAGCCGAACTGATTCTGATGCGCATTGGCACCGATGAAGCCGGCGAATATATGGATATCGTGGACGACGATGAAGAGCTGCTCACGGTCGGCAAGGTCTTTGAGGAGCGCCTCAAGGCCATGTACGACATTGACGACGACGAGATCGACGGACCGGTGTCCTGAGTTTTCCATTGCTACATCCTGCGCGGTTCGATTTGTTGCAGCTTTATATAATCCTACTAATCAAACTTCGGGAGCCCGGATTTGTCGGCCGCCGGATCGCAGACCTCCCGCCCCGCGTATACGCGGCAAGCGGAAGAAGGGAGCGTGATCGCGGCCGCAGGGCACCCACCTGCCATAACGGTAGGTTTTGATTGGCTGCAGACGGCCGCGCGGGTGATTTGGATTTTTCCAAGGGAGGGGTAACCTTCCCTTTTTCTGTATCTTTTTCTTTTCTGATGCGGACCGGGAAGGAGGGTGCGCATTTTGTCCAAACGCATTGGGCCGGGGGCAAAGCTGCCTTTTTTCCGGTATGACACCCCCTACAGCGCCCAGAACAGCTTCCGGCAGCTGCTGGCCCAGACGGCGCCGCTGGTTCTGGTGTTTATGAGCAACTTTGGCCACCCTGTCACCCGGACCTTTGCGGGCCGCTACGCCCGCACCTTTGACGCGCTGACGGGGGGCGGCTTTGCCCTGGTGGTGCGCTCCCGGGCCGACAAACTGTCCCGCGCCGTGGGACCGGACACCCTGCCCTATCCCCTGCTGTGCGACGCCAAAGGGGTGCTGTATGACCTGCTGGACATCCCCGCCCGCTCGGGCGCGCTCGCTACTTACAGTCTGGAAGCCTGGCAGATTATGCGGGAAGCCAAAAAGCACGGCTACCGTCCGCCCCGCAACGGGGTCCAGCAGCTTCCGCTGACACTGGTTCTGGCGGCGGACGGCACGGTTCTGTTCAGCCACTACGGCGCAAGCCTGACCGATGTGCCCGCCGACTGCGCGGCCGTGCAGAAGCTGCTGGAGGATCTGGACGTGCCGCTGCCCACCGGGAGTGACGATGAGGACAGCGATGTGACCATCTATGCCGGGCCGGGGGAAGTACCGGATATCCCGGGGCTTTCCTCCCGCATTCACGAATCCAGCGGCCCGGAGCTGGAACAGACCGCCGCTTTTGGCCTGTTCGGGGACCCCTACCCGGAAGAAAAATAAGAAAAACCGCAAAAATATTCCCCGGCTGTCACAGCCGGGGAATTTGTGTTGTCAGTTACTGCACGACGGCGCCAAGATTGGCGGAGGTCACCATGCGGGCATAGCGGGCCAGCCAGCCGGTCTTGATGTTGGGCTCGGGCTGGACGTAGGCTGCCTTGCGGCGGGCCAGTTCCTCATCGGAGACCGCCAGATGGATGGAGGCTTCGGGAATGTTGATCTCGATGGTGTCGCCCTCCTCAATGAGGCCGATGGGGCCGCCGGAGGCTGCCTCGGGGCTGACATGGCCGATGGCCGCGCCGCGGGACGCGCCGGAGAACCGGCCGTCGGTGATGAGGGCCACCGTGGTGTCCAGCTTCATGCCGGCCAGCGCACTGGTGGGGTTGAGCATCTCACGCATACCGGGGCCGCCCTTGGGGCCTTCGTAGCGGATGACCACCACGTCGCCGGGCACAATGCGGCCATTGTAGATGGCGTCAATGGCCTCCTCCTCGCTGTTGAAAACGCGGGCAGGGCCGGAATGGACCTGCATCTCGGGGGCCACCGCGCTGCGCTTGACCACACAGCCGTCGGGGGCAATGTTGCCCCAGAGGATCTGCAGGCCGCCGTTGGGGCTGTACGGGTTGTCGATGGGCCGGATGGCGTTGGGGTTCTTGTTGACCGCGCCCTTGATGTTCTCGCCCAGGATCTTGCCGGTGACGGTGGGAACCTCCAGGTCCAGCAGTCCCTTCTTGGCCAGCTCGGCCTGCACGGCGGGGATGCCGCCTGCGGCGTAAAGGTCCGGCATATGGGTGGGGCCGGCGGGAGCCAGATGGCAGAGGTTGGGGGTCTTGGCGGAAATCTCATTGAAGAGCTTGAGGTCGATGGGCACCCCGGCCTCATAGGCGATGGCCAGCAGATGCAGCACCGTGTTGGTGGAGCAGCCCAGAGCCATATCGCAGGTCAGGGCGTTGCGGATGGAGCGCTCGTTGATGATCTGGCGGGCGGTGACGTTGTTGCGCACCAGGTCCATGATGGCCATACCGGACTGCTTGCCCAGCTGCAGGCGCTTGGAGTAGACCGCCGGGATGGTACCGTTGCCGGGCAGGGCGATGCCGATGGCCTCGCACAGGCAGTTCATGGAGTTGGCGGTGTACATACCGGAGCAGGAACCGCAGGACGGGCAGCAGTTGCAGGTGCAGTCCTCCAGTTGTTCCTCGGTAATCATGCCGGCCTTGTAGGAGCCGACGGCCTCAAACATCTTGGAGAGGGACACCTCATCCTCGCCGAAGGTGCCGGCCAGCATGGGACCGCCGGAGCAGACGATGGCGGGCACATCCATGCGCACCGCCGCCATGACCATGCCGGGCACGATCTTGTCGCAGTTGGGCACCAGAACCAGGCCGTCCAGCTGGTGGGCCATGAACATGGTCTCGACGCTGTCGCAGATCAGCTCACGGGAGGCCAGAGAGTATTTCATGCCGATGTGGCCCATGGCGATGCCGTCGCAGACGCCGATGGCCGGGATGAGCACCGGGGTGCCGCCCGCCATGCGGACCCCGGCCTGCACGGCGTCGGCCAGCTTATCCAGATTCATATGACCGGGAACGATCTCGCTGTAAGCCGAGACAACGCCGATCAGGGGGCGTTCCAGTTCCTCGGGAGTGTAGCCCAGAGCGTAGAACAGACTGCGGTTGGGGGCGCGCTCGGGACCTTTTTTGACGTTATCACTGCGCATTGTGGTTTTCCTCCTGTCAAAAAGCAACCGGGCAGCGGAGCAAAGCCGCCGCCCGGCAGTGGATGATTACTTCTTCAGCCAGCTCATCATGGCGCGGAGCTCCTTGCCCACCTTCTCGATGGGATGCTCGGACTGGATGCGGCGCTCGGCCAGGAAATGGACCTTGCGGCCGCCCTTGGGGCTCATCTCGGTCAGGAACTCGGAGGCGAAGGTGCCGTCCTGGATTTCGGTCAGGACCTTCTTCATCTCCTTGCGGGTGTCCTCGGTGATGAGGCGCTTGCCGGTGCGGTAGTCGCCGTACTCGGCGGTGTTGGAGATGGAGTAACGCATCTTGTCAAAGCCGCCCTCGTTGATGAGGTCAACGATGAGCTTCATCTCGTGGCAGGTCTCGAAATAGGCCATCTCGGGCGCGTAGCCGGCTTCCACCAGGGTGTCAAAGCCCGCGTGGATCAGCTCGCAGACGCCGCCGCACAGAACGGCCTGCTCGCCGAACAGGTCGGTCTCGGTCTCCTCCTTGAAGGTGGTCTCCAGGATGCCGGCGCGGCCGGCGCCGATGCCGGAAGCGTAGGCCAGAGCGATCTCCTTGGCCTTGCCGGTGTAGTCCTGATAGACGCTGATGAGGCTGGGCACGCCGTGGCCCTCCACATACTGGCTGCGGACGGTGTGGCCGGGGCCCTTGGGGGCGATCATGATGACGTCCACATTCTTGGGCGCAACAATGGTCTTGAAATGGATGTTGAAGCCGTGCGCAAAGGCCAGGGCCTTGCCCTCGGTCATATAAGGCTCCACCTGGCTGTGGTAAATGTCGGCGCACAGCTCGTCGGGCACCAGCATCATGACCACGTCGCCGGCCTTGGCGGCCTCCTCGATCTCCATGACCTTGAAGTTTTCATGGGTCTCGGCAAACTTGGCGGCCTTCTCCCAGTGGCCGGAGCCCTTGCGCAGGCCAACCACAACGTTGACGCCGCTCTCGGCCAGGTTCTCGGAATGGGCATGGCCCTGGGAGCCAAAGCCGATGACGGCGACGGTCTTGCCGTCGAGCATCCCCAGGTTGCAGTCGGAATCGTAGTACTTGTTGATTGCCATGATGATTTCTCCTTTGTATCCTTTGTTGAATCGAAAAACAATCTATCTTTCCAGCCCCTCCGGGGCCAAAAACAACGTTAGGGTTTGGGGCAGGAGCCGGGCAGCGGCAGCTGGGCGGCGCGGATCTCCTGCGGGGGCTTTTGCATATGGTGATGCTTGCCGCCGCGCTCCAGCGCGGTGACGCCGGTGCGGCAGAGCTCCAGAATTTCGTACCCGTCAAACATCTTGAGGAAGGCATCCACCTTTTCCGGCTTGCCGGTCAGCTCAAAGACCATGGAATCCGGCGAAAGGTCAATGATTTTTGCCTTGTAGATGCTGGAAATCTCCCGCAGCTCGGCGCGGTTGGCGGAGCTGCAGGCCACCTTGAGAAGCAGCAGCTCCCGCTGCAGGCTCTTTTCGGGGGTCAGCTCAAACACCTGACGGGTGACCTCCAGTCGCTCGGTCTGAAGAATCAACTGGTTGATGGCGGCATCGTCGCCACGGAGGGTGACGGTGATACGGCTGACGGTGGGATCGTTGGTGGCCGACACGGTCAGGCTTTCAATGTTGAAGCCCCGGCGGCAGAACAGGCTGGAAACCCGGGCCAGAACACCGTTCTGGTTGTCCACCAGCAGGCTGATGACCCGCCGGGGCGCGGCGGAAGGAGCGGTTTTGCTTTGATTTTGAAGTTGCTGCATGACTGGGTTCCCTCCTTACTCCATGATGATGTCATTGATGTCGCCGCCGCCGGGGATCATGGGGAGCACCCGCTCGTCCTTATCGATGCGGCAGTCAATCCAGGTGGGGCCTTTCTGCTTCATGGCATCGGCGAAGGCGGCGCGGAATTCCTCCATATTGGCAGCGCGGTAACCCTTGGCGCCAAAGCCCTCGGCCACCTTGACGAAATCCGTCCTGCGCCCGGGATCGGTGCTGGAATAGCGCTTGCCGTAGAAGCTGGTCTGCCACTGGCGGACCATGCCCAACACCTGGTTGTTGAAAATCACAGTGATGATGGGCAGCTCATAGCTCACGGCGGTGCACCCCTCGTTGAGGTTCATGTGGAAGGAGCCGTCACCGGTGAGCATAACCACCCGGTGATCCTTGCCCAGGGCGATCTGGGCGCCGATGGCCGCGCCGTAGCCGAAACCCATGGTGCCCAGGCCGCCGCTGGTGATGAAGCCGCGGCTCTTGGTGTGGTGCAGGTACTGAGCGGCCCACATCTGATGCTGGCCCACATCGGTGACATAGACGGCATCAGGACCGGCCTGCTCACAGATTTCGTTGATAATCTGGTGGGGCTTGAGGACGGTATCGCTGTCCTGGGGGTGGTAGTCCCTGCGCTGCCATTCCCGGATCTGCTCCATCCAGAGCTTGTGCTCGGTCTTTTCCACATAGGGCAGGATGGCCTGCAAAATATAGGAGGCGTCGCCGGTGAGGGCCAGATCCACCGCCACATTTTTGCCCAGCTCACTGGGATCGATGTCAATCTGGATAATTTTGGCCTTGGAGGCGAAGGTCTCGGGGTTGAGGGCCACGCGGTCGGAAAACCGGGTGCCCGCCGCAATGACCAGGTCGGCCTCGGCGATGGCCTTGTTGGCGGCGTAGCAGCCGTGCATTCCCAGCAGGCCCAGGTTGTGGGGTTCCCCGTAGGCCAGGATGCCGGCGGCCATGAGGGTGTAGGTGGCGGGCATACCGGTCTTTTCCAGCAGATCCCGCAGCGGCTGGCAGCCCGCAGCGCTGCGCACGCCGCCGCCAAAGTAGACGATGGGGCGCTCCGCCTCATTGATCATGCGGGCGGCCTCGCGGACCTCGTCCTCATCGTATCGTGTGATGGTGCGGATCAGCTCGGGGCTTTTGGGGATGAACTCGCACCTGGCGGCGGTCACATCCTTGGGGATATCCACCAGCACGGGGCCTTTGCGGCCGCTCTGGGCAATGCGGAAAGCCGCGCGCATGGTATCGGCCAGATCCTCCACCCGGCGGACCGTGAAGTTGTGCTTGGTGATGGGCATTGTGATGCCCTCGATATAGGCTTCCTGGAAGCTGTCCTTGCCCAGCATACTGGTGGCCACGTTGCCGGTGAAGGCGACCATGGGTACGCTGTCCATGAAGGCGGTGGCAATGCCGGTCACCAGATTGGTGGCGCCGGGGCCGCTGGTGGCCAGCACCACACCGGTGCGGCCGGTGGCGCGGGCGTAGCCATCCGCCGCGTGGGCGGCGCCCTGTTCATGGGCGGTGAGGATGTGGCGAACGCGGTCGGAATTTTTGTACAGCTCATCGTACAGATTCAGAACCGAGCCGCCGGGGTAGCCAAAAATGGTATCGACCCCCTGCTCCACGAGCACTTCCACAAAAATCTGGGAACCGTTCAAAATCATATTTCTTACTCCTTTCCGAATCTGACTGCTGCTCACACCAAGCACAAGATAGAAAAACAGCCTCTGTCCCCTGCAATCGACAAGAGACAAAGGCCGGTAAAAGCTCTCTGCGGTACCACTCTTCTTGGCACAAAAGTGCCCCCTCAAACGGGCTTCCAACAAAGCCCTGCGCTGTAACGGGCACACCCGGAACCGCCTACTGCTGCTTCGGCGGAGCTGCTCTGGAACCAGTTCGCGGCCTGCCTGCCCGCTGCCTTGCACCAACCGGCAGTTCTCTGGGAGCAGCACAAACCGTTACTAACTTTCCTTCAACACATTTCGGTAATATAGGTCAAATGATATCGCATTTTTGCGCCTTTGTCAACACAAATCGGGATTTTTTGGAAAATCGCGCTTGCGTCGGGGCGCCGGAGTGATTATACTGGGATTAAATCTCTTGCAGAGGGGAAAGAAAAATGAAAAATCTGAATGATCTGGAAGCCCGTCTGGGCGGGCTGGTAGTGTTCCGCGGCCTGCTGGCCGCAGAACAGATGACGGCGTTCCGCGCCATGCTGGCCGCCCGGCGCGGGCTGGACGGACCGGCATCCCGCGCGGCCTTTGTGGAGGCGGTGGCCGCCTTTGAGGCCGCGCTGCTGCCCCGGGGAAGCGACTGGTCCGCCGTGCTGCTGGACCTGGTGTTGCAGGATGAGAACATCTGCATCCGCAAAGCCGCCGCAGGCGGCGCGGGGCCGCTGGCCGAGGCCAGCCTGACCCGGGAGCTGGAAATTTTGCAGCAGGCCGGGTCGGTGTGCCGCAGCGACTTGCTGGAGGGGCTAAACGATGGTCCGGCGCTGGCGGCGCTGCTGCCGCCGGCATGGGGCACCTCGGACCAGGACTACGCCGCCGCCTTCCGCGCCCGGCTGGCCGAGGTGGGCGAGAAGGGCTACGGCATCTTTGCCCGGTACCATGTCTTTACGGTGGAGGACGGCGAACCGGTTCCGGTGCGCTATCCTGACCCGCAGCGGCTGAGCGAGCTGCCGGGCTATGAGCGGGAGCGGGAAAAGATCATCGCCAACACCAAAGCGCTGCTGGAAGGAAAACCGGCCAGCAACGTGCTGCTTTACGGCGACGCGGGCACCGGCAAATCCAGCGCCGTCAAGGCCATCGCCAACGAGTTTGCGCCCCAGGGCCTGCGGCTGGTGGAGGTCAAGAAAAACCAGCTCTATCAGATGCCCGGCCTGATGGATTCGCTGGCACAGAATCCGCTGAAGTTCATCCTGTTCATCGATGACCTGAGTTTTTCCTCCAACGACGACAATTTTGCGGCCCTCAAAGCCATTCTGGAAGGCAGCGTGGGGGGACGCAGCCAGAATCTTGTGGTTTACGCCACCTCCAACCGCCGCCATCTCATCAAGGAGACCATGACCGACCGCGCGGGGGATGACATTCACGAGGCGGATACCCGCCAGGAACTGATGAGCCTTTCGGCCCGGTTCGGCCTGACGGTCACCTTCCAGCGGCCGGACAAGGACCGCTATGAGGCCATCCTGCTGGATCTGGCCAGACAGTACAAGGTGCAGATGCCCTCCGACCAGCTGTTCATCAAGGGGGAAGCCTTCGCCCTGCGGGCGGGGGGCCGCAGTCCCCGGGTGGCCAAGCAGTTCGTGGAGCTGCTGGCCGCCGGGGTGCGGATGTAACCCGGAATCTTATGCCCTTTCGCTGACGAGCTTGAAACCCTCAGCGGCGAGGGCTTTTTTGATGGCCTCAATCTGGGCGGCGTCCCGGGTTTCCAGGCCCAGCTTAAGGAAGCAGCTGGTCACCGTCATGTTGGGGTCGGCCAAGTCATACTGGACGCTGACCACGTTGGCGCCAAGGCCCGAGATGATCTCGCTGACACGGGTGAGCTGACCGGGCTTGTCCTCCAGCGCAATCATCAGGTTGGTCTTGCGCCCGCTCATAATCAGGCCGCGGGTGATGACGCGGGAGAGGATGTTCACATCGATGTTGCCGCCGGAAATCAGGCAGACCGTCTTTTTGCCCGCGATGGGCAGCTTTCCAAAAAGCGCTGCGGCCACCGGCGTGGCGCCTGCGCCCTCGGCCACCAGCTTCTGGTTCTCCATCAGGGCCAGAATGGCGGCGGCAATTTCGTCCTCGCTCACGGTGACAATGTCATCCACATAGCGCTGAATCAGTTCGTAGGTGTTCTCGCCGGGGGTTTTGACGGCAATGCCATCGGCAAAGGTGTCCACCTGATCCAGCGTCTCATACCGGTGGTCGTGGTAGGCGTTGTACATACTGGCCGCGCCCGCCGCCTGAACGCCGTAAACCTTCACGTCGGGGCGCAGGCTCTTGATGGCGAAGGCCACGCCGGAGAGCAGCCCGCCGCCGCCCACCGGGACGATGACGGCCTCCACATCGGGGAGCTGGTCCAGGATTTCCAGCCCGATGGTCCCCTGCCCTGCCATGACCAGATCATCGTCATACGGATGGATGAAGGTCATGCCGGTCTCCCGCTGGAGCTCCACGGCCCGGTCATGGGCATCGTCGTAGGCGCCCTTGACCAGCTCCACCCGGGCCCCCAGCTTTTTGGTGCTCTCCACCTTCATGATGGGCGCGCCGTCGGGCATACAGACAATGCTTTTGATTCCCATGCGGGTGGCGGCCAGCGCCACGCCCTGGGCGTGGTTGCCGGCGGAACAGGCAATGACGCCTTTGGCGCGCTCCTCGTCGGTGAGCTGGCTGATCTTATAATAGGCGCCGCGCACCTTGAAACTGCCGGTGAGCTGCAGATTTTCGGTTTTTAAGTAAAGATCACTGTCACTGTTCAGGCGGGACGCCGCAATCAGGTCGGTCCGGCGGGCCACATCCCGCAGCACAAAAGCGGCATGATAGATCTTGTCCAGTGTAAGCATACAATTCCTCCGTGTTTCGCCTTTCCGGGCATAGGCAACGGCGGCCCCCGCAGTACGCGGAGCCGCCGTCCTCGCTTCCCCGTTGAAGTGATGATGGTATTGATTATAGTTGAAAAAGTCTAATTTGTAAAGTGAATTATATTCATGTTTAAACCACATTCCGGCTGTTCCCGGAGTGCGCACGCCGGCCGTTGCCGGGAAGGTTGGGACTTCTGCCATTTTGACGGCAAAAGTACCAAAATTAACGCTACATTCTTGTGCTTGTATACACTTTTTTGGCGGCCCGGAATCGGCTATAATGTATGTATACAAGGGGTCCGGGGAACTGCGCCCGGCCCATCGGAAGGAGTAAAACAAGGAGGTTTCTGCCCATGGATATTCGTTATTCCTGCAACCAGCGCGACTTCAAGCGCTACACCACCGAAGAAACCCGCAATGAATTTCTCATCACCGGTCTGTACCAGGCGGACGAGGTGGTGGCAGTGTACAGCCATGTGGACCGCATGGTAACCTTAGGCTGTATGCCGGTAAACGAGGTTGTGTCCATCGACAAGGGCATCGACGTCTGGGCCAATTTTGGCACCCACTATTTCCTGGAGCGCCGGGAGATCGGCATTTTCAACATCGGCGAGGGCGCCGGCACCATCACGGCGGACGGCGTGGCCTATCATCTGGGCTACAAGGACTGCCTGTACATCACCCAGGGAACCAAAGAAGTGACCTTTGCCAGTGACGACGCGGCCAAACCGGCCAAATTCTATATGGTTTCGGCTCCCGCCCACTGCCGGTACGAGACCAAGCTCATCACCATCGCGGATGCCGCCAAGCGCCCCCTGGGCAGCCTGGAGACCTGCAACAAGCGCACCATCAACCAGTTCATTCATCCCAGCGTGCTCAAGACCTGCCAGTTGTCCATGGGTATGACCGCGCTGGAGCCGGGCAGCAACTGGAACACCATGCCCAGCCACACCCATGAGCGCCGCATGGAGATCTACACCTACTTTGAGATTCCCGAGGGCCAGGCCGTGTTCCATATGTGCGGTGAGCCCACCGAGACCCGCCACATTGTGATGCACAACTATGACGCGGTGATCAGCCCGTCCTGGAGCATCCACAGCGGCGTGGGCACGTCCAATTACACCTTTATCTGGGCCATGGGCGGCGAAAACATGGAGTTTGACGACATGGACAACATCGCCACCACCGATCTGCGCTGAGCGGCCCGCCGTTTTCTTTGTTCCCCGCCGCAGAAGCTGCGGCATCTGATATACCGTACTGTTTTAGGAGGTAAGAAATATGTCTGTCTGCACCCCGAAATCCTTTGACCTGACCGGCAAGGTTGCCCTGATCACCGGTGCTTCCTACGGCATCGGCTTTGCCATTGCCACCGCCATGGCAAACTGCGGCGCCACCATCGTCTTCAATGATCTGCGTCAGGATCTGGTTGACAAAGGTCTGGCCGCCTATGAGGCTGAGGGCATCAAGGCCCACGGCTATGTCTGCAATGTCTGCGACGAGGACGCCGTCAACGCCATGGTCGCCAAGATCGCCGAGGAAGTCGGCCCCATCAACATCCTGGTCAATAATGCCGGCATCATCAAGCGCATCCCCATGATCGAGATGAAGGCTTCCGAGTTCCGTCAGGTCATCGACGTTGACCTGAACGCTCCCTTTATCGTCTCCAAGGCCGTCATTCCCGGCATGATCGAGATGGGCGGCGGCAAGATCATCAACATCTGCTCCATGATGTCCGAGTTCGGCCGCGAGACCGTTTCCGCTTACGCCGCTGCCAAGGGCGGCCTGAAGATGCTCACCAAGAACATCGCTTCGGAGTACGGCCAGTACAACATCCAGTGCAACGGCATCGGACCCGGCTACATCGCCACCCCTCAGACCGCGCCTCTGCGTGAGATCCAGCCCGACGGCAGCCGCCATCCCTTTGACCAGTTCATTCTGGCCAAGACCCCGGCCGGCCGCTGGGGCGAGGCGTCCGACCTGGGTGGCCCCGCTGTCTTCCTGGCCTCTGAGGCTTCCGACTTTGTCAACGGCCTGATCCTCTATGTTGACGGCGGCATCGCGGCCTACATCGGCAAGCAGCCCGGCTGATTGACGAGGGCTTTTGTTCCTTCGTACAAAGAAGGAACCGAAGAAATTCCAAACAGATAAATCGTTAAGGTCCGGCCCGCTGCGCACACAAAACGCAGCGGGCCGGGTTTTGGTATGAAAAGACAAAACGCCTGCGGCGGTCCCCGGAAAGGGTGCTGCCGCAGGCGTTTGTTTGGGTGTATATTCCGGCGATCAGGCCGTAACCTTCTCGCTGTCCTTCTTGCTGTTTGCGTAGCTCTTGAGAGAGTTGACCACGATGGTCAGGCCCAGAGCGATGAGCAACACGGCGAGGATGAGCTGCAGGCCCTCCACCATGAAGGTGCCGCTGCCGGTGGTGAACGCCTTGACCAGAGCAATCAGGCGCTGCACCAGAGCGGTGAAGGTCACGCAGAGCATAATAATCAGCGGCGGGAACAGCATCTTGTTGCTGCGGCCGGTCACCTTGAGGAAGACGCAGAGGGTAACGAGGACCAGAGCGCTCAACAGCTGGTTGGCGGAGCCGAACAGCGGCCAGATGTTGGAATAGCCGACCCGGGTCAGGATGAAGCCGAACAGAAGCGTCACAATGGTGGAGAAATAGACGTTGCAGAACAGCTTGCGCCAGGGCTCGGCGTGTTCCATGTCATCCACACTGAAAAGCTCCTGGAAGCTCATGCGGCCGATGCGGGCCACGGCGTCCAGACTGGTCAGGGCCAGGGCGGAGACGCACATCGTCATAAAGACGGTGGCCACATAGACGGGCACGCCGAACATCTCAAAGAAGCCGGCAACACCACGGCTGAAGATCTGGAACGGGGTGCCGCTGGCCGGGGTGCCGTCCGCCGCCGCAGACGCGCCGGCCACGCAGAGGGCCAGGACGGCCAGCATACTCTCCAGCACCATGGCGCCGTAGCCGACCTTGAGCATATCTTTTTCGTTCTCAACGGTCTTGGAGGAGGTGCCGGAAGAAACCAGACTGTGGAAGCCGGAAACCGCACCGCAGGCCACCGTGACAAACAGGATGGGGAACAGGCTGCCCAGCTTCTCGTTCTGGAAGCCGGTAAAGGCGGGCAGGTTCATGGTGGGATGGGCCACCAGCAGGCCGACGGCCGCACCGGCAATCATGCCGATGAACATGAATGTGGTCATATAGTCACGGGGCTGTTTGAGCAGCCACATGGGAACCACGGCGGCAAAGAAGATGTAGACGAAGGTGATATAGCTCCAGATTTCCTTGTTGAACTCCAGCGGGCAGATCATACCGATGGCAAAGGAGGCAACAATGCAGGCGATGCCGACCAGGGCTTCCTTCCAGCCGCCGAGATTGAATTTTCTCTGGATCAGGCCGAAGAGGACGGCAAAGACCATGAACATGATGGAAACCATGCCTGCGGCGCCGTTGGTCTGGGCGGCGGCGCTGAGCGCGCCTTCGGCGTCATAGGCGTTGAAGGTTCCGGCAACCATATCCGCAAAGGCGGCGATGACCAGCAGGGTGAACAGCCAGCAGAACAGCAGGAACAGCTTGCGGCCCAGCTTGCCGATGTACTTTTCGATCAGCATACCCATGCTCTTGCCGTCATTCTTGACGGAGGCATACAGGGCGCCGAAGTCGGTGACGGCGCCGAAAAAGATGCCGCCCAGCAGAACCCACAGCAGAACCGGCAGCCAGCCGAACGCGGCGGCCTGGATGGCACCGGTGACAGGGCCCGCGCCCGCAATGGAGGAGAACTGATGGCTGAAAACGGTCCAGCCGTTGGTGGGCACATAATCCTTGCCGTCATTCAGGCGGACAGCAGGGGTTTCCGCCTTGGGGTCAATGCCCCATTTGTTGGCCAGCCAGCGACCATAGAACGCATAGGCGCAGATCAGTGCCACAGCCGCGATCAGAACGATAACGAGTGTGTTCATGTTTTGTTTCCCTTCTCTTTCTCTCAAAAATCCCCATCGGTCAACTGCCGCAAACAGGGCAAAAAAGATGCCCTCGTCTTCCGTTTCACGGCACCCTGCCGGGTGCCGACCACGCAAAGACGAAGGCAAGATTTGCACTGGTTTGCTGCTCCATTGCAACGTTTACTTCCGCGTTACCACTTTGCTTGCCGGCGTTTGTACCGGCCACTCACCCGCTGCCCGCACTGCACTGTGCCGGGCGGCGTACCCCGTTAACGGAGGGAACCGGCCAGAACTACGCGGCGGCAGGCCAAAACCGGCCGCTTTCCCCCTGGCTGCTCACAGGTGAGGGCCTGCCCGCGCCTTGCACAACCGGCGGCTTTCTGAAAGCGGTGATACGGGGAAGTCATGTCCTGTTCACGGCATTTGACTGATGAAGTGTTTACACTTTAGTCCTTTAAAGTCAATTTGTCAATACACCGGAAAGTGTCCGGTTGATTTTCAGGATTTGAGATAAATTTTGCGGGGTTTCGACCGAGGATTGTTGGACAATTTGTAAACAATCTTTGAACAGACAGGCGGCCTCCCCGCAGGGAAGCCGCCTGAAAAGTATGATTTTTGCGCTGGGTGGTCCCGTTGTACTCAGCGGATGGTAACGCTCCAGGCGAAGGTTTTGCTCTCGCCGGGGGCCAGCTCGATGTGGCGGCCCTCCTCGTTGACGCTGTTTGCCCAGCCGTTCCAGGGCTCCATGCAGACAAAGCGTTCCGCATCCTGCTGCCAGAGCACGCCGTTGTGGAACACTTCCTCATCAAAGGCCACTTCCACCGTATGGCCAGTGCCGGAATCGTGGAGCGTCATAGGGCTCTTCACACCGGTGAGCAGACGGATGGAGTCAGCGGACCCCTCCTTGCGGGTCAGCGTGATGGTTGCGGGGGCGGCAGGCTGCTCCCCCTTGGCGTTCTGGGAGCAGGTGGCCGCATCAATGGCAAAGCTGACGTTGTCCAGGTTGGAGACACCAAAATAGGGATGGAAGCCCACACTGAAGGGCAGCGCCTTGTCGCCGGTGTTGTGAACCGTCAGGGCCAGACCGGCCTTGGGGCCTTCCAGCGTGTAGCGCATTTCCAGCAGGAAGTCGAAGGGATAGACGAACTTGGTCAGACCGTTGGGGGCCAGGGTGAGAACGATCTCCTCATCGGTGGCCGTTCTGACCTGCCAGGGCAGAAGGTCGGCAAAGCCGTGAACCTCCATGGGATAGTCGGCGCCGCCAAAATGGTGCACGCCGCCGTCGGGCTTGCCGCAATTGGGGAACAGAATGGGAATCCCGCAGCGGGGGCGGTCGGTGGACTCATAGTTTTTGTCGCGCAGCCAGAGATACTCCTCCCCGTTCCTGGTGAAGGAGGTGGCCATACCGCCCTTTTCGGGGGTGACGGTGAGGGCGTACTCGCCGTCGGTCAGGGTGAGGGTGGCATATTGGGTGGCGTACTTTTCATAGGTGCCGTTGCTGAGCTTGGACATGGGGAGTTGCTCCTTTCCTGGGCCGGGCAACCCGGCCTGTTATTTGTGACAATTATAGCACAAATTACAGCACAACACCATCTTTGAAGATGGAGATTTCGCGGAAACCTTTCTCCTCGGCGCGGGTCTTTTTGCCGGAGGCCACTTCCAGCACCAGCCGGTAGAGATCCGCCCCGGCCTCATCCAGCGTCTTTTCGCCATCGGCCACCACACCGGCGTTGAAATCGATCCAGGTGGGCTTTTTGGCGGCAAGCTGGCTGTTGGTGGCAATCTTGAGGGTGGGCGCGGGCGCGCCGAAGGGTGTGCCGCGGCCGGTGCTGAACAGGATCATATGGGCGCCTGCGGCGGTGAGGGCCGTGGCGGAAACCAGGTCATTGCCGGGACCATAGAGCATATTCAGGCCCTTGGTGGTGACAGCGTCACCGTAGCCGATGACATCCATGATGGGGGCGCTGCCGCCCTTCTGCACGCAGCCGCAGGACTTGTCCTCCAGCGTGGTGATGCCGCCCTGCTTGTTGCCCGGGCTGGGGTTGTCGTAGACCACCTCGTTATGGCTGATGAAATAGTTCTTGAAGCCGTTAATCATATTGACGGCCTTGTCAAAGACCTGCTGGTTCTGGCAGCGGTCCATGAGGAAGCCCTCGGCGCCGAACATCTCGGGCACCTCGGTGAGGACGGTGGAACCGCCCCGGGCGCCCAGCATATCGCTGAACCGACCGATTGTGGGGTTGGCGGTGATGCCGGACAGGCCGTCCGAGCCGCCGCACTTCATGCCGACCACCAGCTCGCTGGCGGGGATGGGCTCCCGGTGGAAGCTGCCCGCATAGGCGGCCAGCTCCTTAAGGATTTCACGGCCTGCGGTGAGTTCATCCTCCACATCCTGGCAGGTGAGGAACTTGACGCGGTTGGGATCATACTCGCCCAGCTCGGCCACAAACTGGTCATGGGTCAGGTTCTCACAGCCCAGAGAGAGCACCAGCACCGCGCCCGCGTTGGGGTGACGGCACAGGGCGGCCAGCAGCTTGCGGGTCTGGGCATGGTCATGGCCGGTCTGGGAGCAGCCGAAGGGATGGGTAAAGGTGTACAGGCCATCGATGGTGCCGCTCACCAAGTCCTGATTGTCCCGCACCAGAGCCTTGGCGCAGTCGTTGACACAGCCAACGGTGGGGATGATCCAGATTTCGTTGCGGATGGCGGCGCGGCCGTCGGAACGGCGGAACCCCATAAAGGTCTCTGGCTCCACAGGGGTGAGAGGGTGAACGTTGGGATGGTAGCAGTATTCCACCTCGCCGGAGAGGTTGGTCTTGATGTTGTGGGTGTGCATCCAGGTGCCGGGAACTGCGGCGGTGGTGGCATGGCCGATGGGGAAGCCGTATTTGATGACGTTCTCGCCCTGGGCAATGGGGGCAATGGCCATCTTGTGGCCCTGGGGAATATCCTCCACGGCGGTGATGGTGGTATCATTCACGGGCACGGCAGTGCCTTTGGCGATGGGATGCAGCGCCACAACCACATTGTCGGCGGGGTTAATCTTGATGGCAAGGGGCATGGGTGGTTCCTCCTTCAATTTTTGCTGACGGCCCGCGCGGACTGCCGCAGGCCCAAAATCATAAGGAGGGGCCGGAGCCTTGCTCCGGCCCCTCCTGGTGGGGTTTCTGGTTTTTGCTTACAGGCAGCTGGCATAGGCAGCCTTGGCGCCCTGTTCCCGGATCATCGTCAGGTTGCGGACGGTGGCTTCCTCGAAGCCCTCCACCCTGGTCAGATCCTGGCCCCACATCTGCCCGTTGGTCATGACGGCATGGACGAGGGTGGGGATATCGTCGTTGCGGTGGTCGTTGTAGAACTCCAGCACCCAGCGGTCATCGGAAACGGTGTACTCGTTGCCGGCGGGGCGCTTGCAGACCAGGCCCTTGTCGGTCAGGGCCTGAATGTCATTGCTGTAGAAGGCGATGTAGGCGGCAAAGCTCATGGTCAGACAGGTGGGCAGCTTGCCGTTCTTCTCGACATATTCCAGGAAGCTGGGCATATTGCGGGCACGCCACTTGGAGGTGGAGTTCAGGCTGATGCTCATCAGCTCATGGTTGACAAAGGGGTTGTTGAAGCGGTCCTGGACGGCGGCGGCAAACTGCTTGCAGTCCTCCTGATCCAGAGGCAGGATGGGCACAACCTCCTCCAGCAGCATCTTGTTCATATAGCCCAGGATGGTTTCGTCGTGCATACAGTCCCGCACAATGTCAAAGCCCGCCAGGTAGGCGCCCAGAACGAAGCCGGTGTGCGCGCCGTTGAGGATGCGGACCTTGCGCTTCTTGTAGGGGGTCATGTCGGGGGTCACAAAGACCTTGGATTCCAGACCGGCCTTGCGGAAGGGCAGCACATCGTTGAGCTTGGGATCGCCCTCAATGACCCAGACGCCAAAAACCTCTCCCACATCCAGCAGGGGGTCGGCGTAGCCGTGCTTGCGCTCCAGCTCGGCCACTTCCTTGGGATCACGGATGCGGCCGGGAACAATGCGGTCCACCAGAGAGCCACAGAAGGTGCAGTCCTCGTTGACGTACTTCCTGAAGCCGTCCTCCAGGCCCCACTGGTCAATGTACTGGTTGACGCACTTGAGCAGTTCCTTGCCGTTGTTGTCGATCAGCTCACAGGCCAGCATAAGGATTCCCTTTTTGCCGGCCTGCCAGCGGTGGTAGAGCACCTGGGTCAGCTTGGCGGGGAAGCTGGAGGGCGGGCAGTCGTCCTTCTGGCAGGCGGGATCGTAGACGATGCCGGCCTCGGTGGTGTTGGAGACAATGATTTCCAGATCGTCGCTGGCGGCGACCTGCATCATGGCCTCATAGTCCTCTTTTTCGTAGGGGTTCAGGCAGCGGGAGACACTGGAGATGACGCGCTTGTCATCCACCTTCTGGCCGTTCTGGCTGCCGCGCAGATACAGAGTGTACAGGCCATCCTGCGCGTTGATCATTTTGGCCAGACCGGGGGCGATGGGCTGGACCAGAACGCACTTGCCGTTCCAGCCGGCCTTCTCGTTGGCCAGATCAAACCAATAGTCCACGAAAGCGCGCAGGAAATTGCCTTCGCCGAACTGCAGGACTTTTTCCGGCGCATCCTTCAGGATGTAGCCGTCGTAGCCGGACTTTTCAAGAACCTGATAATTCAAAGTTTCCATTGGAAATTCTCCTTCGCTCGTTTTTCTCTGCGCGTTTCGCTCCCATCATTCACGCGCCCTGATACCCTCATTTTATTTTTTTTTGCCTGTCCCGTCAAGATTCTTTCCGAAATTAACGCACATATTTTGCGCTCCTTTTTGGCTTTTTCGGGGTTTCCGCATTTTGCACAAGGAAAAGGCCTTATTTTTGTTGGATTTTTCGTTCATTTGAGCAAGATTTGCAACTTGTTCAAACGCTCTGGAATATGTATAATAGTATCAGTTTATGTTTTATTCTGCCACCATGGCAGCGCATGATCCGTTCTGTTCTGCCGCGGCGGACAAACCCGCAAAGGAGTAAACTGTATGAAAGCTTTTATGGACAAGGACTTCCTTCTGGAAACCCCTACCGCGCAGCACCTTTACCATGATTATGCTGAGAAGCTGCCCATCATTGACTATCACTGCCACATTCCCCCGCAGGAAATTTATGAGGATCGCCGCTTTGAGAATATTGCCCAGGTCTGGCTGGGCGGCCATCAGGTTCTGGCGGACGGTTCGGATTACTACTTTGGCGACCATTACAAGTGGCGCGTCATGCGCTCCAACGGCGTGCCCGAGGAGTACATCACCGGCGACAAGCCCGACCGCGAGCGCTTTCAGAAGTTTGCCGAGTCCCTGGAAATGGCCATCGGCAACCCCATGTACACCTGGTGCCATCTGGAGCTGAAAAAGTACTTTGGCTACGAGGGGGTGCTCAACGGCGACACCGCTGAGGAAGTGTGGAATCTGTGCAACGACAAGCTGCAGAACGATCCCAAGATGACCGTCCGCGGCCTGATCGAGCAGAGCAACGTGGCCATGGTGGGCACCACCGACGATCCCGTTGACACGCTGGAATGGCACAAGAAGATCAAGGAAGACCCCTCCATCTCTGTGGTGGTGGCTCCCTCCTTCCGCCCCGACAAGGCGCTGAACATCCGCAAGCCCGGCTTTGTGGACTACATCCACAAGCTGGAAGAGGTGGTCGGCCGCAAGTTTGCCTGCGCCGACTGTGTGGTGGGCGCCCTGGACGAGCGTTTGCAGTTCTTTGTCTCGATGGGCTGCCGCGCCTCTGACCACGGCCTGGACTATGTGCCCTTCGTGGAGACCGATGCCGATAAAGCCACCGCCGCCTTCAAGAAGGCCATGGCCGGCGAGGCCCTGACCCAGGAGGAGGGCGACGCCTACACCACCTACCTGCTCATCCAGTTGGGCCGTCTGTACAAGAAATACAACGTTGTCATGCAGATCCATTACAGCTGCCTGCGCAACGTCAACGAGAAGATGTACAAAAAGCTGGGCCCCGACACCGGCTATGACATGATCGCCGTGACCGATGGTTCTGCCTCCATCAGCAGCCTGCTGTCCGCGCTGACCGCCACCGGCGAATGCCCCAAGACCATCCTGTACAGCCTGAACCCGGCCGACTTCGATATGCTGGGCACCGTGCTCGGCCCCTTCCAGGATGACGAGGTCCCCGGCAAGATCCAGCTCGGCTCCGCCTGGTGGTTCTGCGACACCGACGACGGCATGTACCAGCAGATGCGCACGCTGGCCCGCCTGGGCCTGCTGGGCAACTTCATCGGTATGCTCACCGACAGCCGCAGCTTCCTGAGCTACACCCGTCATGAGCTGTTCCGCCGCCTGATGTGCAACCTCATCGGCAACTGGGTGGAGAACGGCCAGTACCCCAACGACGAGAAGGCCCTCAAGAAGATTGTGGAGGGCATCAGCTACTACAACGCCAAGCGGTACTTCTCCCTGTAATTGATCTGACACCGTTTCGCCCTGCGGCTCTCCGCAGGGCGGATTTTTTTGCCCCTGCGCCAACAAAAATCCGGGAGAGCGGCGCTCTTCCCGGATGGTTCTGCTGTCCGTTATGCCTGCCAGCCCTTGGCGATGTCCACCCAGCCGGCAAAATTCTGAACGGCGCGCTCCAGCTCCGGCACCGTCAACCGCACAGCGGAGGCCGCCGTGCCTGCGGCGGGGAACACCACGTCAAACCGGCGCAGGCTCTCGTCCAGGTAGACCTGCACACCGGGACGGATATCAAAGGGGCAGACCCCGCCCATGGGGTGGCCCACCTGTTCCACCAGATTCTCGGGGCGGATCATGGACGCCTTGCAGTGGAATTTGGCTTTAAATTTGGGGTTATCCACCTTGCCGTCCCCCGCAATGACAATGAGAACAGGCTGCCCCGCCACATCGAAAGCCATCGTTTTGGCGATGCGGGCCGGCTCGCAGCCCAGATCGGCGGCGGCCTCGGCCACCGTAGCGCTGGACTGGGTGAATTCCATCACCCGGTCCGCCAGGCCGAAGCCCGCAAGATATTCTTTGACTTGTTCAATTGCCATTGTTTCCAATCCTTCTCAGTTGTTATTTTTCCTTGCCCAAAAGCTCAGTGCGGATGTACCGGAAGCAGGCATCCTCGCCCTGATCCCGCAGGATGAGCAGGCAGGTTTCCAGTTGGCGGCGGGTTTCGGGGTGAAGGATATAGTGATCTTTGCTGTGGTCGTAATACTCCCAGGCACAGGCATCGGTGTAGGCCTCCCCCTTGTAATTCTTGCTGGCGGCAATGCGGTCACAGACCATCTCGGCCACATAGCGGTTGGGCATCCGCATACCTGCCATGGCGTGGTCGCCCTCGGGGGAATAGTCGATCCAGTATTCCAGATGATGTTTGTTGCGGCCCTTGTGGTGCAGCCAGGCGGCGCTGTAACCCACCGCCTGGCGCTGGGCGTTATTGGGGCTGCAGGTTCCCTGCCAGTATTTGGCCCCCGCCCAGAACTCCACCGGCGCGAGCTTGCTCAGATCATGGGTCAGGCCCTGCCAGTACAGGCCGCAGCGAAAACAAGCCTTCATGACCAGCATTTTGTGGTGATGAATGGTTTTGTAATGCTTGATGGGGTGCCACATGGCGCTTCCCTCCCCTCCCGGGATTTATTGTAATACAAATCCCGCCGGGGTGCAAGCCCGGCGGGCAGGTTCAGCGTTTGTGCAGCAGCGCTTTGGCCCCACAGCAGATCAGCGCAGCCAGCACCATACCGCTGACCGGCACAAAGGCAAAATGCCACAGCATGGGCACCAGATGGGTATGGACATAGCTGTGCGCCTTGGAGAGCACCATCCAGGAAAGCGGCGCGGCAAAGCTGAGCACCCAGACGCAGAACAGCGGGAACAGCTCCCGCGACGCAGCTCTGCCCCGCCCCCGGAGCGCCAGCGCACAGAGCACAAAGCCCGCCAGCACCGCCACGGCCAGCGGCAGCAGCGTGACGGTGACAGGGCCAATCTGCACAAGCGGCTCGTTGATTTCCAGCAGATAGCGGCGGAGCACCTGAACCACCGTCACATCGCTGACCGCGCCGTCGGTCAGGCTGACCCGGCTGGTGACGGCGCCGCTGAGGTTGGCCCAGCTCTTTTCCGCGCTGCCGTAATACGCCATGCCCTGAAGGAACCATACCCCCAGCGCCGCAGCCACGCCGCCCAGCGCGCAAAGGCCGGCGGCCGTCATCCGGCCCACCCAGGGGCGCGCCGGGCGGCGGGCGCAGAGCGCCTCGGCCCAGCAGAACACCAGCGGGATTTCGCACAGGATGAGAAACACCGAGATAAACTCAAAGCCGCACATACAGCGCACCAGACAGGCGGCAAACACCAAAAAATAACACCAGCGCGGCGTTTTGCCCCTTGCCCGGGTGACGGCGCAGAGCAGCAGCCCGGCCAGCGCCGGCAGCCACCAGGTCCACAGGCACCAGTACAGATCCTTCATACCGCGCTGGGGCCAGGGGGCAAAAACCGCCGCAGTCAGCCAGGCCAGCGCGGGCCCCCAGCCGATGCCGTACCCCACTGCCAGGCAGATACAGAGGGTAGCGGCATAAAAGAGAATGCTGTTGGCGGTATAAAGCATGGTCTCCCGCGCCTCGCCGCTGTCCTCAAACACCGAGAGCACCTTGTTGAGGATGCCAAACCCCCAACCCTGAAGCCCCGACTGGTGGGTGTAGGCCTGGAACTGCGCGGGGTCCACGGGAGTGTTGTCCCGGTACCAGTAGCGGTTCTGCTGGTCGCTCCAATCCTGGGTATAGACCCCCATAAAGCCGCCGGGGCTGTGCTGGTTCTGCTGCATTTGCAGCATCCGGCCAAAGACCAGCGTCTGGGAACCGTTGTCCCAAAAGCCGGTGAGATAACTGCTGCCGTTATGCCGCCAGAGGGTCAGCCCCACGCTGAGCAGCAAAATCGCCGCGGCGGTCAGCAGCCACCGGGCGACGCGGCAGATTTGTTTTTTCCGTTTGGTTGCCTTCAATTTCATTGCTCCCACTGATGGCAGCACCGCATTCCTGCCAGCCGCGCCTTACGCACTGCTTTGGCATGGAGAGGGACGCGGTACCGCCTGGTTTTATCGGTCCCACTTGTCACACAGGCTGGCAATCTGGCTGGCAAACCGGGCCAGATCCTTGTTGGCGCCGCCACGGTTGTGCTCAATGACCACCATCAGGCGCTTGCCCATATTGACCAGCCGCTCAAAGGCGGCACTGGTGCGGGGCTTTGCCGCCTCGGACGGCTCGGGACTGGCAAGGGGAACGGTATTGCCCTGACGCAGCAGGGTAACCTTGCCCCCGCTCAGCTCATAGACTGCGCCGTTATAGGGCGCTTCGGCGGGAATGCCCTCCGCCATCAGCTCCCGGGCAAAGCCCTCGGCCACATGGTCCTCGCCATGATTCACAAAAACATGGCGGGGTTTCGGGTCAAAATGACGAATCCACCGCAGCAGCCCTTCCCGGTCGGCGTGGCCCGAAAGGCCGGTCATCTGGCGGATCTGGGCGTTCACCTGCACCGTCTCGCCGAACAGGCGCACCTCGTCGGCGCCCTCCAGCAGCGCGCGGCCCAGGGTTCCTGGGGACTGGAACCCCACAAAAAGCACGGTGCATTCCCCGCGCCACAGATTATGCTTGAGGTGGTGCCGGATGCGCCCGGCATCGCACATACCGGAGGCGGAGAGAATGACCTTGGGCACCGTGTCCATGTTGATGGCCACCGAGTCCTCTTTTGTCTCGCTGATGTGCAGTCCGGGGAAGCTCAGCGGGTTCTGCCCTGCCTGCACCAGGGCCAGTGCCTCCTCATCATAGCAGTCCATGAAGTTCTCCCGGAAGATGGTGGTGGACTTGCTGGCCAGCGGGCTGTCCACATAGACAGGGAAATCCTCGTGGCCGTGAACGAGATGGGCGGCCTTGATCTGGCGGATAAAATACAGCATTTCCTGGGTGCGGCCCACGGCAAAGGCGGGAATGACCACATTGCCGCCGCGGTCAAAGGTTTCCTGCAAAATGCCGGCCAGCTCCGCCACATAGTCGGGGCGCGGGGGATGGACGCGGTCGCCGTAGGTGGATTCCATCACCACATAATCCGCCCGGATCAGATCATGGGGGTCACGGATCAGCGGCTGGTTCCTGTTGCCGATGTCGCCAGAAAACACAATGGTCTGGGTTTCCCCGTTTTCGGTCACCCGCAGCGTGATGGAAGCACTGCCCAGAAGATGGCCCACATCGGTAAAAACCACCGTCACGCCGGGAAAAATTTCAATTTTCTCCTCATAGCGGCAGGGACGGAACTGGGTCATGACGCTGACGGCGTCCTGCACGGTATAGTCCGGTTCCACCGGGTCCCGGCCGCTGCGCTGGGCCTTGCGGTTCTTCCACTCGGCCTCCTGCTCCTGGATGTGGGCGGAGTCCTCCAGCATAATTTCACACAGGTCTGCGGTGGCGTCGGTGGTGTAGACGGGGCCGCGGAACCCGTTTTTGTACAGATAGGGAATGCGCCCCGAATGGTCAATGTGGGCATGGGTGAGCAGAAGGGCCTCGATCTCGCCGGGGGCACAGGGCAGGCCGTCGTTCTCATAGACGTCCCGGCCCTGTTCCATGCCGCAGTCCACAAGAAAGCGGTGCCCGCCGGTTTCCACCAGGGTGCAGCTGCCGGTCACTTCCCGGGCAGCGCCCAAAAATGTCAGCTTCATGGCGCGGACCTCCTTTGGGGGGAACTGATTTATTTGCGCCCGGCGCCCCGCTGAGGTGCTTCGGGCAGCGTGAAGGGGCTGGCAAAGTTGCCGGTCACATCGTTGAGGTTCATGCGGACATCCCAGAACACATCGCCGTAATCCCGCAGAATTTCGGCGCCGGGATCGTTCAGGGCGGCCAGAGTGGCGGTATCGGTGACCAGCAGCGCGGCGCCGTCGGTGACCTGATAGGCCAGCAGGCTTTCCTCATAGGTGCGGCTCACCGTGCCGGAACCGATGAGGGTGCCGATGGCGGCGGAGGTCGTTTTGACCAGAACCAGCCGCTGCCCGGCGGGCAGCGCGTCACACAAAGCACCCCGGGTGATCTCGCCGAATTCCAGCTCACTGACGCCGCCCGCCAGTGCGGTCAGCGGCAGATCCTGCGTCCCGGCGGGCCAGCTGTCCCGATCGCCGTCGGCACAGGCCTCATAGAAGGAGGCAATATAGTTGCCAAAGCTGATGGTCTTGGAGGTGGTTTCGTTTTCGGCAAAAGTGAAGAGCGTCTGCTCCCAGACCTCCGCATCGCCGTCCGCCAGCTTTTGCAGGGCGGTGAAGGTGGAATCATAGACCTTCTGCTGCTCTGCCGTATAGCTGCCCCGGGCGGATTTCAGCTCCGCCGGGGTGACGGTGCCCGCCGCAGCGGTCACGCCACCGTCCGTTTCGAAAGTCAGCTCCAGCTTGCCGATGGAATTCCAGCCGTCGGCGGCGGCCACGCAGATGCCGCTGCCGGCGGCGGTTTCGCCGGTGGTGAGCACCGCAGTGACCCCCAGTTCGGTGAGGGTGTCAAGGATTTCCGACACATTGGTGTCCGGCCCCGCCAGGCAGATCACGGCGTCCGCCCCTTTGGCCTGGAGGGCCGCCACCTGTTCGGAGGCGGTGATGGCCATATCGGCGGCGGTGAGCTTGCACGCGTGGGCGGTGTTGCCGGTGGAGGCCAGAGAGAAGAAACCGATGGTCTTGCCCGCCTCCTCCACCACCACATTCCTGCCGTTGGAGATGCGGTTGCGGCTCCAGCAGGTGGAGCGGGCCAGCAGCGGGTCGCCGGATTCTGTGAGCAGATTGGCGGCGATGCTTGCCCCCGAGGCGGTGGCCGCGTCGGAGATCAGCCGCTCGGTGCCGAACGCCAGATCCGCAGCGTCAAACGCCTGCAAATCGTAGCCTGCCGCCGCGAAAGCGCTGGTCATGTCCATACCGCCGGTCAGGCTGGTGCGCACCGTTCCCTGAAGGCTGCCGCCCACATCCAGCAGGACCGCATCCGGGTTGGAGGCCTTGAGGGCCGCCAGATCGGCAAAGCTGACCTCGCCGTTGTCGGTCCGGCCGCAGAGATTGCCGGTGAAATAGACCGGCACTGTGATGCGGCCCACCCGCACCGTGACCTCGGCGCTCCGGCGGCCATCCGCCAGGGTGGCGGTGACGGTGCATTCGCCCTCGCCCTTTGCTTTGACCACGCCCTTTTTGCTGACGGTGGCCACCGCCTCATTGTCGCTGGACCAGTAAACTTTCTGGCCGCCGTCGGACTCCGCCGGCTCGTTGGTGGTCAGCGCCGCTTCGCTCTTCACCCTGGGCAGCCACAGTTCATTTTTATAGGTATCGTTGGTGAAGGATGCCTCCCCGGTGTCCTTCACGCCGGTGAACATCAACTCTTCCATCACAAAGTCCACATCCACCGTATCGCTCTGAACACCGTATTTGGCGCCCGGCTCAGTGTAGGTGCTCTGCCAGAGGGAATAGGGGCCGGTATAGCCCAGCTCGGAGTTGAACCGGGCAATCCAGAAATGATCCCGCCAGCGGTCAAAGGCCGGATCGGTGAGGCGGGCGCGGGTCCAGTTGATGGAGGCATAGATGCCCTCCTCCCCCTGATAGCCCAGCTCGCGCAGGCGGTCAAAAAAGACCTCGGCCAGATGGGCCATCTCCTCGGGGTACAGCCCGGTGATGGCCTTGTCCTCCAGGTCATAGTAGACGGGGTAATCCAGGTGATAGGGGTTGGCGGTATAATCCTCCAGCCCCTCATGGGGCGGGCTGACCAGGCCCAGCAGCCGGGCCACATGCTCGGCCTCCGACCGGGCCTGTTCCTCGGTGGTGGCGTAGGAATAGAGATAGGTGCCAAAGGGAATGCCCAGCCGGGTACACTCGTCGGCATTGCGGCGCCACTGCTCGTCATCCTGGGCATAATCGCCCTCGCCGTTCCACTCGCTGCCAAAACCGCAGCGCAGGATAGCAAAGTCAATCCCGGCGGCCTGGGCCTTCTCCCAGTCCACCTCGCCCTGATATTTGCTCACATCAATGCCCTTTTTTGTGGCAGCCAGAATGGGCTCCCCGGCGTCATTGAAATAATACCCCGCGTCGTTCTTCTGCCACGCGCCGGCCGTGGTGCCCGGGTCAATGGTGGCCGGACCTTTGGGGCTGCGGTTGCAGGCCACCAGCAGCACAATGACCAGCACCACCGCCAGCAGCACTGCTCCACCTGCCACAAGGCGGCGCTGACGCTGCCTGCGGAGTCGGGCGGCCTTTGCCCGCTGTTGGGCCGCCGTATGCCGGGGACGCTGCCCTGCGGGACCGGGGGCGGCCTGACCCGGTTTTTGATTCTGACGTTTTTGTTGTTCCATAATCCTGTTCCTGCCGTCCTGTTGAAAAGTCCAATGATTTCAGTTAAGAATATGGTACCATTTTGTCAGAAAAAATACAATGACTGAATTGTGGAGTTTCCATAAAATTCACACAATCCAATTTTTATTTTTCGTGCCAGGTGCCGCGATAGACCCCTGCGGCGCGCAGCAGATCCTTGACCGCCTCGCCGCCCACCACCAGCCCGCAGGCGGCGGGCACAAAGGCGTTGGAGGCAGGCGCCGTCCGGCGGGACGCGGCGGGGGTCTCGCCGTCCTGCTGCGCACCGGGCAGCGGGGGCAGGGGCGGCTCCTCGGAGTAGACCACCTTCACCCTGCCCAGGTTCCGTTTGCGGCATTCCACCCGGATCACCTTGGCCAGCGGGTCCACGCTGGTATGGGAAAGGTCCGCCACCCGGAAGGCTGTGGGGTCCAGTTTGTTGGCCGCCCCCATGCTGCACAGGATGGGCACCCCCGCCGTCTTGCACCGCTCGATGAGCATCAGCTTGGCGGTGACGGTGTCGATGCAGTCCACCACATAGTCAAAGCGGGAAAGGTCAATGCCGTCCGCCGTCTCCTTTCCATAAAAGCAGCGGCAGGGATGAACCCGAATGGCGGGGTCAATATCGGTGATCCGCTGTGCCATCACATCCACCTTGTACTGCCCCAGGGTGGAGTGGAGCGCCACCAGCTGCCGGTTGAGGTTGGAGAGGGCGACGGTATCGGGGTCAAAGAGGCTCAGCTCCCCCACCCCGCTGCGGGCCAGTACCTCGGCGGCGTGGCCGCCCACCCCGCCGATGCCGAACACCGCCACATGCGCGCCGCGCAGCGCGTCCAGCGCGGGCTGGCCCAGCAGGCGCCGGGTGCGATTGTATTGTTCCGAATTGGGTTCCATCAAAATCAACTCCCTTTGGGGGATATTATATACTAAGAGCGGGCGGAATGGGAAGGAAAATCCGCTCAAAAAGCAAAACGGCCGCCCTTGCCGGGCGGCCGCGCAGGCCAACGGGCTGCGTGCAGGTCAGCGTCACAGCGCAATCCAGTACCGCTCCATGACATCCCCCGTTTCAGGGTCCGTCACGGTATTTTCCAGTGCCCCGCCGTTTTTCTGGATCAGGCGGGCCGAAGCCCGGTTGCCGCTTTTACAGGTGAGCAGCACGCGGTCCATGCCCCTGGCCCGAGCCGCCTCCAGCACCAGCTTGAGCTGACGGTCCCCATACCCCTTTCCCCGCTCCCCGGGGCGGATGCTGTATCCGATCTGGCCGTAATATAAAAGGATCTTCTCGTTCACGGCAAGGCGCAGGTCCGCCATTCCCACCAGCCGGTCATCCTGCGCCGGATGCACAAATACTGCTGGTCAGGCACCCAATGGAGCGGGCAGGTCTGAGCCTTGGCGGCAAGCGTTACCCAGTCCAGCCAGTCTCCGGCCCGCTCAAAGCGGCGCAGGCTGGAAGTGCCGTCCATACTGCTGCCGGTTTGCAGAAATTCCAGACGGTATTCCTCAATCTGCTGCGCGTAGCGGGCGCAGGGTTCTGCCAGCCTCAATGATTCCATGAGAGCACCGCCTTTCCGAGTCTCCATTATATCCCATGCCGGGTGGCCTGTCCAGCCCCCACAGTTTCACGGATTCGGGCGGCCAGGGCGGTGCTCTGCCCGGCACAGCGCCGCAGCAGGGACCAGTCATAATCCTGTCCCGCCAGATGGCGGGCGGTCTGGTCTTGAACGCACCACCATTCCACCGGCAGGCAGCACAACACCGTAAAGCTGACGGCAGCCGCTGCCAGGGCAATCCGTGCCGCCGGGATGGGGCGGTACAGCCGGACCCATGCCAGAATGCTGGTCAGAAGCAGAACGGCCAGCACCCAGGCCGACCAGACACGTTTGGGGGTCAGGCCGAAAAGAACCGTGTAGACGCCCAGCTTGACCGCCGCCAGCAGCGCAAAGGCCACGCCGAAGCCGCAGAACACCGCCAGAAGCACCCGGCGCGGT
The DNA here is from genome assembly GCA_004561545.1 of bacterium. GTDB lineage: Bacteria > Bacillota > Clostridia > Oscillospirales > Ruminococcaceae > Gemmiger. The sequence goes on from SFVK01000004.1 coordinate 68,066, forward strand.
GCGCGGCGTTCCAGCGGTGCATCGCCCAAGAAAAAGAGCAGGGCCAGCACCGCCAGATCCAGCGCCATCACGCGGCAGAGTTCCCAGAAACCGTTGACCGCAAAGGCGGCGGCATCGGGGGCAGTCAGCGGCAGCGGCGCCCCCAGCGCAGCGGCAAAGCCTGCGGCCTGCACCCCGAAAAAGAGGGCATACACCCCGCAGAGCACCCCCACCATCAGATTGGCGGTGAGCGCCGTCAGCCGGGGCGCGGCGCCAATGCGGGCCCAGACCTTTGCGCCGGGGAATGGCGGTTCCTGCCGGGACGCCGCGCCGCCGGCCAGACCAAAGAGCCAGGCTCCCACCGGCACAGAGATCGTGAACCACACAAGGAAATTGACAAAGCCCTCGTTGTTCCAGAGCAGCCGATCCAGCCAGCTTCCAATGCCCTGCCACAGCCGGGCAAAGTTCTGGTCCACGCGGGCGAGCTGACCACAGGCGAAGGCTCCCAGCGCCAGCGCCGCCGCAGCGCTGAGCACAAACTGCACCAGACGGCGGGCGGTGCCCTGCTCCCCCGCCCTGCGCCGGGCCGCCCAGGCGCGGATTGCTCCCGCCAGCGTGGTGATTCGCAGCCCAAAATGACCGAAGGGAATCACAAAGATCCCTGTCAGCGCGTCCAGCGGCGCCAGACTGCCGCTGCGCCCGGCGGCGAGCATCCCGGTGCGGCTGAGCACGCACCAGATGGCCGTCAGATGCCAGACTGCGGACTGGAACACGCCGATGCCGTCGATGTGAAGTCCGACGGCAAGGATGGCTCCGCTTTGAATCAGCCAGCACAAAGCCCACAGCCGCGCTTCCCGTCCCGCCGGACGCCGGGCCGCCCGGGCCAGAAGTTCGGTCAGGGCCAGGTAACACACCGCAAAGAGCAGCGGCCCCCAGCGGGTAGCCGGGCCGTCAAAGGGCGCGGCGAACAGGATGTTGCGCACATAAAGGTAGGCCAGCGGATAGCTTGCCAGTGCTGCGGCAGCCAAAGCCGGGGAATTTTTGGGTGCAGAAAAGAGAAGGGGCCGGGTTCCGGCCTCTTTAGGCGTCTGATTCATCGGTTTCTCCTTATCTGATCAGGGGTGAAGGTCCGGTCCATCCTCCGGGCCGGGCCGGTATTCCAGCAGGTCGGCGGGTTGACAGTCCAGTGCGCGGCAGAGGGCTTCCAGCGTGGAAAACCGCACCGCTTTGGCTTTGTTGTTTTTCAGGATGGACAGGTTTGCCGGGGTAATGCCGATTTGCTCCGCCAGCTCCCCCGCGCCGATATGGCGTTTGGCCATCATCACATCCAGATTGACCACGATGGGCATGGGTGGGCCTCCTTACACGGTATAATCCAGTTCATCCTTCATGCGCACTGCCTGGGCAAAGGCGTTCTTGACGACCCGGACGATGAGGGCCATAAATCCGGCGGCCAGGCCCACGGCAAAGATAAAGGGCAGGCCCACCACGGCGCCCGTGGGCAGGCAGAGCATTGCCGCCCAGGTACAGCACCAGGAAATGCGGCGCAGCGCGGTGACGTTCTGCGTCACAAAAACGCTGCCCCGCTCGGTGCGGCGCAGAAAATGATAGAGATTCCACAGCATCCACAGCGCCAGCGCCGCACAGATATAGCCCAGCCCCAGCAGCACATAGCCCAGTCCCGGCCCGGCCGCCTGGTACAGCCCGTGGCTCTCCATCACCCAGCGCACAATGACCGGGCCGCACAATGTCATAACCACGCACCCTGCGGCGGCGGCCAGCGTGAGGAATTTGGTGAGCACAATGCTCTTTTCATCGGTCCAGCCCAGGATGCCATGCGGGTGGTCTTCATGGTTCATAGCGGGTCCCCCTTCCGTTCTTTGCTGTCAGTATACCACAGGGCACATTGTTTTGCAAGATGTTTTTATCGTTTTTCAATATATTTTTGTTGTTTTTCATTTTGAATCCAATTCGTGACAAAAAAAGATTGACAATTCGGCCTTTGCTTGGTATAATAGTAAAGCTGTAAAAAGCGTGGCATATGTGCCCGTAGCTCAGCTGGCAGAGCACCTGACTTTTAATCAGGGTGTCCGGGATTCGAATTCCCGCGGGCGCACCAAAAAGCCGGACCGGTTTTCAGAACCGGTCCGGCTTTTGATATTGGATGGATGCTCCCCCGATCCTCTTGGAGGGAGCTTGTGTTTGCAGTGTCAGGCAGTCAAAAAGCGCCGTTTCCCAGATGGAGAACGGCGCTTTTTGTATTGTGGAGGTTATGGGAATGTCAAAAGGTTACTGCTCCCTGCGGACCGGTTCCACCTGGTCGTGGACCAGTTCCTTGAGGGCTTTCTGGAAATGCCACATATCGTTGCCCAGGATGATCATGGTGTAGCCTTCCGCAATGGCGTTCTCCAGATTCTCTTTGGTGGGCGGAACCACCGGGCCGAGTACGCCGATGCCCTTGGCACGGCACTTCTCCACCAGAATCTTGTAGGCTTCCTTGACTTCCTCCCCCATGGTGTAGCCAATCTTGAGCTGTTTGGACACGGCGTAATCGATGGGGCCGAAGTTCACGGCATCAATGCCGGGAACGGCCAGAATCTCATCAATATTGTCGGTGAACTCATAATCCTCATCCATGGGGATGACCAGGGTATCCCGGTTTTGCTGCTCGATGTAGGCGTTCCAGTCAAAGTCGTGATAGCCAAATCCGGCGGCACGGACGTTGCTCTCGCCGCCGCGGCGGCCCAGGGGCGCGAACTTGGCGGCTTCCACACAGCGTCGGGCCATCTCGGCGGTCTTGCAGTGGGGGATCACCACACCGTCGGCGCCCCACTCCAGCACCTTGCGGATGGCAACCTCGTCATCGTCCGCCATGCGCACCAGAATGCCGATGTCATGGAGTTTGGCGGCCATAATCTGCTTTTCAAACGCCTCATCCAGCATATAGTTGGTGTGCTCCAGATCCAGGTAGATAAAATCCAGACCGGACATGGCAATGTTTTCGATCACGCAGGTGGTTCCGGTAAAGCAGGCCATGCCAAACACCGGACCGCGCTTCATTTTTTCTTTGAGCGTCACAGATCCCGCCTCCTGTCAGAAAATGCTGTAACCCATGAGCTGGGGCAGCCAGGTGGTGAGGGGCCCCCAAAGGCTGATGGAGACCAGAACGATCACATTGCAGACCACATAGGGCGCCGCGCCCTTGAAGATATCGATAATGGGCATCCGGTTGATCTTGTTGCAGGCATTCAGGCACATGCCGACGGGCGGAGTGACCAGACCGATGGCCAGACCGGTGATCATCATGGCGCCGAACTGCAGCGGCGAGAAGCCGTACTGCTGCATGACCGGAAGCAGGATGGGCGTGAGCAGCAGAATGGCGGGGCTGACGTCGATGAAGGTGCCGATGAGCAGAATCAGGACATCAAAGATCAGCGCGATGGCCCAGGCGGGCAGATTGAGCGCCATGAAGAAGGCGCCCACCGTCTGGGGGACCTTCTGCATGGTCAGAACCCAGGTAAAGATGGTGGTGAAACCAATGATGAGCATGATGGAGGAGGAGGAAATGAGGGTCTTTTTCAGGGCGTTCCAGACGTCCTTCCAGGTCAGCTCACGATAGACGAGGAAGCCCACCAGTAGCGCGTACAGCACGGCGGCACCGGCGCTTTCGGAGGCGGTGCAGATGCCGAAGGAGACGCAGACGATGATGAACAGCGGCATGATGAGGGCGGGAATGCCGGACAGCAACGCCTTGGCAGCACGCTTGCCGTCAAACTTAACCTTGGCAGGGTGCCAGCCTTTTTTGGCGCTGATGATGTAGACCAGCACCAGCTGGGTCAGGCCAATGAGGATGCCGGGCACAGCGCCCGCCATGAACAAAGCGCCCACCGAAGCGCCGGAGATCATGGAGTAGACGATCATGGGGGTGGAGGGCGGGATAATCATGCCCATGGTGGAGGAAGCCACCGTGATGCCGGCGGCCGCGTCGGGGGGATATCCCTCTTTCTCCATGGCGGGAATCAGAATGGAACCCAGCGCGGAGGTGTCCGCCACCGAGGAACCAGAGATGCCGCCAAAGATCATGGAGGCAACAATGTTCACCTCGCCCAGGCCGCCACGGACCGGGCGGAGCAGCTCCATGCAGAAGTTGATGATGCGCTGGGTGATGCCGCCGGTATTCATCAGCTCACCGGCCAGCATGAACAGCGGCATGGCAATCATCAGCTCGCTGTACGCGCCGTTCCAGATGCGCTGGGGCACCATGCTCATAAAGGTAGGGGCATTGGTTGCGATGTAGGTCACGCAGGAAGCACCGATGGCGAAAGCCAGGGGCACACCCAGCGCGGCGAAAATGATGAGCAGCACCAAAAGAATCAGCATTGCCATAGCGGGTTTGTCTCTCCTTTCTTTACGCCGGGTCTTCCTTGCTCAGCGCCTTGTTCTTGGGAGCAAAGTAGGAAATATCCGCAGTGAACAGCATGGCGATCTTGATGACAACACAGACCGCGCAGATCACGCCGCACACCGGCATGATGCCGTACATATACTTCATGGGGATTTCCATGCCCTGGCTGATCTGCTTGCCGGCAACGGCCACATACTTGAAGCCCTGCCAGGTAAAGACCAGATCCACCACAAGGACGATGAGGTGGTTGACGATGGCCAGCCAGCGCTTGTGGGCCGGCTTGACGTTATCGTAGAGAATATCGATCATGACATGTTCATCTTTGATGATGTTGATGCCCATGCCCCAGAAGGTGGTAAACGCAAACAGAGTGGTGTTAAACTCGGCCAGTTGTTTCCAGCTCAGAGAGAAGAAGTACCGGGCGATGACCGCAAAGATCACCAGAACCGCCAGCAAAGCCATGGCAATCACACCGATGGTAAAATAAATGTCAAACAGCTTCTTCCCCACTTTTTTCAGCGTTTCTATGATAGTCAGCCCCTTTCAAAACAAGGGGCGGTGGTTGGCCGCCCCTCATTTGGTTCTGGTTTGAAACCGTTATTTTGCGTTGGCAACAATCTGCTGCATCTCGGCCAGCTCGTCGGCGGTGCAGATGCCTTCCTCGATGCACTGGTCATAGACCCCCTGGACAGCCTCCTGGAAGGCGGCAATCTCTTCGTCGGTGGGCTCATAGATCTCACAGCCGGCGTCGATGATGGCCTGCTTGGCGGCCTCGGAGTTCTCGTCGATCAGCTGGTCATTGTACTCGCCCATCTTGGTGGCGCAGTCAGAGATGATGGTGCGATACTCCTCGGGCAGGCTGTTCCACCAGGTGGCGTTGACATAGAACGGATCGGGATGGAACTGGTAGTTGACCTCGGTGAAGTACTGCTGGACTTCGTAGAACTTCATGCCCTGAACGTTGACCCAGGGGTTCTCCTGGCCGTCGGCAACGCCGGTCTTGAGGCCCATGTACAGGTCAGAGTAAGGGATGGTGGTGGTGGTGGCGCCCAGAGCCTGGAAGGTCATATCGATGGTCTTCATGCCGTTGGTGCGCATCTTGAGGCCCTTGAGGTCATCGGGCTTGGTGATGGGATGCTTGGAGTTGGAGAACTGACGGTAGCCGCCGGCGTCGCACAGGTTGATGATGACGGTGCCGGTCTCGGCCTCAGCCTCGGCGCAGACGCTCTTGGCCAGGTCACTCTGGAGCAAGGCGGTCACCTGGGCGCGGGTCTGGGTCAGGAAAGGCAGGGTGAACATCAGCAGGCGGGGGCTGAAGTCAAACTGGCCGCCGCGCATACCCTGGATGGTGCCGGCCACAACCTGCTCAAGCATCTCCTTCTCGGTGCCGAGCTGGCCGTTGCCGTAAACCTCAACGGTCACATGGCCGTTGGTGGCTTCGGAGACGTCCTTGGCAAACTGCTCCATGGAGACGAAACGGGGGTTGCCCTCGGGCTGGGCATGGCCGACAACCATGGTAAAGTCACCCAGAGCGGCATAGGGGTCCTCGCCCTCAGCGGTGGAGGCTGCCTCGGAAGAAGCAGCGGTGGAATCCGCAGTGGACGCGGCAGAAGACGCCGCGGAGCTTGCGCTGCCGCCGCAGGCTGCCAGAGAAGCAGCCATGGTCAGGCTCAAAAACAATGCGATGAGTTTTTTCATGTGGTGGTTTTCCTCCTTCATAACATCGTGACCGCAAAAAGTTTTCAGGGCAGTCGCACGCGGTCTTGTATACAACTTCCCCTGTATCGCTTTCATCATAGCAAAAAAACGCCCATTTTTCAATTGTTCAACCTGTACGGAATCCATGGCGCATCCTGTACAATTTTCACAAAATCGATTCTATTTTATACACTTTTCATGAGAAAGGGATAAATATTGCGCTGATTTTATGAATTTTCTTTAAAATTTGGTGCGATTGCTCAAGAGGGAAAGAAAGGTTGGTTCAACATGTATACAACCAGAGTTTTTCTGTTGTCCACGCCCCGTTGACAACCCCTTTTTCCTACGGTACAATTAGGAAAAAGACCACGGGACGTTGCCCGGGGAAGTGGGGTGTGCCATGGCCGGCCAGCAGGGAACCGACGAAATCTATAAAACATTGGAAGGGGAAATCATCGAGCTGAAAATCCTTCCCGGGGAAGTGCTCAGCGAAAACCAGCTCTGCAAGAGGTTCGGGGTTTCCCGCACCCCCATCCGCAGTGTGTTGCAGCGGCTGGAGCAGAACCGCTTTGTGCAGATCATTCCCCACCGGGGAACTATTGTGACCCCCATCGACCTGAACTACGCCAATCAGATCATCTACCAGCGGGTGGCGGTGGAAACCATGGTGCTGCGCGACTTTGTGCGCACCTCCACCCCCATTCAAGTGGAACAGATTCGCTACGCGCTGCAATTGGTCCAGCAGGAGGGCGAAGCCCGGGCGGATCTGGAGCACTTTGATATCAACCATTTTTTGAAAGTGGATCTGGCCATGCACGCGCTGTGGTTCCAGTTCACCGGCAAGGAATTTTTGTGGCAGGTGCTGACCAAACCCCAGGCTGATTACGCCCGCCTGATCCGGCTGGATATTGTGGGCGGCAAAAATGTTGCCGATGTGCTGGATGACCACCGGGAATTTATGCGCATCATTGACGAGAAGGATGTGGAGGCCATTGAGCCGATGATGACGCACCACCTGTACGGCGGTGTGCGGCGGTTGAGCGGCAGCATCTTTTCGCCGGAATATCGGGATTTTTTCCGGCAGGAGGACTCTTAAAGCAAAAACAGTGCCGGGCGGTGGAAGTTCCATCGCCCGGCACTGTTCATCAAAGCGTCTGCCCATGGGGGACCCGCCGGGATCTGAAATCATAGGCCCGGATGTTCATTCTTCCGCCGCTGACGCTGCCCGGTCCGGCGGGCCTGCGGCACGGTTCAACCGAGCATCACGCGTTCGGGGCCTGGGTGATATCCGAGCCAAAGTATTTGACCGAGATTTCGCTCAGGGTCCCCGCCTCCCGCAGTTCCGCCAGGGCGTCGTCGATGGCGGCGCGCAGCGTGGCGGTTTCCTCCCCTTTGCGCATGGGGAAGCACACCTGGGAGGCGTCCTCGGTGAGGGCGGCAATTTTCAGGCCGGCGTCCGGCTTGGCCTTCATGTAATCATAGAAGGTCACCTCGGCGTTGAGGGTGGCATCCACACGCCCCGCCTGGAGCAGCTCAATGGTCTGGTTCAGGTCATCCACGCCGGTGGCGGTGGCGCCGTAGCTCTCCGCCAGGGTGGCATAGGTGCTGGCCAGCGTGTTGGCGGTGGTTTTGCCGGCAAGATCCTCAAAGCTGTGGATGGTGTCGTCATCCTCCTTCACAATGATGGCGGTGCGGATGTAGCCGTAGGGGTCCGAGAAATCATATTTCTCGGCGCGCTCGTCGGTGATCTCCACGCCGTTGGCCATGATATCGTAACGGCCCGCGTCAATGCCGGCAAACAGGCCGTCCCATTCGCCCTCCACAAAGGTGGCCTTGAGGCCCAGCTTGTCGGCAACCTGCTGAGCAACCTCGATGTCAAACCCCACCAGCTGATCCTTCTCATCATGGAAGGTCCAGGGGGACCAGGTGCCCTCGGTGGCAATGATGATTTCCCCTCTGGCGCGGATCTGGTCCAGCAGGTCGCCGGTTTGCTCTGCGGCGGAGGCCGAAGACGCGGCGCTGCCGCCGCAGGCGGTCAGCATGGCAGCGGCGAGAAGGGCGGCGGTGATTGCTTTCAATTTCATAATAATTCTCCTTTATTCTTTCCCTTATTGTATTGTAAGGGGTTCCTGTTCCCCCTGCACCATCCGCAGGAAGGCGCGGGTGCGCTCCTGACGGGGGGCTGCGAAAAATTCCCAGGCGGGAGCCTGTTCCACCACAACGCCGTTTTCCATAAAGATCACCCGGGAGGAGACGTTGCGGGCAAAGCCCATCTCATGGGTGACCACCAGCATGGTCATACCGTCGGCGGCCAGATCCCGCATGACGGCCAGCACCTCGCCGGTGAGCTCCGGGTCCAGCGCGGAGGTGGGCTCGTCAAAATAGAGAATCTCCGGCTCAAAGGCGATGGCCCGGGCGATGGCCACCCGCTGCTGCTGCCCGCCGGAGAGCTGCGCCGGGTAGGAATCCGCCCGGCTGTCCATGCCAACCCGGGCCAGGGCGCGGCGGGCGGTCTGCTCCGCCTGGGCCTTAGGAACCCTGCGGGCGGTGATGAGGCCCTCGGTCACATTTTGCAGCGCGGTTTTGTTGCGGAACAGATTATAGTTCTGGAACACAAAGCCGGTGTGGCGTCGAAGCTCGTTGACCTCCCCGGGGCGGGCATGGGCCAGGTCATAGTCCCGGCCGTCAAAGGTCATGGTCCCGGCGTCGGCCCGCTCCAGAAAGTTGGCGCAGCGCAGCAGCGTGGTTTTGCCCGAACCGGAGGGTCCGATGAGGGCCACCACCTCGCCCCGGCAGACCGTCAGGTCCACCCCGCGCAGCACCTCGTTGCCGCCAAAGGCCTTGCGGATGCCGGTGATTTTGAGCATTTCCTGCATGGTTTCCTCCCTCAGATGCCATAGGCGTTGAGCTTTTTCTCGCCCCAGCGCTGAACTTTTGTGAGCACGGTGCAGAACAGCAGATAGACCAGCGCAACCTCGATATAAAGCGCCAGCGGCTCATACACCCGCGAGACGATGCGCTGGGTGGCCATGAACATCTCGGTCACCGTAATGTTGGCGGCCAGGGAGGTGTCCTTGACCAGCGCGATGAGGGAGTTGAACAGCGGCGGGAAGGCGGTGCGCATGGCCTGCGGCAGAACAATACGGCGCATGGTTTGCAGGTAGGTCATCCCCACGCAGTAGCCGGCCTCCATCTGGCCGGAAGGCACCGATTCCAGCGCGGCACGGATGCTCTCGCTGCAATAGGCTCCCTCGTTGATGGAGAAGCAGAGCACCGCCGCCGGGAAGGGATCGATGAGAATGCCCACGCTGGGCAGCCCGTAGAACACCACAAACAGCTGAACCAACACCGGCGTGCCCCGGATGAACCAGACATAAAACCGGACGATCTGCTCCAGCACAGGGACGTGGGCAAACCGGATCAGCGCCGTGACCACCGCGATGACCAGCGCCAGGGCAAAAGAGATCAGTGTGAGCGGGATGGTCACCGTGAGACCGGGAAGAATTATTTTGGGCAGGGAGTCCACAAGGATTCCCACAAGACGTTCGTTCATGACACGCATCCTTTGCAATTCCTATCAGCCTACTATTATAAAGGCATTTGGCAAAAATTGCAACGCTCCGGCAAAATATATAACACAAAAGCCCGCTTTGCAGCGGGCTTTTGTGCATAGAGGGGTGGGAAAGTATATAAAGGTCAGAAGATGTCTGGTTTATGGGATCGGAACGGGTGTCTCTCGTTCTTTTCTATGGTTTTATTATAGCTTAAAATCTTAAAATGTCAAATGTCAGACTTGCATTTTATTTTTTCTTTTATTATAATTAACCGCAGATGACTTTAAAAAATTCAGTGGGAAGCCCAATTTTTTCGGTTTTTCCTCTTTTTGTAAAAGCCTACAAGGCTTAAACTCTTCATTTTATTTTTTTTGTGCTCATTGACCAATCTCAACAGGAAGTAACGGAACATGGATGAACTCGACAATAAAATCATCCGGCTGCTGATGCGCAATGCCCGAATGCCGGTGAAAGAGATCGCTCAGCAGGTTAATTTGACCAGTCCGGCGGTCTCCAGCCGCATCCACCGCCTGGAGCAAGAGGGCGTGATCGGCGGTTACACCGTGCTGCTGCACCAGCCCGGGGAAGCGGCCCGGGTGCAGGCGCTCATCTCGATCCAGACGACCGGGGCGGCACGGGAGGACTTTTTGCGCATGATTCCCGGCGAACCCCAGATTTTGCAGTGTTACCGGGTGACCGGGAGCTACAATTTTATCGTCAAAGTGAGCTGTGCCAGCATCGATGAGCTGGAGCATCTGCTGACCCGGATGCAGAAGCTGGGCAACACCAACACCCAGATCATTCTGGCCACCCCGCTGGACCGCCGCCTTACCCTGTGAATCAAAGGAGCAAATCATGGTATTTTGCAAGCAATGCGGGCTGCTGGCTCCGGCCAGGGTCCAACAGTGCCCACGCTGCGGCGCGCCGCTCCCCCCTGCCCCTCGCCGTCCGGTCTGCGGGCAGGGCGCAGCGGAAGGCCCGGTTTACGCTTCCCCATCCCATGGGGAGGATGAGGACGAGACCATGCCCACCTGGCAGTATGTGGTCATGATGCTGATCTTCTCGCTGCCGGTGATTGGGCTGTTCATGATGATCTGGTGGTCCTGCGGCGACCTGCATTATATCGAGCGGGTCCGTCTGGCCCGGGCCTGCCTGATTCAGCGCATTCTGGCGGATCTGCTGGTGGTGGCGCTGGTGCTGCTGCTCTTTTCGGCCGCCAACACGATGGTTCTGCCCCTGCTGTTGTATCACTGAAAAAGGAGGCCGCCCCAATGAAAGCAACCGTCATTATTCCCAACCTCAATGGTGCGGGCTGGCTGAGGGATTCCATTGAGTCCATCTGGGCACAGACCGAGCAGGATTTTGAGCTGATCGTGGTGGACAACGGGTCCCGCGACGAGAGCCTGGAAATTGCCCGCAGCTACCGTGGCCGGGACCGCTACACCCTCATTGAGAATGCCGAAAACACCGGGTTCTCCCACGCGGTGAATCAGGGCATTGCCATCGCCCGCGGGGAGTATGTGGCGCTGTTCAACAACGACGCTTTTGCCGAGCCGGACTGGCTGGCACAACTGATCCAAACCGCCGAGGCAGACCCCCGCATCTTTGCGGTGTCCAGCCTGATGCTGCGCTACTTTGAGCCGGAGCTGGCCGATGACGCCGGGGATTATGTCACGCTGCTGGGCTTTGCCTGCAAGCGGGGCGACGGGTTGAAGGCCAGCCGGTATCAAAAGCCCTGCCGGGTGTTCTCGGCCTGCGGCGGCGCGGCGCTGTACAGAAAATCCATTTTGGATAAAATCGGCGTTTTTGACGAATTGTTTTTTGCCTATTATGAGGATGTGGACCTTTCCTGGCGGGCAAACAATTTCGGCTATCAAAACGTCTACTGTCCCACGGCCAAATGCCGGCACATCTGCGGCGCGACCACAGGCGCGGTGCGGTACAACCCCTTCAAGAGCATTCAGAGCGGGCGCAACAGCATTCTGCTGCCCTACAAGAATATGCCGGCCGCCATGCTGGTGGTGAATTTCCTCCCGCTGGCGCTGGGGTACCTGCTCAAGGTGGTCATGTTCCGGCTGCGCGGGTTCGGCGGTGACTACGCCAAAGGCTTTGCCGAGGCAAAGGTCGCACTGCCCAAGGTCCACAAGCCCAAATTCCACTGGCGCAACCTGCCCAACTATCTCTGGTGCGAGGGCAGCATGATAGCGGGCCTGCTGCGTTACATCGTCTACCGCGTGCAGCGGGCGTTAAAAATCACCTGACGCCGCAGGAAAACAGGTCCGGGCCACAGGACAAACGGCCCGTTTGGGCGGACATACCGGCATCCATACAAAAAACAGAGGATTCGTCACCCAAAACCGCTCGGCTGCGGGTTTGGCGGCGAATCCTCTTGGCTTGATGCCGTTATTTTTTCCTCAGCTTTTTGCCCACTGCAATCGCCCAGTCCAGCGCCGCTGCGGCCAGGCCGGGGTAAAGAATCAGGCAGAACAGCTCATACCAGCTGGGAATGAGCTCCTCCAGCCCGCCGGGCAGGGTGGACGGGGCGTTCAGCTCGATGGCGGCCGGCAGGAAGGTGATGCCCACCTGCTTGTTCTCGTCCGGGCTGCATGGGTCAAGGCGCAGAGAGACGATGTTCTTGCGAGGCAGCGTGTAAACATAGGTGCCATCCGCAGTCACCTCCGGGAAGACGCGCCGGTCCTGGCTGTAGGGTTCGCCCACGGCCGTGGTGTAATAGAGGCACATTTCCCGCGGGCTGCCGTCAAATTCCGCCTGATAGCTCAGGGTCCGCACCACCTGGCCGCTCACATCCTCCAGAATCATCTGGGGGTCGCCGCCGGTGGTCATCAAAAGACCGGAAACGCTGCCGTCCTCCGATTTCAGATCAGCGCCGTCCCCGCTCAGTTCCAGTTCCGAGAGGATGAACCGATCCAGCTCCACCACCTGCTGTGTCAGGCGGCCCTGGGCCCTGGCAAGGCTGTCCCCCGCCAGGCTGCCCAGCCCCACCAGCACCCAGACCGCCAGCGCCAGCAGGTAACAGGCGGCGGGAATCCCCCACGGGCGGGAGAAAAAGGCGGACAAACGTTGTTTCCACTGCTTCATTGCACCGCCTCCATTGGGATGGGCTCATACCCGGCATCGGTCACACGGTAAAGAACCGTCCCGCCGTCCAGGGCACAGGCCAGGTGATCCGTGAACAGTTCACGGTAACTTTGCACAAAAATATCATCGATTTTTTGGAGGAACAGCACGGTGCAGCCGTTGCCCCGCACCGTTTGGTCAAAGCGTTCCGCCGTGTAGGGATGATAGTAGCGCTGTTTGACGCCTTCCTCCGGCTCCAGCTCGGCCAGGCCGAAGGTGCCGCCGCCGCCCTCCTGGGTGGCGCCCACACCGGAATAGTCCACCAGAATGGGGTAAAAATCAAACACTGCCGAGAACCAGCCCTCGCCGTTATCTCCCTGGCTCACATAGAACACCCGGTCCTGCTGTGTCAGGTAACTGCACACCCATGCAGCCTCCTGCCGGGCGGACCTGCGGTCGGCAAATTCACTGTCCGAGAAGCCCAGAACCGAGAGCTGGGGCAGCACCATCGAGTTGGCCCGCAGCAGCATGGCCGCCGCCAGCAGCAGCGCGCCGCCCTGCCCCAACAGCGCGGACCAGGGGCGCGGAGCCTCCCGGACCAGCAGGACAACGGGACCGTCGGAAACGGCACCGCGGCGCACTGCGGGCTGCTCCTGAAGGGCAAGGCTCAGGCAGGCCATTGCCATGATGAACCAGCCAATGTAATAGGTGTAAATGTAGCGGTTGTAATCCACCAGCCCCGCCGCCTGGGCGGGCTTGAAGATAAAGCCATAGCTCAGCGCCAGCATCAGGTTGTAGCCGCCAAAGCAGACAAGAGACAGCACCCCCACCGCGCCAATGCGCAACTTGAGCTGCCGGGTGCCCGCCACAACAACGGCCAGCACAAAGATCAGCAGCACAAAGATCACCACGTTGCGGCCCTGGCCGATCATGCTGAGCTTTCCGTCGGAGGTCCAGAACTGGTGGCTCATATCGGCCATGGCCTGCAGGAACTGGGGCTGCCGCTCTGCGTAGAAGCCCTCCACCGGCTGACCCAGCAAAATTTTGATGCCGTTGACCACCACCGAGGAGAGCGGTACGCTGGTCTCGCCGGTGCCGCCCTCCGAGGCACTTTTGGCCACCAGCATACTGACGTAGCGGATGTTCCAGAAATAGTAGATCACCAGCGGCGCGGCAAAGCTGCACAGCGCAAACCCCGTGCGGCGGCCCAGACCTTTTTGGAAAGGTCCGTCGCAGAAAAGCCAGGCATCCACCGCCACAAGGCCCGCCGCCACCAGGGAGAGCACAAAGGTATTGGCCTTGATGTTGGCCGCCAGAGCCAGCACGGGCAGCACCGCCCAGCGCGGCCCGCCGGTGCGGCGGACGGCCAGCCAGAGGGCCACCGCCCCGCCCAGCACCAGGCCGGCGGAAAGATCGCCGTATGCCGTCATATAGGTGGTGTTCAGATAGATGGTATGGTTGTAGGTGGTCAGAAACCAGGGCGCCGCCCAGCAGGCCGCCGCCAGCGGCACCGCCGTGCGGTATTGCCGGAAAGTCAGCCCGCCCAGCACCGCCGCGAAAACCGCAAAGGCGAGGACATCGTAGGCCAGATAAATTTTCCAGTCCGCATAGCTGCCCAGGAACTGAAAAAAGCAGGACAGCAGCGGCAGACCGGGATTCTGGGTAACCGGCCAGGGGGTGCCCAGCGTGGCGGTGGAGTACAGCCGGTGATCCACCTTGGTCACCTTGACCGCCGTGGCCCAAAGGCTCAGCTCATCGTAACCGGTGGCCATGGGCTGGCGCACAGAGAAGTAAACCGCAAACGCCGCCGACATGGCCCAGAACAGCACCGAGCCGGGGGTCAGCAGCCTGCGGACATCGGGGCGTCTGCCCCCCGCAGGCGCCAGCGCCCAGACGCCCAGCCCCGCAAAGGCAATCCAGAGTACCACCATGCCGGGGAACAGCACATCCGCCATGCCCGCTGCGGTGAGCCAGGCCACCGCGATGGCCAGCGCCGTCAGGGGCGCCAGGGCGGAATGCAACCCGCACCGCAGCGTCAGAAACGCGCAGAACAGAAAGAGTACGGCCAGCGCAGCCAGCACACAGAGCAGTTCCACCGGCAGGGCCTCCTTTTCAATGAAAATAGTGTGTTATTTTTTGCGCGCAAGGTCCATCAGGACCGCCGCAAAGGCCGCTGCAACGGCGGGCAGAAACAGCAGGCAGAGCCACTGGCCCCCATTTGGCAAAAAGCGCAGGAACCAGGGCGCGGCGGGGTTGAGCTCCACTGCGGTGAATTTGGTGGGCACGCCGCCCACGCTGTCGGGGTCAATGCGCAGCCCCGTCACCGTCACGCCGCCCAGCGCAAAGGTATATTCCCCCTCACCGGTCACTTTGGCGTAGACCTTCTGGCTCTCGCTGTAATCGGTCTGGCCGGGGGTGAGGTAATAGAGCGCCACGCTCCCCGGGGGCAGATAGTGCCAAGCCTCCAGGCGCACCGTCTCCACCCAGGCCTCCCCCTGCCAGAAAATATGGGGGTCGTTGTCGGTGGAGAGATACCACCCCGGCTCGTCCACGGGGGCGGTGTGCCACTCGTCATCCTCATAATTGACAAAGCTCTCAAAGGTCAGGTCATCGGCGGTCAGGGTGCGGGTCAGCATGGTGCCGTCCGCCTTGTGGGTGAGCATGACGGCGCTCCCCCAGAGCACCCAGACCACCCACAGCGCCGCCGCCAGGGCATAGGCCACAATCAGCAGCTGCCGGGGACGCACCGCCGCTGCCTCGCGGCGGGCCGCGTCAAAGCGGCGGGTGGGACGTTTGTCCTTCATGGCGCCACCCCACTTTCCGCCGTCACCACAGGGGTGAAGGCAATGGTCCGGTTCCGGCCCTCAAACCGATAGAGGGTCGCGGGCATTCCGGCGGTCAGACCGCCCTCAAAGCGGTCGCTGAATTCCCGCTCCAGGTAATCGTCCGCCCGGTCAATGAGCAGATAATCAATCCGCTTTTCCTCCATATAGGCAGTGAGGGATTCGTCGGTGCAGACCGCCTGAAAATCATAGAGTTCCCAGTTGAGACTTTCCACCAGGTTCATAAAGTCGGAATCCCACCGGCTGGAATAATCATCGTTGCCCCACCAGGTGCCGCCGTAGCCATTGACCACCTTGGCGGTGAGCTCATATTTGTAATAGTACCAGCGGGTGGCGTCGTCGCCCTGGCTGATGATGAGCACACGGTCGTTCCAGTTCAGCACTTCGTTCATCTGCTCCGCCCGCTGTTTGACGTCCCGGCGCAGGGTATAGACGCTGTCGGCGTCGGACCAGAACCCCGCTGCGGGCACGCCCCGCCAGGCAAAAATCGCCAGCACTGCGGCGCTGCCCAGGGCCAGCGCGGCGCTGCCCAGCCTGTGGGGCAGACCGCTGCCCTGCGCCACCGTGATGCCCAGCACACAAAAGCCAGCCAGCATCCAGCCTTGCAGATACGGCGCGATATAGCGCTCAAAGTCCTTG
Source organism: bacterium (assembly GCA_004561545.1). Classification (GTDB taxonomy): domain Bacteria; phylum Bacillota; class Clostridia; order Oscillospirales; family Ruminococcaceae; genus Gemmiger. The sequence continues at coordinate 84,262 of SFVK01000004.1, forward strand.
AGGGCCAGACCCTCGGCCTCGGAGAAATTATAAAAATACAGAATCAGATGGAAGGCGTACAGCGCGGAAAAACAGAACGCCGCCCCCGCAAAGCCCGCGATCACCCGCCGCCGGGGCGCGCCTTTGGGCGCCGCAAGGCCTGCGGCAAGATAGATCAGCACGATGCAGCCCACCGCCACCACCGGTGCGCCCAGCAGGCAGACGCGGCGGTGCAGGAAAGCCTGCCCCATGGCGGACAGAATGGCGGCAAAGCGCTCCTCCCGCCCGATGCCCAGCAGCTGGCGGATGCCGCCGGCCAGCACCGCGCCATAGCTCAGGCCCTCGCTGCCCACACTGGCAGCCGTATCCGCCGTGGGGGTGACGGCTGCGGTGTAGCGGTTCCAGCTCAGAAACACCGCCAGCACCGGCACCGCAAGCACCGCCGCCTTGCCCAAGGCCACGGCAAACATCCGGCCACGGCTGCGCCGGGCGGGATGGGCCGTGCCGAACAGCTGGTCCAGCCCGATGAGGAACACCGCGATGAGGGCATAGGCAAAGCCGATGTCCTTGGTCATGGTGAGCACGGCCAGGGGCAGCGCGCAGGACAGAAAACCGGTCTTGCGGCCGCCCACGGCAAAGTAGAGGCAGAGGGTTCCGCCAAACAGCATGGCCAGCGGGGTATCCGCCATGGCGTTGCAGTAGACGGTGGAGCGGGTGCCTGCCGGAACCACGCTGAAAAAGAAGGGCAGCAGAAAGCCCGCCGCGAAGATCAGCACACTGTGAGCCCAGTTTTTGCGGGGCAGCGCCGCCGCAGGGGCCAGGCAGGCCAGGGCCAGAATGTCCAGCGCGGCAAGACACTGCCACTCGCTGAACTGCCCCGGCACCCGCTGGAACAGATAGGATACCAGACTGGTGGCCGGATAGGTGAAGCTGGCCGTCAGATTGATGGGGTCCGCCACATAGAAGGCGGAGCGCTCGGCCACCATCTTGGGGGCAAGGCCCCAGGCCGTGAACTCATCCCACTGGGTGAACATGGGCTGCAAAATTCCAAAGAGCACCCAGACAAAGCAGGCGCCGCCCACGAACAGAAGAAACCCGGGGCTGCACGCCGCCTGGCGGATGGCCCGCGCCCCGGCGCGCACGCCGAAATAGACCGCCCCCGCCAGCAAAATGGCAAAGATGGCAAACCGGCCGAACTGCAGAAGATTCAGCAGGCCGAGAAGATAGAGCACCACCACCGCCCCGCACAGCGTGGACAGCGCAAGCGCTGCGGCATCATACCGGGTACAGGCCGCCACACAGAGGCAGAAGCCCGAAAAAAACAGGATAAAGGCAAGCCCCAGAACAATCTGCATGAACAGCGCACCGCCTTTCCGCCGGGGAATTTTCTTTTATCGATAAATGGTATAGATGGGTCCCACAAAGTAGTGTTGGAAGAGCAGCACCGCGCCAACCACAGCGTAGCCGGCAAAGAGCGGCACCGATCCCGCCTCGGCCCGGGCAGGCTCCAGCGCCGGGCGGAAGAACCGGCGCAGCAGCGGCGCCGCCAGCAACATCAGGATCAGATAGATGGCCAGGAAATACCGGGTTTGCAGCCCCACAATGCGGACCATGCCCACCGGGGTATAGGTAATGTACATGGCGGCCATGGCACCCACGGTATACACCAGCGCGAACAGCCCCAGCCCCGCCGTGCGGCGCCGCCCAAGACCCGGTCCCTGCCGCGCCGAGGAGAGCAGCGCCGCCGCCCCCAGCATCAGCGGACCGGTGAGGTTGAGCCAGTTGACCGGAAGGTCCTTCCAGCCGAACAGGCCCAGCTGGCCGATGAAGAAATCGTTTTCCGCCAGCGTTCCCCAGAACACCGCCAGGGTGCGCAGCGGGTTAGCCAGCACAAAGGCAAGCTGCTGCCCGCCGTTGACGGTGGACCCGCCCTGCCGCGCAATGGTGGGATAGTTGAACCGGAAGGCGGTGCCGTACCATTCCACCAGCAGGGTGGCGGCCAGCGCTCCGGCCAGCATGGCCACCACCCACTGCCAGCGGCGGCCCCTGGCCTTCCACTGGTGGGCGGTCACAAGAAGCACCGGCAAAGCCCATAACAAATTTAAGTATGGTTTGGCCACATTGACGAAGATACAGGCCGCCGCGTACATTCCGGCGGTGGAAGTGTCCCAGTTCTCCCGGGTGAGCAGGGCAAGCATCAGGTAATAGCAGCCCAGCAGCGTGGCGTCATAGCTCAGCGAGGCCCCCATGAAGAGCGACATGGGCAGCAGCATGATGCACAAAAAAGCCGGTCTGTATTTGTCAGCCCTGCGCAGCGCCAGCCAGCACAGCAGCGTATAGGCCACAAGATTGCCGATCCTTCCGCCGTACAGACACCCCAGCGCCCCCAGCCCCAGCAAACGCGCCAGCGCCATGCCCAGGGTGCCGGGCAGGAAGGGCAGGATCAGAAAGCTGACCGGTTCGGTCACCGTGTCACCGTCCTGCTGTGCGGTGTCCCGGCCCAGATAGGCGGCAAAGCTGTCCGCCACGCTCTCGATGCAGCCGTCGGAACCGTACTGCTTGAGGGCATATCCGGCGGTGTTGTAGGCCTGTTCCTGCCCGGTATCGGGGTTTTCCCCCACGCCGGCGGAGGTGTGGGCATTGACCCACGCACCGGGGAAGGCGTTCATGAAAGCGTCCACGTCCCCGGGGTAGCCGCGGGAGGCGTCAAAGTCAAAGCGCCCCATCGAGATGGCGTAGGTGCGCAGATAATGGTCGGTTTCGTCGGGGGTTTGCAGCGGCGGATTGGCAAAGGCGAAGAGCAGCCCGCACAGGAAAATGCAGACCGCGCCCTTTGCCGCAAAGCCTTTGGCAAACCGGCGCACCAGCGCGGCGGCCAGCAGGCAAAGCTCAACAAAGGCCACGCACCCCAGCGTGACCCACAGGGGCGAAATGCGGGAATCCAGATAGAAGAACACCCGCCAGAAATAGGACCACAGCACCCCCGCCGCTGCGGCGGCCAGGGCCAGGATCAGGGGTTTTAATTTGCTGTTCCGATGGGGCAAACGCATGGCTCCTCCCCCACCCGGCAACGCAGGGCCGGGCGGTTACAGAATGTACTGACCGACTTTGTACTGATCCAGATTGCCGCGCAGAAACTCGATGGTTTCGGCCAGGCCCTGCTCAAAGGTATACGCGGGCTTCCAGCCGGTCAGGTTGCGCAGCTTGGTGGAATCGCCCAGCAGGCGGTTGACCTCGCTCTTTTCGGGGCGCAGGCGCTCGGCCTCGCAGACAATCTCGGCGCCGGGATTGATCTGGGCGATGAGTTCCCGGGCCAGATCCCCGATGGAATGCTCCACGCCGGTGGCAATGTTCAGTTCCTGACCGATGGCGGCATCACAATCGGCGATGGCCATAAAGCCATGGGCGGTGTCCTTGACATAGTTGAAGTCCCGGGTGGGGGTCAGGCTGCCCAGCTTGATCTGCTGCTGCCCGGCCAGAAGCTGGGTGATGATGGTGGGAATGATGGCCCGGCCGCTCTGGCGTGGACCGTAGGTATTGAAGGGGCGCACAATGGAAACCGGCAGGTCAAAGCTGCGGTAAAAGCTCTCGGCCAGGCGGTCGGCGCCGATCTTGGTGGCGGAGTAGGGGCTCTGGCCCTGGAACGGATGGTGCTCATCAATGGGCACATACTGGGCGGTGCCGTAGACCTCGCTGGTGGAGGTGACCAGCACCCTCTGGGTGCCCAGTTCCCGCGCAGCGTTGAGCACGTTCAGGGTGCCCTTGATGTTGGTATCCACATAGCTGTCGGGGCTGTGGTAAGAGAAGGGGATGGCGATGAGGGCCGCCAGATGGAACACCCGCTCCTGGCCGCGCATGGCGGTGCGCACACCGTTGGGGTCGCGCACATCGCCCATGAAAATATCCATCTCATTGCGGATCTCGGGGGGCAGGGTGTCAATCCAGCCCAGCGAGCCGAAGGAATTGTACAGGCAGAAGGCACGGACCTTTTCGCCGCTCTTGACCAGTTCCTCCGCCAGATGGCTGCCGATAAAACCGTCGGCGCCGGTCACCATAACGGTATGTGACATAAAAAACACTCCTTTTCGGGGCAGAAAACTCCAATTATTACAAAACAGTATAACCGATTTGCGCACGGATTTCAACCAATCGGGCAAAATCGCAGGGGATCTTCCCTGCCGGGACCGGGGAAGAATTAAAATTTCATTAAAAAGTGGCCGGATTTTTTCCATCCTGTGCTGTTTATGCTATAATAAAAAGAAAAGGTTCAAAAAAAGGAGGATGGTCCATGGTTCAGCCCGGTCAACCGGTCTCCCGCGCGCGGAATTTCCTGCGCATGGCGGGCATTCTGATCCTCTGCACCCTGGTGGGGCGGCTCTTTTTCCGGCTGGGATTCATGTCCTCCACCTACATTATGGTCTATCTTGTGGGGGTGCTCTGCACCGCCATGTTCACCACGGGACGGTGGTACTGCCTGCTGGCGTCGGTGCTGTCGGTCCTTCTGGTGAATTACTTTTTCACCGAGCCCTATGGCACCTTCCGCACCGGACCCGACGATGTGGTGGCGCTGGCCGTCATGTTTGTGGTGGCGCTGCTCGTCTCGTCGCTGACCACCAGCCTCAAGCAGCAGTCCCTGGAGCGGGAGCGGGCCAACGAGGCGCGCCAGCAGATGGAGGCCGCCGCCCGCCAGGAACAGCTGCGGGCTAACCTGCTGCGCAGCATCAGCCACGACCTGCGCACCCCGCTGACCAGCATTTCGGGCAACGCCGCCATTCTGATGGACAGCGGCGCCCAGATGACGGAGCCAAAACGGCAGGAGCTTTACGCCGCCATCCGGGACGACGCCCAGTGGCTGAGCAGTCTGGTGGAGAATATGCTCTCCATCACCCGGATGGAAAACGGCCAGCTTCGGCTCAATCTGGAACCGGAACTGCTGGAGGATGTCTTTCATGAGGCACTGGCGCATCTGGACCGGGCTGCGTGCCGTCACACCCTGGTCACCGACCTGCCGGACGATCTGCTCATGGCGCGGATGGACGCCCACCTGATTGTGCAGGTCATTCTCAACCTTGTGAACAACGCCGTCAAATACACCCCTGACGGGTCCCGCATCACGCTGGCCGCCCGGGCAGAAGGGGATTTTGTGCGGGTGAGCGTGACCGACGACGGGCCCGGCGTGCCCGAGGAGTCCCGGGACAAGCTGTTTGAAATGTTCTATACGCTGGACAATGCCCGCGGCGACGGGCGGCGGGGTCTGGGGCTGGGGCTTTCGCTGTGCCGGTCCATCGTGACAGCCCACGGCGGACAGATCGAGGTACACAATGTCCAGCCCCACGGTACCTGTTTCAGTTTTACATTGCCGCTTTCGGAGGTAACGATCCATGAATAAACCGCTGATTCTTGTGGTGGAGGACGACATTGCCGTGGCACGGCTCATCGCCACCACGCTGGATACCCAGAATTACCAGTATCACCGTGCCCAGAACGGGGCAGGGGCACTGCTGGAAGCTGCCTCCTGCCGGCCCGACGTGATGCTGCTGGACCTGGGGTTGCCCGATATGGACGGCGTGGAGGTCATCAGAAAAATCCGGGAATGGAGCAATATGCCCATTATTGTGGTCTCGGCCCGCACCGAGGACACTGACAAAGTTTCGGCGCTGGACGCGGGGGCGGACGACTACCTGACCAAACCGTTCAGCGTGGAGGAGCTGCTGGCCCGGCTGCGGGTGGCGCTGCGCCGCGTGCGGTATGACACCGCCCGACCCGGGCCGGAGTCCAGTGTTTATGAGAACGGCGCCCTCAAAATTGACTACGCGGCGGGCTGCGTCTATCGCGACGGGGTGGAGATTCATCTGACCCCCATTGAATACAAGCTGCTCTGCGTGCTGGCCAAGAACACCGGCAAGGTGCTGACCCACAACTATCTGCTCAACGAGGTGTGGGGCAGCCCGTCGGCCTCCGACACGCCCTCGCTGCGGGTTTTTATGGCGACACTGCGCAAAAAAGTGGAGGCTGACCCCAGCCATCCCGAGTATATCCAGACCCACATCGGCGTGGGCTACCGCATGATCCGGCGATAAAAAACGCGGGGAGAAGTGGAATATTCCACCTTCTCCCCGCGTTTTTTATTGGATGGTTTCGATTTGTCCGCGCGCCGCCGTCAGGTCCTCATCGGTCAGGGCGGCGGCGCAGTCCATCAGGCGGGCGCGCAGCGTGCCGGGACCGGGCGCGTCCTGCCCGGCTCGGGCGGCGCAGAGCTTCCAGAAAAGCGACGCCCCGGCCGCCGCCGCCAGCGGCGTGTCGGGCTGCGCGGCGGCAAAGGCTCCGCAGAGCACCGAAAGCATACACCCGGCGCCTGTGACCATGCGCATCCGGTCATTGCCGCCCTGCACCCGCAGCACAACGGTGCCGTCGGTGACCAGGTCCTCCACGCCGGAGAGCAGCACCACCGTTCCCAGCCGCTGTGCCAGAGCGGCGGCCCGGGCGGCGGCGTTTTGGGGCGCGGCCAGACTGTCCACCCCGTGCTCGGCGGGTTCCAGGCCCAGAAGGGCGGCGGCCTCGCCGTAATTGACCCGCACAATGGCAGGGCGGACCTTCTTCAGCAGCGCGCCGATGTGCTCAAGCCGCCACGCACTGGCGCCCACCCCCACCGGGTCCAGCACCACCGGGGTGCCGCAGCGGTTGGCGGCGGCGCCCGCCCGGCAGGCGGCGGCAAACTTGGCTTCATCGGGGGTTCCGGTGTTGAGCACCACCGCCCCGGCCAGGGCGGCAATCTGGTCCATCTCCCCGAGGGCCTGGGCCATCATGGGGCTGGCCCCCACCGCCAGCGCCAGATTGGCGCAGTCGTTGGCGGTGACAATATTGGAAATGCAATGCACCAGCGGGTGCGCCGCCCGGATGCGGGCCAGCGGGGCCTGAGCTGCCATGGGGAAGCCTCCTTCGGGATTACCGGTCAAGGGAATTCTGCATTTTTTTCAGTGTGCCATTCTTTTCCAGCGCAAAGAGGATGACGCCGGCGATGATGGAGCCGCCCACGGTGGAGATGAGGAAGGGCACAATGTAGGCGTAGAAGGCCACGTCGCCGGCCGCCTTGCCCATGAACAGGATCGCCACCGGCCAGGCCAGCAGGCCGCCGATGATGCCGGTGCCGAACACCTCGCCCACCAGCGTGGGCAGCAGCTTATGGGTCTTGTGATAGACCACGCCGCACAGCAGCGCGCCGCACATACTGCCGGGGAAGGCCATCAGGCTGCCCAGCCCCAACAGGTTGCGCAACAGGCTGGCCACAAAGGCCGCGCCCACGCCGTACCAGGGTCCCAGCAGCACGGCGCACAGCACGTTGACCATGTGCTGCACCGGCGCGCACTTGCTGCCGAACACCGGGAAGGAAAACAGGCTGCCCACAACCGCCACGGCGCACAGCACGCCGGCCAGGGCCAGTTTTTTGGTATTGGTCTTTTTCATTTCGGGTACTCCTTTTCTTGGTCTGATCCAACGCATAAAAAGTGGAAGGCCGCCGCAAACAACAAACCGTCAGCCGCCCACACGGGCACGGCGCAGACCGTCTGCGCCGCTCGGTCGGAGCTTGCTGGCTCCCTCTCACGCCGGAACACGGCTTCCCATCGCTCACGGTACGCGGGCACAGGGCGCTCCCCCTCTGCCCGGGCCCCACAAAGGGCATTGTGCTGTCTGACGGTACCTTCCTTTCCCCAAAATTTGATCCAAAGAAAAACCGCAGGGGGCCTGACGGGCACCTCTGCGGAAAAACAGTTCCGGTTGAATGCTCCCTACGGTGGCATGGTCCACATCAGGTCAAAGGGTCGAAGCCTTGCGCTTCCTCTCAGCCGGTAACCGGCTCCCCCGATTTCAACAACATGATAGTCTTTTGCTCAAAATTTGTCAAGACCCGTCTTGCAATTGCAGGGAAAAGGGAGTATAGTTAGGGAAAAAGACGGGGAGCCGGACGACCGGCTGAGAGGAAGCGACGCTTCGACCCGAGGAACCTGATTTGGGTAATGCCAACGGAGGGAGAAACCGCAGTACCGCGGGCGCACCGGCGTTTGGTGTGCCCGCGTTTTGTTTGGAAAGGAGCCTGTTCCATGAAAGTTGATCCCTGCCGGCTGCGGCTGTATGCCGTGACCGACCGCGCCTGGCTGAACGGCGGACGCCTGGCAGACGCCGTGGCCGCAGCCCTGGACGGCGGCGCCACCTTTGTGCAGCTGCGGGAAAAGGCGCTGGACCCCGCCGACCTGCTGGCCGAGGCCCGGGAGCTGGCGGCGCTGTGCCATGCCCGCCATGTCCCCTTTGTGGTGGACGACAATGTGGAGATTGCGCTGGCCGCCGGGGCGGACGGCGTCCATGTGGGCCAGAGCGATATGGCCGCCCGGCGCGCCCGGGCGCTGCTGGGGCCGGACAAAATTCTGGGGGTATCGGCCCACAACGCCGCCGAGGCGCGCGCCGCCCAGGCGGACGGCGCGGACTATCTGGGCTGCGGCGCGGCCTTTGTGACCGGCACCAAGCTGGACGCCCACCCCGTGAGCGCCGAAACCATGCGCGCCGTCACCGCAGCGGTGGACATCCCTGTGGTGGCCATCGGCGGCATTGACGCGGCCAACATTTTGCAGCTGCAGGGCCGGGGTCTTGCGGGTGTGGCGGTGGTCAGCGGCATTTTCGCCCAGCCCGACATCACCGCCGCCGCCCGGAATCTGCGGGCCCTGGCGGAGCAGCTGTGAGCGACCCATTTTGTTTTTCCTGTCCTTTTTCCGGGATTCCGACCGGTAAAAAGGGCTGCGGCGCACCGGGGGCACCACCTTGCGCCGCGATAGAAAACTTCGATGCTGACAAGGAGGAATATTGTAATGAAAACAGCATTGACGATCGCCGGAAGCGATTCCAGCGGAGGCGCCGGGATTCAGGCAGACATCAAAACCATGACGATGAACGGCGTATTTGCCATGAGCGCCGTCACCGCCCTGACTGCCCAGAACACCACCGGCGTGACCGCAATTCTCAACGCAACCCCGGAGTTTCTGGGGCAGCAGCTCGACGCCGTCTTTACCGACATCTTTCCCGATGCGGTCAAGATCGGCATGGTGAGTTCCCGGGAACTGATCCATGTGATCGCCGGAAAGCTCAAAACCTACGGGGCGCGGCACATTGTGGTGGACCCTGTGATGGTGGCCACCTCCGGTGCGGCGCTGCTGGAACCTGAGGCCGTGGGCGCTCTGGAAGCGGAGCTTCTGCCGCTGGCGGAGGTGATCACCCCCAACATTCCCGAGGCGGAAATTCTCTGCGGCCACGCCATCACCTCGCCTGCCGGGATGGAGCAGGCGGCCCGGGAGATCAGCGCGGCCTTTGGCTGCAACGTGCTGTGCAAGGGAGGCCACGATCTGAATGATGCCAACGACCTGCTGTACAAAACCGACGGCACCGCCGTGTGGTTCAACGGCCGCCGCATCGCCAACCCCAACACCCACGGCACCGGCTGCACGCTGTCCAGCGCCATCGCCTCCAACCTGGCCAAGGGCTACGCGCTGGAGGAGGCGGTGCGCCGCGCCAAGGAATACATTTCCGGTGCTCTGGCCGCCATGCTGGACCTGGGCCACGGGTCCGGTCCCATGGACCACGCCTATGCCCTTGACCCTGTGTGGAGGGAGGAAGCGTCCCATGAATAAGAAAACCTCCACCTTTTCCAACGCGCTGATCTGGTTTGGCGCGGGCGTTTCCATCGCCGAGATCCTGACCGGCACCTACTTTGCGCCGCTGGGCATGGCCAAAGGCTTTGCGGCCATTGTCATTGGCCATGGAATCGGCTGCGCCATGATGTTTCTGGCAGGGCTCATCGGGGGGCGCACCGGGCGCTCCGCCATGGAAACTGTCAAGATGAGCTTTGGCCGCAAAGGCAGCCTGCTGTTCTCGGTTCTGAACGTACTGCAACTGGTGGGCTGGACCGCCATCATGATCTATGACGGTGCCCTGGCCGCCAACGGCATTGCGGGCGTGGGGGCCTGGGTCTGGTGCCTTGTGATCGGGGCGCTGATCCTGGTCTGGATCGCGGTGGGCATCACCGACCTGGGCCGCATCAACCAGATTGTGATGGCGCTGCTCTTTCTGCTCACGCTGGTGCTGTGCAAGGTCATCTTCTTTGGCGGCAACGGCGTGATGACCGCACCGGACGATTCGCTGTCCTTCGGCGCGGCGGTGGAACTGGCGGTGGCCATGCCGCTGTCCTGGCTGCCGCTCATCAGCGACTACACCCGGGAGGCCGAAAAGCCCTTTGCCGCCACGCTGGCCAGCACGCTGACCTACGGCGCGGTGAGCTGCTGGATGTACCTGATCGGCATGGGCGCCGCCATCTACACCGGCCAGAGCGACATTGCCCTCATCATGGTGCAGGCGGGCCTGGGCGTCGCCGCGCTGGTGATTCTGGTGCTCTCCACCGTCACCACCACCTTCCTGGACGCCTGGAGCGCCGGCATCTCCTCCGAGAGCATTTTTGCGGGGCTCAAGGGCAGGCAGGTCGCCATGGCGGTGACTGTGATCGGCACCGTGGGAGCCATTGTCTTCCCCATGGACGACATCACAGATTTTCTCTACCTGATCGGCTCGGTCTTTGCCCCCATGATCGCGGTGCAGATCGCCGATTATTTCCTCATCAAAACCGATGTGTCGGGCAAAGAGGTCTCGGTTTCCCGGCTGGTGCTCTGGTTCCTCGGGTTCCTCGCCTACCGGGTGCTCATGGGCGTGGATCTGCCGCTGGGCAGCACGCTGCCCGACATGGTGATCACCATGCTGCTGACGCTGGGCTGGGCACTTGTGTTTGAGAAAAAAAGATTGAAAAAAGCATAAAATATTGCCCCTCCCCGCGTTTTTTCCGCAGGGAGGGGCGTTTTTAATAGGTGGCTTCCTGCCGCCAGTCGACCAGGCGGTTCACGGTTTCGTCATCCTCCACCCAGCCCTCCACGCTGCTGGCCTTGGCGCCCGGCGCGTAGGACTGCATGATGCCGGGGCTTTTGTCCTCAAGAAACGCCCGGGCGTTTTTCTGGCGGGAGGGCGCCGGCACTTTGTAATCCGGTCCGGTTCCCTCCGGCGCGCCAATGGGACCGGGGGCGCCGCCGGTCACCGGCGGGGTGCGCAGGTCTGTGATGCTGTTCTCCACGGTCTGGTCGCGGGCGGCATTGAGCGCGGAGCGGCGGATTTTTTTGTGGCTCATGGATGGGGCCTCCTTTCCCTCAGGGACAGCATTCCCCTGTTTTGGGCACATTATTCGTCAAAATTCCCGCTGTCCTTTTGGGACAAAATATGCTATACTGTCTGGGCAATTCAACAACAAGGAGCCTTTGCCATGGACGTCAAACTGAATCAGGTCATCTTCCATCTGCTGGACGCGGGTGCTTCCGAGCCGGTGCTCTCCGACCGGCCCATGGAGCTGGACGCCGACCTTTACGAATATTTTACCACCTGCATTGAGAAAGCCTTTGCCAGTGACGACGGCAGGAACTGCCGGTTTCTGCCGGACTCCGCCTTTTTGCAGGAAATGCAGCACAACGATGATTTCATCGACCTCTCCCGCCGCATTGCGGGGGTGATCTTTGAGCAGCTGCTCCAGTATCCGGGCATTCCCTCCGGCGACCTGGCCGTGGCGGACTGCACGGCGGACGGCGTGCCCTATTACGCGGTGCTCAAGCTCAATTACCGCCCCGGCTACACCCATGTGACCAGCGTGATGGGCAACGGCCAGTGCAGCACCATCGCACCCCAGCGCACCCTGCTGCCCGGCACCGCCCGGGCGGACGAGGCCGCGCTGATTGACCGGGCCAACCTGACCATCCGGCTGATTGAGAAAAAGTTTGCGCTGGGTGACAAAAAGGATTTTTACCTTTCCACCCGGGTGTTCGGCTGCACCCAGGCGCTGGCCGAGAAGGCCAAGCTCAAAGCGGTGTGTGAGACCGCCGTGGCCGCCGTGCAGCAGGCCTACCCCGAGCCGGAGACCCTGGAGGACGTGCCCCCCTTTGACGGCGGCACCGAGACCGCCGTGGAGCTGCTGGTGCGCAACCAGGCGGTGGACAACACCATCGCCGTGGAGGATGTGCGCACCCGCATGGAGGAGCAGTATCCCCTGGCGGTGCCCGCCTTTGAGCAGGCGCTGGCGGACACCGGCGTGGAGCGCAACGACCGGGTGACGGTCAGCCCCGCCCGCATGAAAAAACTGGAAAGCCGCAGCTTCAAGACGGAATCCGGGATCGAAATCAAGATCCCCGCCGAGCTGTGCAACAGCGACGAGGCGGTGGAGTTCATCCACAGCGCCACCGGCGGGCTGAGCCTGCTCATCAAGGACGTGCTGGTCTGAGCCCCCTGCCGGGAAGATTACGATCCCGTTAAAATTTTCGCAGGCCAGTGACTTTTCCCCTCTTTTATTGTATAATCTTCTTTACCAACCAAGGAGGATAATGCAATGGATTTTTCAAATGGCGCCGGTTCCCCCTTTGGGGTAAACGGCTTTCCCAACGGCGTGCCTTTTGGGCAGCAGGGCACCCCCTCCCCGCGCAAACCCCGCAAGCCCATCGGCAACGCGGTTACCCGCACCCTCATCAATCTGGGGGTGACGCTGGCGGTGGGGCTGGTGTGGTTCTATCTGGAGCTGCCCGCCCTCAACCTGCATTCGGAGGATTTCTATCTCTTTGTTCTGGGCCTGTGCGCCGTGTACTGTGTCTGCGCGGTCATCACTTCGGGGTTCCAGGGGGAGGGCATCCGCGGCTATTTCACCTTTCTGCGCAAGCAGTGTACCATCCCCTTCTTTCTGGCCATCGCGCTGATTGTCATTGCGCTGGTGGGTTCGGTGGCGGGCTGGGTTCCGCTGCGGGCCAATGCTTACGCCAAACTGCTGGACGTTCAGGCAGGCGACTTTGCCCAGGATATTGAGGAGATCTCCTATGATCAGATCCCCATGCTGGACGCTGCCTCGGCCTCCCAGCTGGGCAGCCGCAAGCTGGGCGAGCTGAGCGACATGGTGAGCCAGTTTGAGATTCTGCCCACCTACTCCCAGATCAACTACCAGAACCGCCCGGTGCGGGTCACCTCGCTGCGGTACGGCGACCTGGTCAAGTGGTTTACCAACCGTTCCAACGGCCTGCCCGCCTATCTGGTCATTGACATGGTGACCCAGGACGCCGAGGTGGTACGCCTGGACGAGGGCATGAAATACACCACCGCCGAGCATTTCAGCCGCAACCTCTACCGTCTGCTGCGGTTCCAGTACCCCACCATGATGTTCGCCGATCCGGTGTTTGAGATCGACGACGACGGAACCCCCTACTGGGTCTGCCCCCGCATGGTCAAAACCATCGGCCTGTTCGGCGGCACCGACATCCACGGCGCGGTGCTGGTGAACGCCGTCACCGGCGAGAGCGCGTATTATGAGGAGGTCCCCTCCTGGGTGGACCGCGTCTACTCCGCTGACCTGATCATCGAGCAGTACGACTACTATGGCCGCTACCACAACGGCTTTCTCAACTCCATCTTTGGCCAGCGGGACGTGACGCTGACCACTGAAGGGTACAACTACATCGCCATTGACGACGATGTGTATATGTACACCGGCGTCACCTCGGTGACCTCCGACCAGTCCAACATTGGCTTCATCCTGTGCAACCAGCGCACCAAGGAGACCCGCTTCTACTCGGTGGCGGGCGCGACAGAAACCTCGGCCCAGGCTTCGGCCCAGAGCCAGGTGCAGCAGATGCGCTACAACGCCACCTTCCCCCTGCTGCTGAACATTGCCGATCAACCCACCTACTTCATCTCGCTCAAGGGCGACGACGGGCTGGTGAAAATGTACGCCATGGTCAACGTGCAGCAGTATTCCATCGTCTCCACCGGTGCCACGGTGGCAGAGTGCGAACAGAATTACCGCACCGCGCTGGCTCACAACGGCCTGATCCGGGAGGATGAGGCTGAACTGGTGATCCCCGACCGGGATGCCATGGAGGGCGTGATCGCCGAGATCCGCACCGCCGTGATGGACGGGGATTCCTACTATTTCCTGCGCCTGGAAGGGGAAAGCGCCTTTGTCTCGGTGAACGCCGCCGACAACCCGCTGGTCGTCATCCTCAATGTGGGCGACACCGTCCGTCTGACCTATGACGTGGGCGACAGCGCCTCCATCCTGAACGGCGCTTCGGTGGAGCTGCTGCAAAGCGCCCCCGCCCTGCCCGCCGCCACGCCGGAGTCCGGCGCAGCGGCCTGAGGACGGACAGGCGCCAGCCAAAACGGCCGCCCGGCGGAATCTGGGGAGGCGAATGCATGAAATATCATCAACAGATCCTTTTAAAAAACGGAAAAACCGCCCTTCTCCGAAACGGCGTGGCGTCCGACGGGGGCGCGGTGTTTGAAAATTTCAACCGAACGCACGCGGAAACGGACTATCTGCTCGCCTATCCTGATGAAAACAGCTTTGATGCGGAACAGGAAGGCAAGTTTCTGGAGCAAAAGACGGCGAGCACAAATGAAATTGAAATCATCGCTCTTGTGGACGGAAAGGTTGTCGGAACCGCAGGAATTGAAGCGGTCGGAACAAAGGATAAGGTCCGGCATCGGGCGGAGTTTGGGATCAGCGTTCTAAAGGAGGATTGGGGGCTGGGCATCGGCAGAGCCCTGCTTCAAGCGTGCATCCAATGTGCGAAAGAGGCCGGATACGCCCAGCTGGAATTGACCGTGGTTGCACAGAACGCAAGAGCCATCGCGCTCTACCAAAAAGAAGGGTTTGTTGAATTTGGCCGGAACCCCGGGGGATTTCTCTCCCGGACCGGCGGATTCCAGGAACTGGTGTATATGCTGCGAACGCTGTAAGCCGGCGTTTTCCCTTGACCAGGCTGCCGGGCGTCCTTTTGGAACAAAAGCGCGCCCGCTGATCGCCGTCCCTCCGGCTTCACCGCAAAAGTGACCTGCGGGCCTGCCCTTCGCCATCCGGCCGGAAGGTCCAATCCAAAACAAATCCTCCGTATGCTGCCAAGTCATACGGAGGATTCAGCGTGTCGGGAAACCCGACACGCTGCAAAAGGGGGACCCGTCCGGCACGGCTTCGCCTGACCGTCCAGTTCCCCCTTTTGGAATCCCTCTCGACAAAATTTTGCGGGAAACCGCGCACTCGTCGCTTCGCTCCTCGCACACAATTTCCCGCAAAATTTCCCTGTCGGTGTCACCATCGTCCGCCCTGCCGGGCGGCGGGCCCCTGTGATGTATTGTTTAGCCCCTGGTGGTGCGGCGGGCACCCTTGCCCGCAGTTTTTTTGGCGCGGGAGGCGGTACCGGTCTGGGTCCGGGTGGATTTGACCGCTTCCTTTTTGGGTTCCGGGCGGGGCATATCCTTTTCCAGCAGCTTGTCAGGCACCGGCTGGATGTTCCAGAGCTGGTTTTCGCCAAAGACATCCTGCCAGATCTGGGCCTGGGTGCCGTTGTCCACCCGCATCCCCACCAGGTCGATGACCTTATCGGCCAGGACGTTGCGGATTTTGAACCGGCCGTTGTCCGCCGGGACCAGCTGCCAGCGCTGCCCCTTGCCGGAGGTAACCGACCACTGGTGAATCCAGGTTCCGTTGGCCACGCCGCTCATGGCCAGGTCCATGACCTTGCCGGTAAAGCGATTTTTGATGCGGTACTGCCCGTCGGCGGCTTCCTCAAAGAACCACTGCTGCCAGGGCTGGCCCTCATAGCTCCACAGGCGCACAGAGGCGCCATTTTCGGTGTTGAAGTCGGCCACCTCCAGCACGCGGCCATTGGCGGCGGCGATGGTGTAGCAGGCACCCTCCCGGATCACGGTTTGAGCGGTTTTCTTCATAATGGATCTCCTCCTCTGGGCGCTCACCTGACGGTGATGCATTTATTGTACATATTATAGCACATCAGCACCGAGCCGTTTTGCCAAAAATAGTCGGACATTTTTGGGCATGGTGTGCATAATTCGTCGCGGCCGGGTCACTTTTCACAATCCGGTCTTGCATTTTCCGGCATTTTATTTTATGATAGAAGAAATATTCTGCACCAGGAGGCACCCAAATTGAGGATTGCATTGATTGCCCATGATTCCCGCAAAGAGCTGCTGGCCCAATTCTGCACAGCATATGTGCGGATTTTATCCCAAAACGAACTGGTCGCCACCGGTGTGACGGGCAAGGTAGTCCATGATGCCTGCGGTCTGCCGGTGCGCTGCCTGTACCCCGGCGCACGCGGGGGCGCGGAGCAGATTTCCTCCATGATCGCCTGCGGCGAGGTGGATATGCTGCTGTTTTTCCGCGACCCGGTCAACGCCAAGCCCGATGAGCCCAACGCCGTGACGCTTCTGCGCCTGTGCGATATGCATACCATCCCGGTGGCCACCAACATTGCCACCGCCGAGGTTCTGATCCATGGTCTGGAGCGCGGTGACCTGGCCTGGATCGAATTGCAGCGCGGCCGCAAATAATCCTGTCTGACGCAGCAAAACGCCCCCGCCGGGGTTCCCGGCGGGGGTTTGCTTTGTCTGTGGGGATCAGTAAGAGTAGACGATGCCTTTCTTCACCCGGTCCGCCGCCTCGCGGCCTGCCAGCCGGCCGGCAAGCGCCAGCGCAAAGGGAATGGCGGCGCCCAGGGCCTCACCGGTAACGATGTTGCCGTCGATGGTCAGCGGCAGGCCGGTATCCTCCGCCCCGGCTGCGGTGAGGGCGTCCTCCATGCCGGGATAGACGGTGGCCTTTTTCCCCCTCAACACGCCAAATTCCGCCAGCGCGGTGGGCGCCGCGCAGATGGCCGCCACCAGCTTGCCCGCAGCGGCAAACCGGGTGCAGACGGTGCGCACGGTGGGATCAGCCTTGAGGTTGTCCACACCGGGCAGGCCGCCGGGCAAAATTGCGGCGTCATAGCTGGGATAATCCACCTCTTCCGCCAAAGCGTCCGCCACCACGCTGACGCCGCGGGCCGAGCGGACCATTTCGCTGCCGCCCACCGCCGCGATGGTGACCTCCACGCCGGCACGGCGCAGAATGTCCACACACAGAAGGCCCTCGCACTCTTCCAGGCCGGGGGCAAAAAAGATCACTGCTTTGCTCATTGTTGTTCTCCTTAATGAAACAGGTGTTATGAAAACGGATGGAACCGCAGGGCCATGCGCCCCACCAGGGGCAGCCAGTCTTTGCGGCGGCGAAGCGCGCTGACCAAGCCCACCAGGGACAGCACATCCACCAGCAGGGTCAGGCTGACCGAGACTTCGCTCAGATAGGGTACCAGACCCAGCGCCGCGCAGATGGTGGCCAGCATGAGCACCACAAGACCCTGATTGAGGTGGAAGCGGACAAAATCATCATGCCGCCACTTGCAGCAGGCCGGAATGAGGATCAGAATATTCAGGTAGCACAGCGCCGCCATCCAGCGCGCGCCCCGGCTGACATCCTCCCCTGTCTTTTCCGGGTCCCCGGTTTTGGGCGGGGCCGCCGGTTCGGTGTGGGCGGGCAGGGTGCGGCGCTTTTTCTTTTTGCTTTTGCTCATTGGCCGCCTCCAAACAGAAATTCATGATAGAGCGGGACCTGCTGCGCCCAGCTGGCTTCGCAGTGGGAACCGTCCAATTGCAGGTAGGGGAAGACATCCGCCCCCTTTGCGGACAGCGCCCGGCAAACCTCCAGCGCGTTGGCGGTGTAGCGGGCAAGGCCATGGGGGTCGCGGCTTTCCTTCTCGCCCCAGCTCAGATAGACCCGGGTGCCGCGGCGGATGACGGCGTCCCGGATTTCCCGGCGCACATCCTCCATGCAGAACCGCACCGAGGGCGACAGGCAGGCCGCGCCGGAGAAGGTTTTGTTGTACGCCGTAATGGCGTAAAGGCTCATCAGCCCGCCCATGCTGCTGCCGCCGATGGAGGTGTTGGCCCGCCCGGGCAGGGTGGGATAATGGGCGTCAATCCAGGGCTTGAGCTCCCCCACCAGCCACTCCATATAGGCGTGGCCGGTGCCGTGGATGCCGCCGAACGCCTCCAGGTCATAGGGGCTGTACTCTTCCAGGCGGCCGTTGCCCTCGTGGTTGCATTCCGGCGCGACAAGGATGTGGTCGGGGTGCGCGTCGCAATATTCCTTCAGTCCCCAGCAGGTGCCATAGGTGGCGGTGGTGTCAAAGAACAGATTGTGCCCGTCAAACATATAGGTGACGGGATAGCGCCTGCCGGCGGTCTGCCAGTCGTCCGGCAGCCAGAGCCAGACCGTGCGGGACAGGCCGTAGGGGGTGATGACAGTTTCAAAGGTTTCAACCATAGCGGAAAAGATCCTCCTGATTCTTGGATAGGATACCGGACTATTGTAGCGCAAAAATGGATTTTTGACAACCGTTTGGGCGCTTTGTGCGGGAATTTCCCCGCAAAAAACGGACATTTGCCTTGAAATCTGTGCAAGGGAGTGTTACAATACCTCCAACCTTCCGGCTGATAGAATTTGGAGCCGGATCGAAAGGAGCGTAACGTGGGAAAAGTCAAGGAATTTCTTAAGAAAAAAGACATTATCATTTCAGCGCACCGCTACGGCATTGATGCCATGGGCGCCATGGCGCAGGGGCTGTTCGCCAGCCTGCTCATCGGCACCATCATCAAGACGCTGGGCGAGCAGGTGGGCATTCCGTTCCTGGTGGATGCCGGCACCTTTGCCCAGAGCGTGTCGGGTCCCGCCATGGCGGCCTCCATCGGCTACGCGCTGCACACTCCGCCGCTGGTGCTGTTCAGTCTCATCGCGGTGGGCAGCGCCGCCAACTCCCTAGGCGGCGCAGGCGGTCCCCTTGCCGTTTACTTTGTGGCCATTGTGGCGGCGGAATGCGGCAAACTGGTGAGCAAGGAAACCAAGGTGGATATTATCGTCACGCCCGCCGTAACCATTCTGGCGGGCGTGGGGCTGAGCATGCTCTGCGCCCCCAGCATCGGCGCGGCAGCCAGCGCGGTGGGCAGCGTGATTATGTGGGCCACCGAATTGCAGCCCTTGCTGATGGGCATTCTGGTCTCGGTGCTGGTGGGCATCGCGCTGACGCTGCCCATCTCCAGCGCAGCCATCTGCGCGGCGCTGAGCCTGACCGGCCTGGCAGGCGGCGCGGCGGTGGCCGGCTGCTGCGCCCAGATGGTGGGCTTTGCCGTGATGAGCTACAAGGAGAACGGCGTGGGAGGCCTGATCAGCCAGGGCATCGGCACCAGTATGCTGCAGATGCCCAACATCCTCAAAAAGCCCCGCATCTGGCTGCCGCCCATCATTGCCTCGGCCATCACCGGACCGCTGGCCACCTGCGCGTTCAAATTGCAGATGAACGGCCCTGCGGTCTCCTCCGGCATGGGCACCTGCGGCCTGGTGGGTCAGATCGGTGTCTACACCGGCTGGGTGGCCGATGTGGCCAGCGGCGCCAAGACGGCCATCACCGCCTTTGACTGGGTGGGGCTGATCCTCATCAGCTTTGTGCTGCCCGCCGTGATCTGCGGCGTGCTGGGCGCCTGGTTCCGCAAAAAGGGCTGGATCGAGGACGGCGACTTGAAACTGAATTAAGAATTTTTTCGACAAAAACTGCGCTCCGGGCGGACCGGGGCGCAGTTTTTGGTTATTTTTCCGGGGGCAAAACCAGGCGATAGCCTATGCGGTAAACCGTCTGAATGACCTGCCCCATCCCCAGCTTGCGGCGCAGCCGGTTGATGTGGACATCCACGGTGCGGCTCTCCCCCGCATAGTCATAGCCCCAGGCCTGCTGGAGCAGCTGGTCCCGGGTGAGGGTCAGATTCCGGTGGCGGAGCAGCGCTTCCAGCAGAGCAAACTCCCGCGGGGTGAGCGGCACCGGCTTTCCGCCGCGCCAGACCTGATGCAGGCCAAAATCCACCCGCAGATCCCGCCAGCAAAAAACGCCGCCTTTTCCGATCTTCCCGTTGCCCTGTTCCATGAGCCGTGCTTCCTTTCCTGCCGCCGCGCGGCGGTATTATCCTTCCCCAAACTTGCGTAATTCCCCCGCAGGGGAATCTGCCCCCTTATTTTAGCGCAAAATCCGCTAGAAAGCAATAGCGGATCATCCGCTATGATACACTTTTACAAATCTCTCTGCGGTGCGATTTTGTGCAAAGGAAGGGGGCTGCGCCATGCTGTACCGGCGCATCCGCGATCTGCGGGAGGACCACGATCTGACCCAGACCCAGATGGGTAAAATTTTGTCCTGCAGCCAGCGGGTCTACAGCAACTATGAGCGCGGGGAGCTGGATATTCCCACCGAAATTTTGTGCAAGCTGGCCCGCTACTACGGCGTCACAACGGATTACCTGCTGAACCTGTCCGACGTGATGTGGCCTTACGGGGAGGAAAAAGATCCCTGACGCACAAAGAGCGCGGCAGTCCGCTGTGAACTGCCGCGCTCTTATCATAATTTTACCGGATCATGCCGCTGGCCGCGACGGCGGCGACGGCCTGCTCAATTTTTTCCACCGGGAGGGTCAGGGCAAAGCGCACATAGCCCTCGCCGGAAGGCCCGAAGCTGGAGCCCGGGGTGCAGATGACGCCGGCCTTCTCGATCAGTTCCATACAGAACTCCATGCTGCCGGCGTAGCCCCGGGGCAGCGGGGCCCAGACAAACATGGAGCCGTGGCTGTCGGGCACCTCCCAGCCGATGGAGCGCAGCCCGCCGCAGAGGGCATCCCGGCGGCGCTGATACTCGGCGCACTGGGCTTTGACCGGTTCCAGCGGACCGGTGAGGGCGGCGATGGCGGCCTTCTGGACGGGAATGAACATGCCGAAATCAATCTGGGTGCGCAGCTTTTTGCAGGCGGCCACCACATCGGGGCGGCCCACCAGGAAGCTGATGCGGGCGCCGGTGACGTTGAAGCTCTTGCTCAGCGAGAAGAACTCCACCGCACAGCGCTCTGCGCCGGGAATGTTGAAGATGCTGTGGCCCTCGGCGCCGTCAAAGATGATGTCGCTGTAGGCGTTGTCATGGACGAGAAGGATGTCATACGCGTTACAGAAATCCACGATTTCCTGATAAATTTCCGGCGTTCCCACGCTGCCCACCGGGTTGGCGGGGAGCGACACAATCATGTATTTGGCCTTGCGGGCGACTTCGGCGGGGATGTCGGCCACATGGGGCAGAAAGCCGTGTTCGCGGCGCAGCGGGTAATAATAGGGCACGCCGCCGCCCAGCCTGGAACCGGTGATGAAGACGGGGTAGCAGGGATCAGGCAGGAGCACGGTGTCGCCCTCGTTGAGCAAAGCAAGGCCCAGATGCCCGATGCCGTCCTGGCTGCCCGAAAAGCTCATCACCCGGTCAGGCGTGATGGTATCGACGCCGAACCGGCGCTTGTAGTAGGCACAGACGGCGTCCAGCAGCTCGGGCAGGTCCCGCAGGGAATACTTCCAGTTCTCGCTGTCAGCGGCGGCATCCATGAGGGCCTGCCGGATATGGGGCATCGGCGCAAAGTCCGGCGTACCCACCGAGAGGTTATACAGCTTTTTGCCCTGGGCTTCCAGGGCCACTTTTTTGTCGTTGAGCGCGGCGAAAATCTCCGGTCCAAACAGATCCAGTCGTTTTGAAAATTCCATGGTGTTCCCCTCTTCCCCTGCAAAATTTACAGGTTTTTTGCATTTATCTTTTACTATACCACCCCCGAACCGCTTGCGCAAGAGGTGGGAAGGTGTTATAATACGCTCTAAAATTATCAAAGTCCGAAGGGATTTGAAGTTGCAAAAATTCCGAAAAGGTTGTGAAAAGATGAACAAACGGCATGATCACCGCGCGGCCGCCTATTTACTGCTGGGCGTGGGCGCTGCGGGGCGCGCTTTTCTGGCGGTTCCCGAGGGTGTCAGCCTGGCGGAGCTGAGCCTGACGGTCCTGATGGTGGCGGGTGCGCTGCTGCTCATCCGGGAGGGGCTGCAGGCGCTGTGCTGCGGCACGGCGGCGCTGGCGCTGGAGCTGGCGCTGTGCGGGTCCTGGGTTCAGGATGGCGGCTGGCTGCCCGTGGTGCTGCGGCTGGTGGATTTGTGGTTGCTGATGGGGCTTGCGGCGGGTGCCCTTGCCCCGGCGCGCCGGGTGATGGACGACCTGCGGTACACCAAAAGCACCCATACCATGTGGGTGGCCGAGGCCGTCATTCTGCTGGCCCACACGGTGCTGCGGGCGGTGAACCTGGCCGTTCCGGGCAGCGCCGGGCTGGCCACGGCGGTTTCGGTGAGCTTTGTGGCGTTCTCGGTGGTATTGCTGTGGTTCACGGTGCTGATGGTCAAGGCATCCACCGCATTGCGCAACCAAAACTGACTTTTCCCTCTGTGCCAAGGCACAGGGGGATTTTTTTGAGGGAAATCTCTTTACATCTTTAATGTATAAAAGTATAATAATCCTATCTGTTCCCCCGCATTGCGGCGGGGGATGGCAAAGAGAGTGAAGAGGGGTACCAAGTATGCAACTGGATCTTTCCCATTTTTCCCCCGTGGAGCGCAGCACGCTTCGGCTGCGGGTGCTCTACGAGCAGGCGGGCTACCGCAAGTACCGCTGTTCCCGTTTTGAGGAGTATTCCCTGTACCAGCAGAACGAGCGGTTTCTGGCGGATTCCCAGGTTGTCACCTTCACCGACCTGGACGGGCATCTGCGGGCCATCAAGCCCGATGTGACGCTCTCCATCGCGAAAAACGCCCAGCCCGCCCCCGGGGAGTGCAAAAAATATTACTACACCGAGCAGATCTGCCGGCCCAGCCGGGAGAGCCACACCTTCACCGAAATCAGTC
This sequence comes from bacterium, assembly GCA_004561545.1. Lineage (GTDB taxonomy): Bacteria > Bacillota > Clostridia > Oscillospirales > Ruminococcaceae > Gemmiger. Next base: position 106,979 of record SFVK01000004.1, read on the forward strand.
AGATGGGCTTGGAGTGCATCGGCGCGGTGGGGCCCGCCGGTCAGGCCGAGGTGGTCGGACTGGCGCTGCAAAGTCTGGCCAGCCTGGAGGTTCCCACCGTGCTGGAGCTGAGTCACATGGGCTTTGTGACGGCCCTGCTGGACGAGTTGGGCGTGGAATCCTCCGCCCGGCCCCGGCTGCTGGAGCTGCTGCGGGACAAAAACGCCCACGAACTGCGGGCGGCCGCGCTGGCGGCGGGCCTGGACGGGGAGGCCGCCGGCGCGCTGTGCGGCATTCTGGACCTGCATGGCCCCCTGGGGTCCACACTGACGGCGGCCCGGGCGGCCTGCCGGTGCGAGGGCCAGCGGCAGGCGCTGGAGGAGCTGCAGAGCCTGCAAAACGAACTGGGCGACGCCGGGCGCGGTATGCAGCTGGACCTGAGCCTGGCGGGCGACATGGAATATTACAACGGCCTGGTGTTCAGCGGCTATGTGGCCGGGGTGCCCCGGGCGGTGCTCAAGGGCGGCCGGTACGACCTGCTGGCCCAGCGGTTCACGCCGGGGGCCTGCGCGCTGGGCTTTGCGCTTTATCTGGACGAGCTGGAGCGCCTGAGCGCGCCGCTGCCCCCCGTGCAGCAGCAGGGCGGGCGCAGCTGGCTGAACATTGCGCTGCCCAAGGGGCGCTTGGGCGACAAGGCCTACCGCCTGCTGGCCGGGGCCGGCTACGGCGCCACCGAGGACTACAACGCCACCCGCAAGCTGGTGGTGGAGAACCCTGCGGCCGGTGTGCGGTACTTTCTGGTCAAGCCCAGCGACGTGGCCATCTATGTGGAGCACGGCGCGGCGGACATCGGCATTGTGGGCAAGGACATTCTGGCGGAATCCGGCGCCGACGTCTATGAGCTGCTGGACACCCGCATGGGCCGCTGCCGTATGTGCGTGGCGGGGCCCAAAAGCTTTGTGGACGACGAGAGCCGCGCGCTGCGGGTGGCCACCAAGTTTGTGAACATCGCCCGCGCCCATTATGAGAGCATCGGGCGGGACATCGACATCATCAAGCTCAACGGTTCCATCGAGCTGGCGCCCATCCTGGGGTTGTCCGATGTGATCGTGGACATTGTGGAGACCGGCACCACTCTGCGGGAAAACGACCTGACCGTGATCGAGGAATTTATGCCCATCTCGGCCCGGTTCATCGCCAACAAGGCGAGCTACAAGTTCAAGTACCGCCAGATGACCGAGCTGCTGGACAAAATGAAGGAGGCTCTGGACAATGATTAAGATTTATGAGTTTGACGCCCTCAAGCCCGAGGAGATTCTGAACCGCGACATCCGCGCCGAGGCCAACGTGGAGGCCACGGTGGATGCCATCATCGCCGATGTGCGTGCCCGCGGCGACGCGGCATTGAGGGATTACGCCCTGAAATTCGACCATGCAAAGCTGGATTCCATCCAGGTCAGCCAGGCCGAGATCGACGAGGCCTTTGCCGCCTCCGATCCCGATTTTCTTGAGACGCTGCGCATGGCGGCGGACAACATCCGGCATTTCCATGAGCATCAGGTCCACAAAAACTTTGTGGTGAACGACACCCCCGGCATTGTGCTGGGCCAGAAATACACCCCCATTGAGCGGGCGGGCGTCTATGTGCCGGGCGGCACGGCGGCGTACCCCAGCACGGTGCTGATGGACGTGATTCCCGCCAAGGTGGCCGGCGTGAGCGAGATTGTCATGACCACCCCCGCCGGGCCGGACGGCAAGGTGAACCCCGCCATTCTGGCGGCGGCGGTCATCGCGGGCATTGACAAGATTTTCAAGACCGGCGGTGCCCAGGCCGTGGCCGCGCTGGCCTACGGCACGCAGAGCATTCCCGCCGTGGACAAGATCGTGGGGCCCGGCAACATCTATGTGGCCACCGCCAAGCGCAAGGTTTTTGGCAAGGTGGGCATTGACATGATCGCCGGCCCCTCCGAGATTCTGGTGCTGGCCGACGGCAGCTGCAACCCCGCCTGGGTGGCGGCCGACCTGCTGAGCCAGGCCGAGCACGACAAGCTGGCCAGCCCCGTGCTGGTGACCGACAGCGCCGCGCTGGCCAAAGCCGTACAGCAGGAGCTGGAGGTGCAGATTCCCCAGCTTCCCCGCGCCGCCATCGCCCGGGAGAGCGTGGACACCAACGGCAAAATCATTGTGACCGACGACATGGCCAAGGCGGTGGACGCCGTCAACATCATTGCTCCGGAACATCTGGAACTCTGCGTGGACGATCCCTTCGCAGTGCTCAACAGCGTCAAGAACGCCGGGAGCATCTTCCTGGGCAAAAACGTGCCGGAAGCGCTGGGCGATTACTTTGCCGGGCCCAACCACACGCTGCCCACCTCCGGCACGGCGCGGTTCTCCAGTCCTCTGGGCGTGGACGACTTTGTGAAAAAGTCCAGCTTTATCTACTACACCCGGGACGCCCTGGGCGCGGTGCAGGGCCGCATTGCGGACTTTGCCGAGCATGAGGGCCTGCACGCCCACGCCAAAAGCGTGACCATCCGGTACGAGGACGAAAAATAATCCGCATCAAGCAAAAAGGGAGGAACCCCTGATGAGCCGTTATTTTACTTCCACCCTGGCCGCGCTGGAGCCTTACACCCCCGGCGAACAGCTCAAAATTGACAATCTGGTCAAGCTCAACGCAAACGAAAACCCCTATCCCCCGGCGCCCGGCGTGGCGGCGGCGGTGGCCGGGACGGTGGACGGGCTGCGGCTGTACTCCGACCTGACCGAGGCGGATCTGTGCGCCGCCATTGCCGCGCACTGCGGCGTCGCGCCGGAGAACATTCTGTGCGGCAACGGCAGCGACGAAAATCTGCTGCTGGCGCTGCGGGCCTTCTGCGACCAAACCCACCCGCTGGCGTCGGCGGACATTACTTATAGCTTTTATCCGGTTCTGTGTGATCTGATGCACATTCCCCAGCACATCATCCCGCTGGAGGAGGATTTCACCATGGATCTGAGCCGCTACTGCGGCCTGGGGGAAACCATCGTCATTGCCAACCCCAACGCCCCCACCAGCCTGCTGGCTCCCCGGGACGCCATTGAGGAAGTGGTGCGCACCAATCCCGACAACGTGGTGATTGTGGACGAGGCCTACATTGCCTTTGCGGGGCCGGACGCTTCCTGTGTGCCGCTGACCCGGAAGTATGACAACGTGATGGTGGTTCGGACTTTCTCCAAGTCCCACAATCTGGCGGGCGCCCGGCTGGGCTACTGCGTGGCGTCCGCCGGGCTGATCGCCGACATGAACCGCGTCAAGTTCAGCTACAGTCCCTACAACGTCAACTCAATGACCCAGGCCGCCGGGAAAGCGGCCATCGAGGATGAGGCGTATTTCGCCGCCACGACAAAGAAAATTCTTTCCGCCCGCGCCGACGCCGCGCACCGCCTGCGGGAGCGGGGCTTTTGGGTGGCCGAGTCCGCCACCAACTTTCTGTTCACCACCACCGACCGGATGCCCTGCGGCGAGATTTTCCGCCGCCTGCGGGAGCGGGGCGTGCTGATCCGCTATTTCAACGCGCCGCGCATTGACAATTATCTGCGCATCACGGTGGGCACCCCCGAACAGATGGACCGGCTCTTTGCCGGACTGGATGAGATTTTGGGGTGACCATCGATCTGAGGGAAAAGAGGGAACGTATATGATCGCCATTATTGACTACGGTGTGGGCAACCTGTTCAGCCTGGCGTCCAGCCTCAAAAGCCTGGGGCTGGAAACGGCCGTCACCCGCGACCCGGCGGTGATCCGCGCCGCAGACCGCATCATTCTGCCCGGCGTGGGCGCCTTTGCCGACGCCATGGCCAAGCTGGAGGCCACCGGCCTGGTGCCGGTTCTGCGGCAGGAAGTGCAGCGCAAGCCGCTGCTGGGCATCTGCCTGGGGATGCAGCTTCTCTTTGAAAAAAGCTACGAGTACGGCGAACATGCCGGCCTGGGGCTGATCCCCGGCGCGGTCCGCCCGCTGGCCGACGACCTGAAGGACCCCGCCCTCAAGGTTCCCCACATCGGCTGGAACCGTCTGGATCTGGTGCCCGGGCGGGAGGATGATCCCCTGTTCCGGTACACCCGCCCCGGGGAGTATGTTTATTATGTTCACAGCTTTTACGCCACCGGCTGCGCGGATTACACGCTGGCCACCAGCGAATACAGCCTTCCGGTGACCGGCGCGGTGCGCAACGGGCTGGTGTACGGCACCCAGTTCCATCCCGAAAAGTCCGGCGATACCGGGCTGCGGATGCTGCGGGCCTTTGCGGAGCTTTGAGGGGAGGAATCGGTATGAATCTTTACCCTGCCATTGACCTGCGGGGCGGCCAGGCGGTGCGGCTGTACCAGGGCGACTACGACCGGATGACGGTCTACAACGCCGACCCGCCCGCCCAGGCGCGGGCATTCCTCGCCGCCGGGGCCAGATTCCTCCATGTGGTGGACCTGGACGGCGCGAAGGACGACACCACCGCCAACCGGGAGACCATCGCCGCCATTGCCCGCCAGGGCGGGCTGTTTCTGGAGGTGGGCGGCGGCATCCGGGACGAGGCGCGCATCGAGAGCTACCTCTCCCTGGGCGTGGGGCGCTGCATTCTGGGCACCGTCGCGGTGAAGGATTTTGCCTTCACCGCCCGCATGGCCAAAAAACACGGCAGCCGCATCGCCGTGGGGGTGGATATGCGGGACGGCTATGTGGCCGTCAACGGCTGGAAGGAAATCACCCCCGAGCCGGGCATTGATTTCTGCCGCCGCTGCGCCGACGCGGGCGTGCAGGCCATCATCGCCACCGATATCTCCCGGGACGGCACCATGCAGGGCACCAACATGGACCTTTACCGGGAATTGCTGACCATCCCGGGGCTGGAAATCACCGCCTCGGGCGGCATTGCCCGGATGGAGGAGCTGGAAACCCTGCAGGCCATGCACTGCCACGCCGCCATTCTGGGCAAATCCATCTACACCGGGGCCATTGATCTGGCCGAGGCGGTGCGCCGCTATCAGGACTGATTGAGCGAGGGGGAAGGAAGTATGATTACCAAGCGCATTATTCCCTGCCTGGACGTCAAAAACGGCCGGGTGGTCAAGGGCGTCAATTTTGAGGGGCTGCAGGACATGGCGGACCCCGTGGAGATGGCCCATTTTTACAACGCTGCCGGGGCGGACGAGCTGGTGTTCTATGACATCACCGCCAGCGTGGAGGGCCGCACCATCTTTACCGACATCCTGCGCCGGGTCGCCAGCGAGATTTTCATCCCCCTGACGGTGGGCGGCGGCATCGGCACGCTGGAGGATTTTGACCGGGTGCTCAAGTGTGGGGCCGACAAGGTGAGCGTCAACTCGGGCGCCATCAAAAACCCGGGCATCATCCCCGCTGCAGCCCAGCGCTACGGCAACCAGTGCGTCGTGCTTTCCGCTGACATCAAGCGGGTGGACGGCCGGTTCATGCTGTTCGCCAGGGGCGGACGGGAAAACACCGGCATCGACGCGCTGGACTGGCTGGAACAGGGCGTCAAAAACGGCGCCGGCGAGCTGGTGGTCAACTCCATCGACACCGACGGCGTGAAAAACGGCTTTGACCTGGAACTGCTGGACGCTGTGGCCAAACGGTGCGCCGTGCCCATCATCGCCTCGGGCGGCGCGGGAACGATGGAGGATTTTAAGGAGCTGTTTCTCAACCACCCCGGCGTGGACGCCGGTCTGGCGGCTTCCATCTTCCACACCAAACAGGTGGGCATCCGCGCCCTCAAGGGGTATCTGCGGGAAAACGGGGTCGAGATGCGGCTGTGATTTTCCCTCTTGCCAAACAGCGAAAAAAACGCTACACTATAAAGTATCAATACGATTGAGGAGTCCATCATGGAAATCACCGAAAATTCCAAAACGCTCAAATTTGACGGCAACGGCCTGATCCCCGCCATTGTGCAGGACCACTACACCAAGGAGGTTCTGACGCTGGCCTACATGAATGCCGAGACACTGGCGCTCACCATCGCGGAGGGCCGCACCGTTTTCTGGTCCCGCAGCCGTCAGGAGATCTGGCGCAAGGGCGAGACTTCCGGCAATGTGCAGCGGGTGGTTTCCATCACCGCCGACTGCGACAAGGACGCCCTGGTGGTGGATGTGGTCAAGTCCGGCCCCGCCTGCCATACCGGCGCCGAGAGCTGCTTCTTCAACCCCGTCTATGTGTCGGACGAGCTCAAGCAGTTCACCTGGCAGGGCCTGTATGAGCTGATCAAGGGCCGCAAGACCAACCCCAAGGAGGGCAGTTACACCACCTACCTCTTTGACAAGGGCCTGGAAAAGATCCTCAAGAAGGTGGGCGAGGAGTCCACCGAGGTGATCATTGCCGGTTCCAAGCGGGACAAGGAAGAGACTGTCTATGAAATCAGCGACCTTGCCTACCATGTGATGGTGCTCATGATTGAGTTGGGCATCTCGGTGGAGGACATCACCAGGGAGCTGGAAAAACGTCATGTTATCGATCACAAAGTGAAGCAGGAGAGGATGCAGTAATGGCAAAGGAGTATCTGCTGAGTTCGGTACACGTTCACTCAAAGCTGTGCGACGGCAAAAACACCCCCGAGGAGCTGGCGGTCACTGCCTGGAAGCAGGGGCTGCAAACGCTGGGGTTTTCGGGCCACAGCCACACCCCCCACGACATTGAATACTGCATGACCAACGCCCGCACCCAGCTCTACCGGGCGCAGGTGGCCAAGCTCAAGGAGCGCTATACCGGCAAGCTGGATATTCTGTGCGGGCTGGAATGGGATCTGCTCAGCGATGACGACCCCGCCGCCTACGATTACTGGATTGGCAGCACCCACTATGTGCAGGGGCCCCGCACCGGCAAATACTATGAGATTGACTGGCGGGAAGCGGACCTTGCCGCCTGCATTCAGGAGGATTTTGACGGGGACGGCCTGGCCGTGGTGGAGGCCTACTTTGCCAATGTGGCCGCCGTGGCCGCAAAAGAGCCCACGATTCTGGGCCACTTTGACCTGATCAAAAAGGTCAACGCCGGCAACAAGTTCTTTGACGAGAACGACGAGCGGTACACCGCCGCTGCCGACAAAGCGCTGCGGACGGCCGCCGAGCATCGCTGTGTGCTGGAAGTCAACACCGGCGCGGTTTACCGCGGGTTCCGAAAGGATTTCTTCCCCTCCCCCGCCCTGCTGAAGGACTGGCTGGCCCTGGGCGGCGACGTGGTCATCACCGCCGACGCCCACGATGCCCGGGCGCTGACCTTCGGCTTTAAGGAGGCCGCCGCCCAGCTGCGGGAACTGGGCTACCAGCGGGTGCTGGTGCTGGGCAGGGATGGCCTTGTTCCCGCCGCGCTGTAACCCAACAAAACGCATTTCTGCCGGGCGCGGTCCTGCCGTGCCCGGATTTTGCTGTATCTGCAAACAAGGATTTTGAACAAAAGGAAGGCTGTCAGAACACATGAAATTTACTGAGCTTGCTGTCCGGCCCGAGATTGTGCAGGCCACCCAGGCCATGGGCTACACCGAGATGACCGAAATTCAGGAGAAGGCCATTCCCCTGATGCTGGCCGGACACGACATGATCGCCAAAGCCCCCACCGGAACCGGCAAGACGGTGGCCTTCGGCATTCCCATTCTGGAGAAGGTGGCGGACGACCCCGCCGCAGCGCCCCGGGCCGTGATTTTGAGCCCCACCCGGGAGCTGGCCCAGCAGATTGCCCAGGATCTCTCCAACCTGGCCCGGTTTCTGCCGGGCATCCGGGTGGTCTGCGTCTACGGCGGCGCGGGCATGGACAAACAGCAGAAACAGCTCAAGGCGGGCTGCCAGGTGGTGGTGGCCACCCCGGGCCGCCTGATGGACCATTACCGTCACCGGTCCATCGACCTTTCCAGGGTGGAGACCATCGTGCTGGACGAGGCGGACGAGATGCTCAACATGGGCTTTTACAAGGATGTGCGCCACATCATCGACACCATGAAGGCGCGCAAATCCCTCTCGATGTTCAGCGCCACCATCAGCCGGGAGGTGCTGGACATCGGCTGGCTGTACCAGCACAACGCCGCCGAGGTGGATGTGCAGCCGCTGGAGGATTCCAGCCCCAAGATTGACCAGTTCAAGCTGCTCACCACCGGCCGGGACAAGCTGGCCGACCTGGCGCAGATCATTATCAGCAAGGACTATAAGCGGGTGATGGTGTTCTGCAACACCAAATACAACACCGGTATGCTGGCCAACCAGCTGGCCCGGCTCAACTTCAATGTGGACTGCCTGCACGGGGACCTGAGCCAGGCGGAGCGCAACCGCATCATGCAGCGCTTCAAGGCGGGGGAGATTGCGGTGCTGGTCTCCACCGACGTGGCGGCGCGCGGCATCGACGTGTCCGACGTGGACGCCGTCATCAACTACGACGTGCCGGAGGAAAACGAGCACTACACCCACCGCATCGGCCGCACCGGCCGCGCCCGCAAGGAGGGCGCCAGCTACCTTTTTTACACCAAAGAGGAGCAAAAGCGGGTGGACACCCTGCTGCGGCTGACCCGCAACACCGACGACTGCCGCGCCGTCCATTTTGACTTCAACCACGAAAACCTTGTGGTGGAGGAAAAGAAAACCGAGGACAAATTCAACATCAAGTGCTATTTCTGAACCGCGTACCACAAACGAGGCGCCCGGCCGCAAGGGTCAGGCGCCTCGTTTTTCGTTTTGTTGCCAATCACAGGGTTTTGAGGAGCACTTCCTCCATGGGGCGCTTGGGCACGCAGTAGTTGCGGTCCTCATCCAGAAAATACTTCACACTGCCGTCCTCCATGGGAACTACCCGGCTGGTATGGGTGGGGTAGCCGAAAGCCACCACGCTGTGAAGCCGCAGGCAGTCCCCCAGTCCCAGAAGCGACTGGATGGCGGGACGGTCGATGGCGCCCATGATGCAGCTGCCCACGCCGTGTGCCCAGGCCGCAGCGGTCATGCTGCCCAGGGCAAGGCCCGCGTCGGTATCGTTGGCGCCGGGCAGGCTCTCGTCCTGGCAGACCGCGATGAAGAGCACCGGGGTTTCGTCCGGCGCGGGGCATCCCTGCTCGGGCGGCAGGTAGGCGGCCCAGTGAACCAGCGGCTGCATCTTTGCCACCATGGCGGGGCTTTCCACCAGCACATACTTGAGGGTCTGGCGGTTGGCGCCGCAGCTGGCAATGCGGGCGGCTTCCAGGATTTCGGCCGCGATGGCATGGTCCACCGGGCGCTGTTCAAAGCGGCGGTAGGTCCGCCGGGTCCGCAGGAACTGCATCATTTCTTCCATGGGGATCACTCCTTTTGTTTTCCCGTTCCGGGTTTTCTTCCATTATAGCGCGGCGGACCTCAGGAATCAATGACCGTTTTGGTCCGGCCGATGCCCACCACCGCAGCGGTGAGCTTTTTCCAGGTGTTGCAGCCGCAGATGCCGTCCGCCGTCAGGCCAAAGCTGCGCTGGGCGGCCTGCAGGGCGTTGAAGGTGTTGGTTCCAAAGATGCCGTCCAGCGTGCGGGTGGAGTAGCCCAGCGCGTTGAGGGCGTCCTGAAGGATGAGCACATAGGTGTTGCGGTCGCCCTTGCGGCAGGTGGGATAGCCCGCCGTGGTGCCCGAGCAGGCGGGCGTGCCATAGCGGCGGTCAAAGTGAACCCAGGTGGGCGTCATGGAGAGGGGCTCCACATAGCCCCAGGCCCCGGTGGCTACCGCCGCGTTGTAGATGCGCTGGCGGGTGGCGGAGCTGGTGCCCTGGCCCACGTCAAAGGCAACGCCCGCATAGTGCTGGCTGGCGGTGCCGTGGCCGCCCTCCCAGATGCGCTTGAAGGCGTAGCCCACCGGAATGCCGGCGCCGTAGCGGCGGCGGGTCAAGTTCCACGCCTCCATGGCCGCCGTGGTGGTCCACAGCACCCGGGCATTGGAGGAACCCCGGAACTCCCGCACCGTCAGGGTGGTGCCGTAGCTGTAAGGCATGGGGTCGTTCTCGTTGAGGTTGTTGTAGGTGAGAAAGCGGTCATTGTAGCTGTCATACACAAAAATTTTTGCCATGATGGTTCCCTCCCTTGGTTCATGGAACGGTGTCCTCAAAGGGCGCGGCGGCGGCCTTGAGGCTCTCCCAGGTGGCGTCGTCCACCACGCCCAGCGGGGTCAGGCCCACCCGGATCTGGTAGCTTTCCAGCACTGCCTGGGTGGCCTCATCCAGCACGCCGGTCTCCTCCACAAAAGCGGAGCCGCAGTAGACGCTGCCCAGCACGTTGAGCCACTTCTGGACCTGGAGCACCGCCGGGCCGGTACTGCCCAGCGCCAGCGACGCTCCGGGCCAGATTTCCTCCGGCTCCGGCGATGCATTGGCGGGGTTGACGGTGAACAGGGCGTAGGCGGCGGCAAAGAATCTTCGCCAGTCCCGCTCCTCCACCACGCCGGTGGGTTCCAGCCCCAGGGTGCTCTGGGCCCTCTTGACGCTGTCCTCCAGCGAGGTGTCAAAGACGTCGGTGGAATCGGTGGGGGCGATCTCGGGAATCCACTGGCTCAAGAAGTTCATGGTATCCGAAAGCACCTGAACCGCCGGGCCGGTATCCCCCAGGCGGAGCGTCACGTCGGGGGTGGTCGTCGTGGTGCGGGCCACCGGGCCGCTGGCCGAAACCTGCCGGGCATTGTCATAGATGCTCTGCCAGGTCAGGGGGCCCACCACGCCGTCCGCCGTCAACCCCGCGTGCTGCTGCCAGGCGATGACCGAGCGCCTGGTGGCCGCGCCGAACACGCCGTCCACCGTCACGGTGGGCACATCCCGGTAATAGGCCGCCAGCAGGCGCAGATTGTATTGCAGCGCCCGCACCGGTGTGCCGCTGCTGCCCTCCCGCAGGGTGGTGACGAACTGGCCGGGCTGGACGTTGTACTCCACCAGATTGTTGGCCACAGCCAGCCCCACCTCGTTGAGTTTGGCCCAGGTGGCCGCCCCCACCACGCCGTCCGCCGTCAGGCCGAAGAGATTCTGGAAGGCCCGCACGGCGGAGGCGGTGCCGCTGCCGAAGTTTCCGTCCACCGTGACGGTGGAAAGGCCGGAATAGTTCTCGGCGGCCATACGCAGCCAGAACTGCACCAGACGGACGTCGTTGCCCCTGCTGCCGGTGCGCAGCGCCGTGCCGGGGTAGGCGGTGCCGCCCGCGTCGCTCTGGGCGTTGACCCAGGCGGCATAGAGGGCGTCCCAGGTGGCCTGCCCCACCACGCCGTCCTGGGTCAGGCCCTCGGATTTCTGGAAGGCAATGACGGCACGCTCGGTGGCGGCGCCAAAGTTGCCGTCCACCGATACGGTGGGAATGGCGGAATCAAACTGGGCCAGGCTGGACAGCCAGAACTGCACCTGTTCCACCTCCCGCCCGGTGCTGCCGCGGCGCAGCACCACGCCGGGCCAGGTTCCGGCGGACTGGGTGCCGGTGAGGGTCTCGCCCTCGCTGGTCAGCTCGGCCAGGTCCTTGACGCTCACATAGATATAGCTGATCTTGTACCAGGTGGCTTTGCCCACCACGCCGTCCACGGTGAGGGAGAACTGTTTCTGGAACTTTTTGACGCTGTTCTCGGTGGCCTCGTCAAAGGTACCGGTGATGGCGGGCTTGCCAAAGCTGGGATAATCCTTGGCAATGCGGGAAAGCTGTTTCTGGATGATGTTCACCGCCGTGCCGGTGGAGCCGCGGCGCAGCGGGGTGCCGGGGTAGCTCTGGGGAATGGACGCGATGTTGTTGGTGGTGACCAGCTGCACCCGGTTGCCGTAATAGTAGCGCAAAATCTGCAAAGCGCTCATGCCCTCGTTGGCGCGGTCCACGGTGCCCCACTGCTTCATGCCGGGGCAGGTGACGCTCTTGCCATCGCAATACTCGGTGTAATAGGGTTCGGCATCCCCGGAGCGGCGCACATAGGTGTTGAACAGCTCGGCGGTCAGCCGCTCCATCACGGCAAAGACGGTGCGCCCCTGCACATAGGCCTGGTCCACGCCGGGGGAGTTGGTGATGTTGAAGCTGTACCCCTTGCTGGGATACCACTCGGTCCAGATGCGGTTGAGCGCCAGGCTGATCTGGGCCAGAATGTTGGCGCGCAGCGCCTGCTCGGGCCAGGTGGGGTAAACCTCGCTGGACGCCACGTTGGCGATATAGTTCTGGAAGGTGACCGACACATTGCTGGCGCTGACGGCGGGGCGGGCCAGATGCACCGTGATCTTTTTGGGCACCACCACCTCGGTGAGGACCAGGGGCGAAATGCCGGGGCAGTCCTCCGCCGGGGCGGGACCGCTGCCGCCTCCGCCCGCAAAAAGCGGATGTTCCGGGATGATGACGGGCTCATCGGACTGGGCCACCGCCTCGTCGGCGGGCAGGAAATCCAGCCGCGCCACCGTCTGCTGGCCGTCAAAGAGCTGCACGCCTTCCAGCTCCACCGTCTGCCACCCGGTCAGGAAGGCCCGCAGCGTGTAAACGGAGTAGGGCCGGACGGTGCTGTTTGACTCGTCCAGACTGTAGCTCTTATCGGGCGCGGGCAGCGAGAGCTCCCCCGCCGCGCCAGCGTCATCGGTGTTCAGGCGGGCCAGCTGGACGCCGCTCTCGTCCAGGACCACAACCGTCACGCCGGCCAGCGGCGCGGCGGCCCCGGCCACCGAGGCATAGATCTGTAAGGTTCCGTTTGGCATAATAACACCTCCTGAGACAGCCTATGCCGTGCGGCGCAACATGGTGCCGGAACCGGGCGGTTTTCCGGGGCCCGTTCTTTACAAATGTTGCAAACCGTGATACCATGGCAGTAAAATTCAAAAGGAAGTGATTGTATGCCCGGGAAGACGGAGGAGAGCCGTCAAACCATCAAAAACAGCGTGGGCCGTGCCGTGCTTGTGGCCATCAGTGTGCTGCTGCAGGTATTCTGGATCGTTTTGCTGGTCATGCGGCTGAACCAATATTACGCTTATATCTCGCTGGCCACCAGCGTGCTGAGCTTTCTGGTGGTGCTGCACATCTGCGGCAACAAGATCAACGCCGCCTACAAGCTGTCCTGGATTGTGCTGATCCAGTTCATGCCCATTCTGGGCCTGTGCCTCTTCCTGATGTTCGGCAAGGAATCCAGCAACGCTGTGATGCGCCGCCGCTTTGGACGCATTGACCAGCAGATGCCCCGTTACCTGCCCCAGGACGAAGCCACCGCCGCCAGGCTGGACGCGGAAAACCCCGGCCTTGGCAACCAGGCCCACTACCTGCGCAACACCGCCGGGTTCCCCGTCTACGGCGACACCAGGGTGACTTTCTATGGCGACACCAACGAGGCGCTGGAGGCCCAGAAAGCCGAGCTGCGAAAGGCGGAGCACTTTATCTTTATGGAATACCACGCCATCGAGGATTCCACCGCGTGGCGCGGGCTGGAGGAAATCCTGGCCGAGAAAGCCGCCGCCGGCGTGGATGTGCGGGTCTTTTACGACGACATGGGCAGCATTGGGTTTATCAGCAAGCCCTTTGCCCGCCGTTTGCAGGCACAAGGCATTCAGTGCCGGGTTTTCAACCCGCTGGTGCCGGTGCTCAACGTCTTTATGAACAACCGTGACCACCGCAAGATCACCGTGGTGGACGGCCAGGTGGGATTTACCGGCGGATATAATCTGGCGGACGAGTACTTCAATCTCACCCACCCCTATGGCCAGTGGAAGGACAGCGGCCTGCGGCTGGAGGGCAGCGCAGTGCGCAGCCTGACCGTCATCTTTTTGGAAATGTGGAACGCCACCCAGAAAGTGCAGGAGGACCCCACCCCCTTCCTGGTTCCCGCCGCCGTGCCGCAGGGCGCCGGCGGATATGTGATCCCCTACGCGGACAGCCCGCTGGATACCATTGCCACCGGTGAGGATGTCTATCTGAACATTCTCAAAAACGCAAAGCGGTATGTCTACATCACAACGCCCTACCTCATCATTGACGACGAGATGCAGCGGGAGCTGACACTGGCCGCCCGCCGGGGTGTGGATGTGCGCATCATCACGCCGGGCATTCCCGACAAAAAGACGGTGTTCCGGGTGACCCGCAGCTATTACGCCGACCTGGCCACCGCCGGGGTGCGTATTTTTGAGTATACACCAGGCTTTGTCCACGCCAAACAGTTTGTGGCGGACGACGAGGTTGCCACCTGCGGCACCATCAACATGGATTACCGCAGTTTGTATCTCCATTTCGAGAGCGGATGCTGGTTCAGCAGCTGTGACGCGGTGGCCCAGGTGCGCCGGGATTTTGAGGAGCTGTTCCCCCTCTGCACCGAAGTCACCGGCCAGTACGCCGGCAAGCGGGAACGGTATGTGCGCGGCCTCAACTGCATTCTGCGGCTGTTCGGGCCGCTGATGTAAATCCGGCCATACAAAAAGGCTTCTGCACGCGGCAGAAGCCTTTTTTATTTCAGAAAATCCCGGCAGTCTCAGTCCACCCAGGCAAAGGCCTGTTCCAGATCGTCGATGAGGTCCTGGGCGTGCTCGGTGCCGATGGAGAGGCGGATGGTGCTTGGGGTGATGCCCACCGCCGCCAGTTCCTCCTCGCTGAGCTGACTATGGGTGGTGGTGGCGGGGTGAATGACCAGACTTTTGACGTCCGCCACGTTGGCCAGCAGGCTGAAAATCTTCAGATGGTCAATGAAGGCGTGGGCCTCCTTCACGCCGCCCCGGATCTCAAAGGTAAAGATGGACGCGCCGCCGTTGGGGAAATATTTCTCATACAGCGCATGGTCGGGGTGGTCCGGCAGGCTGGGATGGTTGACCTTTGCCACCTTGGGGTGATGGGCAAGGTAGTCCACAATCTTTTTGGTGTTCTCCACATGGCGGTCCAGGCGCAGCGAGAGGGTTTCGACCCCCTGAAGAAGCAAAAAGGCGTTGAAGGGGCTGATGCAGGCGCCGGTATCCCGCAGCAGAATGGCGCGCACATAGGTGGCAAAGGCCGCCGGGCCCGCCGCCTGCACAAAGCTGACGCCGTGGTAGCTGGGATTGGGCGCGGCGATGGCGGGATAGTTGCCGGAAGCCGCCCAGTCAAAGCTGCCGCCGTCCACAATGATGCCGCCCAGTGTGGTGCCGTGGCCGCCGATGAACTTGGTGGCGGAATGGACCACGAGATCGGCCCCATGCTCCAGGGGACGGATCAGGTAGGGTGTGCCGAAGGTGTTATCCACCACCAGCGGCAGGCCATGGCGGTGGGCGATGGCCGCGATGGCATCCAGATCGGGAATGTCGGAGTTGGGATTGCCCAGCGTCTCCAGATACACCGCGCGGGTGTTGGGCTGGATGGCGTTTTCCACCTGGGCCAGGTCATGGGCGTCCACAAAGGTGGTGGTAATGCCAAAGTTGGGCAGCGTGTGCTCCAGCAGGTTGTAGGAGCCGCCGTAGATGGTCTTTTGCGCCACAATGTGACCGCCGTTCTGGGCAAGGGCCTGGAGGGTGTAGCTGATGGCCGCCGCGCCGGAGGCCACCGCCAGCGCCGCCACGCCGCCTTCCAGCGCCGCCAGACGCTGCTCCAACACATCCTCGGTGGGGTTGGTCAGACGGCCATAAATGTTGCCGGCATCGGTCAGGCCAAACCGGGCCGCCGCATGGGCGGAGTTATTGAACACATAGGAAGTAGTCTGATAGATGGGCACCGCGCGGGCGCCGGTGGCGGGGTCGGCCTGCTCCTGGCCAACATGAAGCTGAAGGGTTTCAAAATGCAGTTTATGTTCAGACATGATCGTTTCCTCACAATTCATCGTTTCTTTTTGGCGCATCCCCTGCGTGGGCGCCTTTGTGGAAAGACAAAAGAAATGCCCGGGACAGCTTTGGCAACGGTCCCGGGCAGAGATTCACAGCAACATCCGGGGGTCACATTCGGCCCCACAGCGGTGCCGAAAACGCCCCGGCCTGATGAACGGCCCGGGTGCGGTGCATTCGCCCACAGCGGAAATTGGCGCGCAGAACGGTATTCCAGATTGTCTTCATTCTGTCCACCCTCCCTCATTTGCTTTCGCGCTTTAAACATACTTAACTGCTTGGTATGTGTGGATTATACCTCTGTTTTCTCCGACTGTCAACCCCTTTTCTCGTTTTTTTGCAAAAGAAAAGCGCAGCCCGCAGACCGCGCAAAGGAGCCGGAACCCGCCGGCCTTAAATCACATATTCATTGCCCTGTTCCGGTTTGGCCATCAGATCCGCCACCGTCACGCCGTCCAGATACTCCGCCACCATGCGGTCCAGCTTGCTCCACAGCGGATAGGTGCGGCATTCCGCCATGCGGGGGCAGGCGGGAGCCCCCTCCTCCAGGCAGGCCACCGTGGCCAGGCTCCCCTCGGTCAGACGCAGAATGCTGCCCACCGTGTACTGCTCCGGCGGCCGGGTGAGCTTGTAGCCGCCGCCCTTGCCGCGCAGGCCCTCCAGAAAGTGCTTCTGCACCAGAGCTTTCAAAATGCTCTCCAGATATTTTTCGCTGATCTCCTGCCGCGCGGCGATTTCCTTGAGCGGGATATATCCTTCCGCCTGATGCTCTGCCAAATCAATCATCACCCGCAGCGCATAGCGGCCTTTTGTTGAAACCATCATGGGCTCTTCCCTCCGATTTTTTAACCTATTATATAACAAGGTAAGTGGGAAGTTCAAGGGATTTTTTTAATTTTTGCTCTTGACAAATTCAGGATGGGGCAGTATAATCCCTATAAACCCACATGAGAGGTTGGTAATAAGTATGAGACGATGTCAGAACTGAACCGACGTTCCGGCTCCCTGCGCACAAAGGGCAGCCATCATTTTTCATCATAATCAAAAATTTTGAGAGGGGATTTTTTCCATGAGCAAGATTTATACTTCCGCCGACCAGCTGATTGGTCATACTCCGCTGCTGGAGCTCACCCACATTGAGGCCGCCGAGGGGCTGGAAGCCCGGCTGCTGGCCAAGCTGGAATACTTTAACCCCGCCGGTTCGGTGAAGGACCGCATTGCCAAGGCCATGCTGGACGATGCCGAAGCCCAGGGCAAGCTGAACAAGGACACCACCATCATTGAGCCCACCTCGGGCAACACCGGCATCGGTCTGGCCAGCGTGGCCGCCGCCCGGGGCTACCGCATCATCATCGTCATGCCGGAGACCATGAGCGTGGAGCGCCGCCAGCTGATGAAAGCCTACGGCGCCGAGCTGGTGCTCACCGAGGGCGCCAAGGGCATGAAGGGCGCCATTGCCAGGGCCGACGAGCTGGCAAAAGAGATTCCCAACTCCTTTGTGGCGGGCCAGTTTGTCAACCCGGCCAACCCCAAGGCCCATTACCAGACCACCGGCCCCGAAATCTGGCAGGACACCGACGGCCAGGTGGACTACTTTGTGGCAGGCGTGGGCACCGGCGGCACCGTCACCGGTGTGGGCACCTATCTGAAGGAACAGAATCCCGCCGTCAAAGTGGTGGCCGTGGAGCCGGCGTCCAGCCCGGTGCTGAGCCAGGGCAAGGCGGGCGCCCACAAGATTCAGGGCATCGGCGCCGGCTTTGTGCCTGATGTGCTGAACACCAAGATCTACGACGAGATCATCCCCGTGGAGAACGACGACGCTTTTGCCACCGGCAAGAAGGTGGGCCAGTCCGAGGGCGTGCTGGTGGGCATTTCCTCCGGCGCGGCGGTCTGGGCCGGCATTCAGCTGGCAAAGCGGCCCGAAAACAAGGGCAAGACCATCGTGGTACTGCTGCCCGATACCGGCGACCGTTACCTGAGCACCCCGCTGTTTGCGGACTAATTCAACAATCTCTTTTCTCTTCTGTTCTGCCCTTTGCCCTGTGCAGAGGGCAGTTTTTGGTATAATAGGCGGGAAGTTCAAACAAAGGAGCGAACAACCATGATTCCAACCCCGGAACAGGCCTATGAACTGGTCTGCGAATACAACGAAGGTGAGTTTCACCGCAAACATGCCCGCATTGTGGGCGACGTGATGCGCTGGTATGCCAACGAGCTGGGATACGGCGGCGAGGCGGATTTCTGGCAGACCGTAGGCATTCTCCACGATCTGGATTTTGAACAGTGGCCGGAACAGCACTGCGTGAAAGAGCAGGCGCTGATGCGGGAGAAGGGGCTGGACGAATCCATCATCCACGCCACCGCCAGCCACGGATGGAACCTGACGGTGGACATCAAGCCGGAGCATGAGATGGAAAAGGTGCTCTACGCCGCCGATGAACTGACCGGCCTGATCGGCGCGGCGGCCATCATGCTGCCCTCCAAAAGCGTGCAGGATCTGGAGCTCAAGAGCCTGAAAAAGAAATTCAAAAACAAAAAGTTTGCGGCGGGCTGCTCCCGTGAGGTCATTGCCAACGGGGCGGAGCTGCTGGGATGGGACCTGGACACCCTGTTTGACCGCACCCTGGCGGCCATGAAGGCCAGCCCCAACGCCGACTGACCATGGCCGGAAAAGTTCTGGTCGCCATGAGCGGCGGGGTGGATTCCAGCGTGGCCGCCTGCCTTTTGCAGGAGCAGGGATATGCGTGCATCGGGGTGACCATGCGGCTTTTTGAGAACACGGCGGCGGGCATTCCCCGCGGCCACACCTGCTGCAGCCTGGACGACGTGGAGGACGCCCGGGCGGTGGCCGATACACTGGGCATTCCCTTTTATGTCCTCAACTTCACCGAGGATTTTCACCAAAAAGTAATCGACAAATTTGTGCGGGTCTACCAAAGCGGCGGCACGCCCAACCCCTGCATTGACTGCAACCGGTATCTGAAATTTGACCTGCTGCTGCGCCGCGCCCGGGAGCTGGGTTGCGACGCGATTGCCACCGGTCATTATGTGCGCAAGGTCCGGGATGCCGACGGTCGCTGGGGGCTGTGCAAGACAGACGATCCCAACAAGGACCAGAGCTATGTGCTGTATGCCCTGACCCAGGATCAGCTGGCCCACACGCTGTTCCCGCTGGGCGAAATGCACAAGGACACCGTGCGGGCCATCGCGGAACAGCGCGGGCTGTGCAACGCCCGCAAGCAGGACAGCCAGGACATCTGCTTTGTGCCGGACGGCGACTGCGGAGCGTTCCTGGAGCGGCAAACCGGTGCTCCCCTGCCCCCCGGCGACTTTGTGGACCGGGACGGCCATGTGCTGGGACGTCACCGGGGCGCCGCACGGTACACCATCGGCCAGCGCAAGGGTCTGGGGGTCAGCGCCCCCACCCGGCTTTTTGTCACCGGCAAGGACATGACCGCAAACACGGTAACGCTGGGGCCGGAAGCAGAGCTGTACCGTTCCTCGCTGCTGGCGGGGGACTGGAACTGGATCGCCCAGCCGCCCGCCCCGGGGCAGGCACTGCGCTGCAACGCCCGCACCCGGTACCATCAGCCCGAGCGGTCAGCCACCGCCCTGCCGCAGCAGGACGGCACGGTGCGGGTCCTCTTTGACACACCGCAGAAAGCCATTGCGCCGGGTCAGGCGGTGGTGCTTTACCGCGGGGATGCCGTGCTGGGCGGCGGAACCATTCTGAAATAAAAAGGGCCGTTCCCCAACCGGGAACGGCCTTTTTGATCGGTTTATGCGTTTGACTTTTTCAGGAACTTGCGCAGCGGAACGGTGACGGCTCCGCTGATGACGCAGCCAAGAATCCACTCCAGGGTGCCCTGCACGCCAACCATCAGCACAATGAACATGAAGGGGTTGGTCGCACCCTTGGCGGCCACAAGGCTCTGAATGTAGTCCGTGCGATAGAACAGCATCACCATAAAGCCCATATAGAACACGGTGTTCAGGAAGGGCGCCGCGAAGCCGCCGATGGCACAGGTGGTTTTCTCCTTGCCGGGCAGCAGCTTCCGGGCCGCCTGGAACACCAGCGCGCACAGCCAGCCCATCAGGATACGGCCGATCACGGCGGTCACAAAGTAGCCGATGGGGCTAGCCGCAAAGAGGGCCGCGCCCAGAGTGCTCTTGCCCTCCACCGCGTTCATAAAGCTGGTCACGCCAAAGACGCCGCCCAGGATGGCGCCGGCGGAGGGGCCCATCGTCATTGCGCCGATGGCCACCGGAATGGAGAGCAGGCTGCAATTGAGCGGGCCAAGGGGCAGATAGCCCAGCGGGGTGTAGGACATGACCAGCATGATTGCCACCAGCAAAGCCAGCTGGGTCAGCCAACGGATGTTGCTACGGGAATTTTTCATATTCAATTTCCTCCTGCTGCCGTCCTCTCTTCGAGGTACAGCGCATATTTGCGGCACGGGCCGCGTGACCCAGTATAGACGCTTTTGCGGGAAAATGCAAGCGTTTTTCTCTTAGCCCCGCAAAACCTCCGGCAGATCGTTCAAAATATCGTGGGGCAGCATGGTCATGGGGCTGGTGCGGGCGGCGCAGCGGTCGGCGGCGGCGCCGTGGAGCCACACCGCGCAGGCGGCGGCGTCCTTCGGCTTCATGCCCTGGGCGAGCAGGGCCGCCACCATGCCGGCCAGCACATCGCCGCTGCCGCCCCGGGCCAGGCCGGGGTTGCCGGTGGGATTGCGCAGAATTTCATCCCCCTGCCCCGGCGCGGCAATGAGGGTTCCCGCACCCTTGAGCACCGCCACGCAACCGTAAAAATCCGCCAGCTGGCGCACAGCGCTCTCCCGGTCCGCCTGCACCTCCCGCACCGAGGTGTGCAGCAGGCGGGCGGCCTCGCCGGGGTGGGGTGTGAGCACCGTCGCGGCGGGCAGCAGCGGAAAATCCCCCAGGTCCCCCGCCGCCAGGGCGTTGAGGGCATCGGCATCCAGCACGGCGGCCTTCCAGGGGGCGCCCGCTCCCAGCAGGGCATTGAGTACCCGGCCCGCGCTGGGGCCAAGGCCGGGTCCCGCCAGCAGCACAGCGGGGCGCTCGGTAAACCGCTGGCGCACGGCGGCGGCATCGGCAGCCAGGATACCGCCGTCCCCGTCGGTGCGGCAGGGCAGCGCACAGCATTCGGGGGTGCGGGACAGGGTGAGCTGCACCACCGGCTCTACGCTGGCCAGACACACCAGCCCCGCGCCGCTGCGCAGCGCCGCCTCCACGCAGAGGGCCGCTGCGCCCCGATAGGCCATACTGCCTGCCACAGCGGCCACTGTACCGAACTCGCCCTTGTTGGCGTCCGCCCGGCGGCGGGGCAGCAGGGACAAAATTTCCTGTTTGGTCACGGTTCGCATCCTGTGATCCCCTTTCTTTTTGGGTGAAAACGATGTATAGTGATAGTATAAACCATTCATGCAAAAAACGAAAGGAGCAAAACCATGGTACCGGAACTGGAAAAAATGCTGCAATCCCACAAGAACATCGTCTTTTTCGGCGGGGCAGGCGTCTCCACCGAGAGCGGCATCCCGGACTTTCGCTCCGTGGATGGGCTGTACCATCAGAAATTCAAGTATCCGCCCGAAACCATGCTCTCCCACAGCTTCTATGAAAGCCACACGGCGGAGTTCTTTGATTTTTACCGCCAGAAGCTCATTGTCCACGGGGCCAGGCCCAACGCCGCCCATCTGCGGCTGGCCAAACTGGAGCAGCAGGGCAAGGTGCGGGCGGTTGTGACCCAGAACATTGACGGACTGCATCAGGCGGCAGGCAGCCGCAATGTGTTTGAGCTGCACGGGTCCACGCTGCGCAACTTCTGCACCCGGTGCGGAAAATTCTACCCTGTCAGCTTTATCGAGGAGGCCGGCAAATCCGGCGACGGCATTCCCCGCTGCACCGACTGCGGCGCCATCGTCAAGCCCGATGTGGTGCTGTATGAGGAAGGTCTGGATGAGGCCACGCTGGACGGCGCCATTCAGGCCATCCATGCCGCCGATCTGCTCATTGTGGGCGGAACCAGTCTGGCGGTCTACCCGGCCGCGGGGCTGCTGCGGTACTTCCGGGGCAGTGATCTGGTGGTCATCAACAAACAGCCCACCCCCGCCGATTCCATGGCGTCTCTGGTGCTCAACCTGCCCATCGGGGAGGCGCTGCGGGAAGAAAAATAATCTTTTTACCAAAAACATCCTTTATTTTTATTAAAATTCAACAAAACCTCTTGCGCATTTTTGTGAGTTTCTGGTATGATAAAGGAAGGGAAAGTCTACGGCTCCGTCAGGACTTTCCATAGAGGGGGTCATTCCAATGTCAAATGCTTTGAGCGAGTTTTCCCGCAAGAGAGATTTTCTGGTCTGCCTGGATTCCGACGGCTGTGTGATGGACACAGTGCGCATCAAGCACTGCACGGTGTTCTGTCCCGAGCTGATCCGGGTGTTCGGGCTGGAAGCCTACGGGCCATATATCACCTCCGCCTGGGAGGAAATCAATCTGAACAGCATCACCCGGGGCATTTCCCGGTTTGAGAGCGTGGTGCTGATCTTTGACCGGCTGAAAAACCGGGGCATCGATCTGCCGGGCAGCGAGGACATCACCTCCTGGGTAGCCACCGCGTCGGAGCTTTCCACCGCGACCTTGCAGCAGGAGGTGCTGCGGTCCGGCAGCCTGGCGCTGCGCAAGTTGCAGGAGTGGAACAATGCGTGCAACCGCCGCCTTCAGGCGCTGGAGCCCACCTTTAAGCCCTTCCCGGGCGTCGAGGACAGTCTGCTTCAGCTCCATGCCATCGCCGATGTGGCGGTGGTGTCGTCCGCCAATGAGAGCGCCATCGAGAGCGAATGGACCCGCTACGGACTGGCCCGCCATGCCGACGTGATTTTTGGGCAGGAGGTGGGCAGCAAGGCCAACTCCATCGCCTCCATGCTGGCCTGCGGGTATGAGAGCCGCAAGGTGCTGATGGTGGGCGACGCCATGGGGGACGCCCAGGCCGCCGCAGCCAACGGGGTTTCCTTTGTGCCCATCCTGCCGGGCCGCGAGGCCGAAAGCTGGCGGCGCCTCCAGGAGGAAGCCCTGCCCAAGCTGCTCCACGGAACCTTCAGCCCGGAGTATCAGTCCGAGCTGCTGGCCCAACTGCGCAGCGCGCTGCACGGGTAAGAAAAATTTTGATTGGCGGGGTTCCGCCGTCGGTTTTCGCGCATTTCCACGCCATCGCTCCGCATACAATACAAGTGCAGAATTTGATCCGCCCGCGCCTGGGTTTTGTCCGGCGCGGGCGATGTGCACTGGGGGTAAAACAATTGTTGCTGAGCACTGAAACGAGAACCGAAATTTTTGACGCTCAGGTGTTAAACACCGGAGATGAAGCCGCCATTTACCGTCTGGCGGGCAGTCAGGGACTGCCCTGGACCCATGAGCTGCCGGCACTGCTGCGGCAGGGTGCGGTGCTGGGGGACTATGCGGGCGGCAGTGATTTGCAGGCCGCCGCCGCGCTCTTGCCCATGTTCGGCCTGAGCCGCCTGGCGCTGAGCCTGCGGGCTGCGGGCTGCGGCGCCGACGGGCAGGGGACCGTACTTACACCGCTGTGCCACACGCCGGAGTATCTTCCGGTGCGGCGGTTCCTGCGCATGGCGCTGGGCTGGGCCAAGCAGCGGTGTGCGAGCTATCACATCTGGGCCGTCCTTCCCTATGAGCCGGGCGAGGAGAGTGAGGAGCTCTGCGCCCAGTATCTGGCCGCCGGGCTGACCCTGCGGGCGCTCATTCCGGTGGACGCCGGTCGGATGCTGGTCTTTGCGGCCCACACCCATCCGCGCCGGGATCTGCCCGCCCGCCGCCTGCATCTGAACGATCCGGCTCTGCCCCGCCATCTGGAGCGGGGATATTCCGCCGCCGACTTCGGCTGGGACAAGGACGGGATGCTGCTGACAGTGCGGCAGGAAGGGTGAGCGAGGCCGGGGAAGAACAGGTGTTCCTTCCTTCCAAAGAAGGAACCGAAGAAATTCCAAACGTGACATAGTCGAGGACAAAAACAAGGCCCGCAGCGCAAATTGCACGCTGCGGGCCGGTTTTTTTCGACAAAAATGCCGCCCGGGAACGCCCCCCGGACGGCGGCTTTGGCTGGATTGGGGATCAGTAGTTCAGCAGGTCCCGCACGGTGCCGGACATGGAGAACAGTTTGGCGGAAATGTGATCCAGATAGACAATCCCCAGTTTATGGCCGGTCTCCTCACTATAGAGGTCCTGGAGCTGGGGCATGGCCTGGAAAGCGGCGGCCTGGGCCTCCGGCGTATTGTCAAAGTTGGCTGTGCCCTGAATGCGCAGCCACTCGCCCTTATCGTTGCAGGCGCAGATTTCCAGGTTGGTGTTGTCCAGCAGCTGCTTGTACGCCGCCTTATGCTTGCCGATGCCAATGCACAGGTGGTCCTTGTACCACATAGCAAAGCCGATGGGGCGCACCCGGGGCAGATAGCCGTCCACGGTGGCTAAGTAAAAGGTGGGGTTGTCCTTCAGGAACTGCATGATCTCTTCGCTGGGCTGCATGAGAATCCCTCCTTAAAAGAAACGCATCATCTCAGGTTTTGAAAAATTACAGAGTTTTCAGCGCGGCCACAATGCGCGCGGCGGCCTCCCGGGTCTTTTCGGCATCGCCGAAGGCGGTCAGCCGGAAATATCCCGCGCCGCAGGGGCCAAAGCCCTCGCCGGGGGTTCCCACCACATTGGCGGTCTCCAGCAGCCAGTCAAAGAAGTCCCAGCTGCCCATGCCGTTGGGGCAGCGCATCCACAGATAGGGGCTGTTCTTGCCGCCGCAGTACCACACGCCCGCCTCGTCCAGCGCTGCCGCGATGACGGCGGCGTTGGCGCGGTAGTAGTCCAGATTCTGCTGGATTTCCTTCATGCCCTCCTCGGAGAAGACCGCCTCGGCGCCGCGCTGCACCACATAGGCAACGCCGTTGAACTTGGTGGTCTGGCGGCGCAGCCACATCTTGTTCAGGCTCTGGCCATCGCTGAGGATGGCCTGGGGCACGATGGTATAACCGCAGCGGGTTCCGGTAAAGCCCGCAATTTTGGAGAAGCTGCAAACCTCCACCGCGCACTCCTTCGCGCCCTCCACCTCATAGATGGAGCGGGCCAGGCCCGGCTCGGTGACAAAGCACTCATAGGCGGCGTCAAACAGGATCAGCGCATCGTTGGCTTTGGCCCAGCGCACCCACTCCTTCAGCTGTTCCACCGTGTAGGCGGCGCCGGTGGGGTTGTTGGGGCTGCACAGATAAACCAGGTCCGCGTGAACCGAATCGTCCGGCATGGGCAGGAAATTGTTCTGCGCGTTGGCGGCCATATACAGAATTTTGCGGCCCGCCATCACGTTGTCATCCACATAGACGGGATAGACCGGATCGGGCACCAGCACGGTGTTGTCCACATCAAAGAGATCCAGCAGATTGCCCAGATCGCTCTTGGCGCCGTCCGAAATAAAGATTTCGCTCAGATCCAGCGCAACACCATGGGATGCGTAATACTTGCGGATGGCCTCCCGCAGGAACTCATAGCCCTGCTCACTGGGAATATAGCCGTGGAAGGTTTCCTTATGGCCCTGTTCCTCCACCGCAGCGTGCATGGCGTCCACCACCGAGCGGGCCAGCGGCAGCGTCACGTCGCCGATGCCCAGACGGATGATGTCCCTGTCCGGGTGGGCGGCCTGGTAGGCGGAGACCTTGTGGGCGATGGTGCTGAAGAGATAGCTCTCGTTCAGTTCGGAATAATGTTTGTTGAGCTTCATGGATTTCCCCCTGTATTCATCCTCTATCCTTAGTATCTTAGCACAAAATCCCGGAGGATTCAACAGAAAATTCAGCACTTTAAACCTGAACAGTCCCTGTAAAGGCCACCTGCGCCGGGCCGGTCATGAGAACCTCGCCGTCGCTGCGCACCGTGATGGAGAGGGTGCCCCCCAAAAGTGCCACATCCACCGGCACATCCCGGGGGCAGACGCCCCGCAGCGCCATGGCCGCCACGGTGGCGCAGGCGCCGGTGCCGCAGGCCAGCGTCTCGCCGCTGCCCCGCTCCCACACCCGCATGATGAGGGAGGTGGGATTTTCCACAAAGACAAACTCGGTGTTGACCCCCTCCGGGAAGGCGGGGTGATGCTCAAATTCGGGGCCGATGGCGGCCAGGGCCGGGCCGGTGGGCAGTGTTTCCCGCTCCGGCCAGGGAATGACGCAGTGGGGATTGCCCATACTGACGCAGGAGGCATCCCAGTTTTTCCCCGCCGCCACCAGCGTCACCCAGTCCAGCGGGCCGGGGCCCAGGCCCACTGCGGGCAGTGCCTCCGCCATGGCGGAAAAGCAGCCCATATCGGCCTGCCAGATCCCCTCCCCCTTGCGGCGCAGCGTCTTGCGGCCGGCGAAGCGGGTATCAATTTCGATGGTATCCCGGGGCACGCCGTGGGTGTAGAGATACTGCGCCACGCAGCGAACGCCGTTGCCGCACATTTTCCCCTCGCTGCCGTCCGCGTTGAACATCCGCATGGTGGCGTCCGCGTCAGCCAGCATGGGCGGGCAGATGCAGATGATGCCGTCCGCGCCCACCGAAAAGTGACGGCGGGACAGTTCCCTGCTCCATTCCCCCACCTGCTCCGGCAAACCGGTTTCGCGGCAGTCCAGATAAATATAATCGTTGCCGCAGCCGTGCATTTTTGTGAAGTGAAGATCCATTTTCCCTTACCCCCTTGTAATGGTTCTATTCTTATCATATCGCGTTTTGGCGTGCGGTACAACCCACGGCCAAAAAAAGTTGCCGCATACTTGACAAGGCCCCACAGATACGATATAAAAATACTGATACCATTTTTTCGTCTTTCATTTTTTTAATAAGAATCATCAGTGAAGGAGAACCGTGCTATGGATTCCGAAGTTTTTGACCGCATTCGCGACTACCTGGCAGACCAGCTGGACATTGAGACCGACAAGATCACCCCCGAAAGTGACATCATCAATGATTTCGGGGCCGACAGCCTGGACGTCATTGACATGATTACCACCCTGTCCGATGAATTTGGCGTGGAGATCCCCGATGAGGAAATCGAGAATTTCCACACCGTGGGCGACGTGGTCAGCTATGTGGAAGAGCATCTGTGATCCCGCCGGATTTTTGAAGTAAGAGAAAGTTAGAGGAACAGCAACATGGCAAACGACAAGAAAAAAATGGTGGAGGCCATCACCGCGCAGGAAGTGGACTTTGCGCAGTGGTATACCGACATCTGCACCAAGGCGGAGCTGGTGGAGTATTCCAGCGTCAAGGGCTTTATCATCCTGCGCCCCTACGGCCAGGCCATCTGGGAAAACATCCAGAAGCTGATGGACGCCCGCTTCAAGGCCACCGGCCATGAGAATGTGGCAATGCCGCTGCTCATCCCTGAGAGCCTGCTCAAAAAGGAGGGCGAGCTGGTCAACGGCTTTGCCCCCGAGGTGGCCTGGGTCACCGCCGGCGGCAGCGAGCCGCTGGAAGAGCGCATGGCCATCCGCCCCACCAGCGAAACCATGTTCTGTGACCACTGGAGCCGCGTGCTTCATTCCTACCGCGAGCTGCCCATGAAGTACAACCAGTGGTGCAGCGTGGTGCGGTGGGAGAAAACCACCCGTCCCTTCCTTCGCAGCCGCGAGTTCTGGTGGCAGGAAGGCCACACCATCCACGAGACCGCCGAGGAGGCCCAGGCCGAAACCGCCCAGCAGCTGAACTGCTACGCGGATTTCTTTGAGCAGGAGCTGAACATTCCCGTCATCAAGGGCCGCAAGACCGACAAGGAAAAGTTTGCCGGCGCCGAGGCCACCTACACCATTGAGGCCATGATGAAGGACGGCAAGGCGCTGCAGAGCGGCACCAGCCATTACTTTGGCGACAAGTTCTCCCGCGCTTACAACGTGACCTTCACCGGGCGGGACAATACCCTCCAGTATCCCTTCCAGACCAGCTGGGGCACCTCCACCCGGATGATCGGCGCCATCATCATGGCCCACGGCGATGACGACGGCCTGATTCTGCCCCCCGCCATTGCGCCCATCCAGGTGGTCATCGTCCCGGTGGCCGCCCACAAGCCCGGCGTGATGGAAAAGTGCCGTGAACTGGCCCAGTCCCTGGGCAAGGTCGCCCGCGTCAAGCTGGATGATTCCGACAAGCAGCCCGGCTGGAAGTTTGCCCAGTGGGAGATGAAGGGAGTGCCGCTGCGCATTGAAGTCGGCCCCCGTGATCTGGAAAAAAATCAGTGCGTGCTGGTGCGGCGTGACACCCGCGAAAAGCAGTTTGTCAGCCTGGACGAACTGCCCGCCGTGATTCCTGCCCAGCTGGACGCGCTGGCCAAAGACCTGTACGACCGCGCCCTTGCCAACCGCGAGAGCCGCACCTACACCGCCACCACAATGGACGAGGTCAAGTCCATCGTGGCGGAAAAGACCGGCTTTATCAAGACCATGTGGTGCGGCGATGTGGCCTGTGAGGAGGCCATGAAGGAGCAGGCGGGGCTTTCCAGCCGCTGTATGCCCTTTGAGCAGGAGCATCTGTCCGACATCTGCCCGGTGTGCGGCAGGCCCGCCAGGAGCATGGTGGTCTGGGGCATCGCGTATTAAGTTGAAATTTCCCGGCAGTGCCCCCCAAAGGCACTGCCTTTTTGTTCAAAGAGCGTCATGAAGATTTTATTGTTCGCCCTGCTGCTATATGCTGCGGGCCTGGTGCTGACGGGGGTCGGCAGCAGGCTGGCTTCGCGCTGCGCCACCTGGTGCTGCGCGCTGTGCGGGCTGCCCCTGTGGGTGGTCGGCGGAACGGTGGTTGCCATGTGCGCCGCGCTGCCCCAGCTGATGCTGGCTTTCCTGGCGGCGGGTCTGTCGGTGACGGCACTGGCCGTGGGCACCGCGCTGGCCGGCGCGGTGACGGACCTGGGGCTTGTGTTTGCGCTGTGCCTGCTGCGGCAGGATGTGGTGGTGGACCGGGGGGAGTTCTGCCGCAAATGTGCGCTGCTGCTGGCCGCCTGCGGGGTTGTTGTCTTCTTTGTGCGGGACGGCACCCTGAGCTACACCGGCACCGGCCTGCTGATGGCGCTCTTTGTGATCTTTGTGCTGCAGAGCGTGGTGTACCAGTACCGCTTTGTCTTTGGGGAGGACCTCAAGCTGATGCACGCCCATGCGGGGGCGCCGTCCCCCGACAAGGCGGAAAGTTACAGCGCCCGGACCATGATGTTCCCCGCCATGAGCATAAAGAGCAGCCTGTGCAACCTGGGAGGCACCGTGGCGGGGATTGTGCTGCTCTGCGCCGGAGCGGGCGCGCTGCTGGCCAGCGCGGTGGCTCTGGCCAACCTGACAGGCACCATCCAGGCCATGTGGGCGGCCACCCTGATCTCCTTTGGGCTGAGCCTGCCGCTGCTGGCGGAGGTGCTCCACCATCCCTTCGGGTCAGTCTGGAAGCGCTTTGCCGAGCGGTGCCGCATCTATCCGCCCGCCGCGCTGCCCATGCAGATGCTCAACAGCGCCATCCTTAACCTGACGCTGGTGCTGCCCGTTTCCAGCCTGATGTACCGCCGCCGGCTCCCGGTGGGCGCTCAGTTCCGGCAGTACGATGTGCCGCTGTGCATTGCCATGGCGGTGGTGCTGCTGGTGCCGCCGCTGCTCAAAAAGCGACTGTACCGCTGGCAGGGAGCAGTCTGCCTGGGGCTGTATTTTCTCTATTTTGCCGCCGCGCTCTTTGCCCCGGTGGCCGGCGCATAACCGATCAAAAATGCCCGGAACGGCACACAGCACCGTTCCGGGCATTTTGTTGATTTTATTTGCCCTCCCCTGCGGGCAGCGTGAAGGTGAAGCGGCACCATTTGCCTTCCTCGCTCTCGGCCCGGATCTGGCCGCCCGAGAGGGTGATGAGCACCTTGCAGATGTGCAGGCCCAGCCCGCTGCCCCGGGTGTTGAGCCCGCGGGACCTGTCCTCCTTATAAAAGCGCTCAAAGACAAAGGGAAGCGCCTCAGGGGCGATGCCATCCCCCGTGTTCTCGATGGTCACACGGACCATGGCGTCCTCCTGATGAACGTCAAAGCGGATCTCGCCGCCCGCCGGTGTGAATTTGATGGCGTTGTCCACAATATTGTAGACCACCTGATGCACAAAATCCGGGTCGGCATAGACCAGCATTTTTCCGGGTTCCAACCCCTGAATATCGATCCTTCCGTCCTCGATGCGCTGCTCGTCGGAGAGCACCACATCGGTGATGGTCTCCCACACATTGTAAGGCCGGGGATGGCCTTTTACCTCGCCGGATTCCAGCTTGGTGATGTCCAGCATATTCTGCACCAGCCGCGCCAGACGACCCGTCTCCTGGGAGACAATGCCAAGGTAGTGGCGATACTCGCTCTCCGGGATGGTGCCGTCCAGCATACCGTCGATAAAGCCTTTGATGCTGGTCATGGGCGTGCGCAGCTCATGGGCGATGTTGCCCATGAACTGTCCCCGGGAATTGTCGATGTTTTGCAGGCGGGCCGCCATATTGTTGAAGGTGGTGGCGAAATCCGCCAGTTCCTCGCAGCCGGTGACCGGCGCGCGGGCGGTGAAGTCGCCGCTGCCCAGCTGGCGGGCCGCCTGGCTGATCTGCTCGATGGGTTCGGTGATGCGCCGCGCCATCACCACGCAGAGTACGCTGCACACAATGATGATGACCAGCGCGGAGATCAGGAACATATTGAGCATATCCCCCACATAGGCGCCCAGGGCGTCCATGGGCGTGGCGGCAAAAAGGTACCCGGCCGAACCGCCCACATCGATGCGGCGTCCTGCCGTATAGTACCGCCTGGGATAGATGCCGCCCAAGGTGCCCTTCTCAAAGATATCCCTGCCGGAATCCATCTCGGCCAGCAGATCGGCGGGAACCTTCACGTCCCCAAAATCCTCCGCCCCGGTGTGAAGCAGCACATTGCCCCCGGCATCCGCCACAAATACCACCGCGCCGGAGGAGGTGTTGAACAGTTCAAATCCGCTGCGGGCGTTTTCCATCAGCGCCTCATCGTTCAGCGGCATCGTCACAATGGAGCCCTGGGCGGCAAAACGCTGGGTCAGCGCCGTGGCGCCGTCCAGCACCGCAGTGAGGGCCGACTGACGCTCCCGCACAAAGTAAGCGGTGGACATGGCGGTCTGAACGCCGCACATCATGGCCAGGCCAAAGATCAGCACCACCGCGATGGTGGTAAAGAATTCACTGCTGATGGTTTTGCGGCGGGCTTTTTTCCCCGCGCGGCTCATTCTTTGACCTCGAACTTATAGCCCACGCCCCAGACCGTTTTGAGGTTCCACTGATCGGAAGCGCCTTCCAGCTTTTCCCGCAGGCGCTTGACATGTACATCAATGGTGCGGGAGTCGCCGTAATACTCAAAGCCCCACACCTCGTCCAGCAGCTGGTCGCGGGTATAGACGCGGTTGGGGTGGCCCGCCAGGCAGGCCAGCAGCTCCAGTTCCTTGGGCGGCGCATCCACCACCTTGCCCTTGACCTTGAGCTCATAGCGGTTCATATCCAGATGGAGGTTGTCAAAGTCGTAAACGCCCTTGTTGTCCTCCTCCTTGCCGCCGCAGCGCCGCAGCACCGCCTTGATGCGGGCGGTGACTTCCTTTGCGTCAAACGGCTTCACAATATAGTCGTCGGCCCCCAGCTCCAGGCCCAGGACCTTGTCATAGGTTTCGCCCTTGGCGGTGAGCATGATAATGGGGGTCTGGTTGTTCTGACGGATCTTGCGGCAGACTTCCCACCCATCCATGCCGGGCATCATCACGTCCAGCAGGACCATGTCGGGGTGAAGCTTGTCGAATTCCGTCAGCGCAGCATTGCCGTCGTAGGCCAGCGTGACGGCAAACCCCTCCTTGACCAGATAGAGCCGCAACAGTTCGCAGATGTTTTTATCGTCATCCACAACGAGAATTTTCTCGTTCGCCATGATGATTGCCTCCTTTTATATTCCGTACGGTAATATTATAGAGTGTAAATGTGGAAAAATAAAGAAGAAACCGTGGCTTTTTTTCGCAAGAGGGAAAATTCCGCCTGCCTGCCGGCCGATTTGCCGCCCGTGCAGACGAAATTTCTTGCATCTTGGCTCCCGGGCGGCTATAATAGAATGCAGCATCGTGTGATTGATAAAGGAGCTTTGCCATGAAATTAGGTATCGTCGGATTGCCCAACGTGGGCAAGTCCACTTTGTTTAATGCGCTGACCAGCACCCAGAATGCGCAGGCCGCCAACTATCCCTTCTGCACCATCGAGCCAAACTCCGGCATTGTGCCGGTGCCGGACCCGCGGCTGGACAAGCTGGCCGAGGTGTGGAACACCGACAAAAAGACCCCCGCCATTGTGGAGTTTGTGGATATCGCGGGCCTGGTCAAGGGTGCCAGCCAGGGCGCGGGGCTGGGCAACAAGTTTTTGGGGCACATCCGGGAATGCGACGCCATCGTACATGTGGTGCGCTGCTTTGACGACGACAACATCATCCATGTGGTGGAGGACGTGAACAAGCCCGAGAGCGTGGACCCCATCCGGGACATTGAGGCCATCGACCTGGAGCTGATTCTGGCCGACCTGGAAGTGGTAAACAACCGTCTGGGCCGCCAGCAGAAGGCCGCCAAAACCGGCAACAAAGCTGCTGCGGCCGAGGCCGCGTGGCTGGCCGAGCTGGCCGCCCATCTGGAAGCGGGCAAGCCCGCCCGCACCTTCGCCTTTGACGAGGGGGACGACGCGCAGGCTGCCACCCGCCGGGAACTGGGACTACTCTCCGCCAAGCCGGTGATCTATGCCTGCAATGTGGGCGAGGACGACCTGCTGGGCGGGCTGGACAGCAACCCCTATTACCCTCTGGTGGCCGCCCGCGCCAAAGAGGAGCACGCCCAGGCCATTCCCATCTGCGCCAAGACCGAGGAGGACATCGCGGACTCCACCCCCGAGGAAAAGCTGGCGTTCCTCCACGAGATGGGCATTGAATCCACGGGACTGGACAATCTGATTAAGGCCAGCTATGAGCTGCTGGGGCTCATCAGCTTTCTGACCGACGGCAAGAAGGAATGCCGCGCCTGGACCATCAAAAAGGGCACCAAAGCACCCCAGGCCGCAGGCAAGATCCACTCGGATTTTGAGCGCGGCTTCATCCGTGCCCAGGTCATCGGCTATGATGTGCTGGCGCAGAACAATTTTGATTATGCCGCCGTCAAGGCCAAGGGCCTGCAGCGCACCGAGGGCAAGGAATATGTGGTGCAGGACGGCGATGTGATCGAGTTCCTGTTCAATGTCTGATCCAGAAGGAGGACCTGCATGATTTTTGGCATTATGGGCGCGATGCCCGATGAAGTGGACCAGTTGTGTGCAAAGCTGGACGGTGTGACAAAGGAAACCTACGCCGGGGTGGAATACCACTGCGGCACACTGCATGGCAGGCAGGTGGTGGTCTGCTGCGCGGGCATGGGCAAGGCCAATGCGGCCGCCACCACTCAGGTACTCATCACCCGATATGGCGCCGAGCGCATCATCTTCTCGGGCATTGCGGGGAATATGACCTCCAAAATCGGCATCGGCGATGTCTGCGTGGGCCGGACGGTGGTCTACCATGACGCCCAGGACGACATGATCTGCCAGAGCGCGCCCTTCCTGAAGGAGTATTCCGGGGACCCCGCGCTGGTGGACGCCGCGCTGGCGGCCTGTGAGGCCTGCGGTGTGAAGGCCATTGCCGGCAAGATTGCCACCGGTGACCTGTTTGTGGGCGACGGCAAAACCAAGCGTGCCATCGAAGAAAAGTGTCACCCCGACTGTGTGGAGATGGAGGGTGCCGCCGTGAGCCAGATTGCCGCGCGCTGCGGCGTGCCCTGCGTGATTCTGCGCGCCATGAGCGACAACGCCGACGAGAGCGGCTACGAGGTGCTGGTGGTTAAAAAGTTCAGCATCACCGAGTATGTGCGCACCGCCACCGCCATTGTGGCCAAAATGATCGAAAGCCTGTAACCGAGTCACAGGGTTCCGCCGTTCCCGGTCCGCCGGGGGCGGCGGAATTTTTATGCAAAAGTGGACTCCGGCGGCTCGATGGGCCGCGACAATCTTTATGGTTTTTTAACAGAAAAGTCAAGACCCTTTTACCCTCTTAACCGGTTCTGACGTATGATAAAGTATTGAGAAGGCGGCGGGAACCGCGTCGGTTTGCCGCCTGCGGCAGAAAAGAATGCTCCCCGGCGGGGGCGGACGGTCCGCGCAGCGGGCAAAAACGGTGGAAGGAAAGGGTATTTGCCATGAAATCCATTCTCCTGATTGGTCTGGGACGATTTGGCAGACATATTGCAATCCAACTCAATCAGCTGGGGCACCAGGTTATGGCTGTGGACAGCCGGGAGGACCGCGTCAAGGCGGTCATGCCCTATGTGACCAACTCTCTGGTGGGCAGCGGCACCAACCCCGCTTTTCTGGTATCGCTGGGCGTGCGCAACTACGACGTCTGCATCGTGGCCATCGGCAACGATTTCCAGAGTTCGCTGGAAACTACCTCGCTTCTCAAGGAGCTGGGCGCCCGAATGGTGGTGGCCCGGGCGGCGCGGGACGTACAGGCCCGGTTCCTTCTGCGCAACGGCGCCGACGAGGTGGTCTACCCCGAAAAGCAGATGGCAAAATGGACCGCCATCCGTTACAGTTCCAACCACTTGCTGGACTACATTGAACTGGACAGCAGCCACGCCATGTATGAGGTTTCGGTGCCGGCCCACTGGGTCGGGCACACCATCCGGGGGCTGGATGTGCGCAACCGCTGCCACATTACCATCATCGGACTCAAGAAGGACGGAAAGCTGGAGCTTTCCCCCTCCCCTGACCTCCGCCTGGAGGCGGGGGAAACCTTGCTGGTGCTGGGCCTCAACCGCGACGTCCAGAAATGCTTTGACCTTTAGAGCGTTCCTCTTCCATACACCACCCCGGAACCTTCGCCGGGCCGAACGGCCCGCCAGGGGTTCCGGGGCTTTTTCTTTCTGATTAAAAATTCCGCCTGCCCTCACAGCAGTTTAGGGGCCAGCGCGTGGCTGGAGCGGTCCCTGGCGGCCGTGGCCATCTCCCGGTGATTCCGCGTATCGCACAGCACCAGCACTTCCGCCAACATAGAGCACCACAACCCTGACCGGATGCTGTCGGGGAAATTTTGCCGCATGATCGGATCATTCAAGGATAAACAGAACGCGTCACCCTTGGCAAGCTGGCGCTTTTCCCAGAAACATCCGGCAGAATTTGTGCAAATGGTAAAATATTTTTTCATCGATCGGGGGCAACATTCCAAAAAACCAGCCAAAAGGCTGTGCAGTTTACCGGTTTTCTTTGGCGGGTAAATGCAGTATACTGAATACAATCCCATGATTTTGAAAAAGGATGTGCCTTCTATGCAATACACCATTGAAAATGAATTTCTTCGCCTGACCGCCGACACCCACGGCGCCGAGGCGGTGAGCGTGGTCAACAAGGCCACCGGTGCCGAGATGCTGTGGTGCGGGGACCCCGCCGTATGGGGCCGCCATGCCCCCATTCTGTTCCCCTACACCGGCAAGCTGACCGGCGGCAAAATGATTGCCAAAGGGCAGGAGTATGCCGGGGGCCAGCATGGGTTTGCCCGCGACATGGAGCACACGCTGGTGGGAAAAACCGACGATACCATGACCTTTGCGCTGACCGCCGGCGAGGAGACCCGCAAGCTGTGGCCCTACGACTTTGTGCTGCGCTCCACCTTTGCGCTGGACGGAAAAACAGTGCGCCACACCCTGGCAGTGGAAAATCCCTCCGAGCCGGAACTGCGGTTCGGCATCGGGTACCATCCGGCGTTTGCCATTCCCTTTGACGATGCCCACACCGCCGCCGACTACGAGTTCCGCTTTGACGCGCTGGAAAGTCCCCTGTGCGTGAGCGCTCTGCCCAATGGCCTGCTCAGCGGCACCGACTACCACTATCTGGCCCGCAACGTCAAGTCCATCCCGGTGACCGACGATCTGTTTGCCAACGACAGCCACTGCATGGTCAATCTGCGCAGCAAGACGCTGGCCATTGTGGAAAAAGACACCGGCCGCGCCGTGCGGTGTAACATTGAGGACTACCCCTATGTGCTGATCTGGTCCGCCAAAAAGACGCCCTGCCGTTTTGTCTGCATTGAACCGTGGCAGAGCCTGCCCGGCGAGGAGAACGGCTCCCTGGTGTGGGAGGACCGTGCCTGCGCCGCCATCCTGACCCCCGGCGAAAGCTGGTCCACCACGCTGTGCACCACCTTTGACCGGTAATTTTTGACCAAACGCATAAAATCAGCCCCCGGAACCTGTGCAGAATGCCGGTTCCGGGGGCTGTTGTCTGTGGAATCCTTACGCGCCCAGCGTGGCGGCCATGACGGCCTTAATGGTGTGCATCCGGTTTTCGGCCTCCTGGAACACGATGGACTGCGGACCGTTAAAGACCTCATCGGTCACTTCCATGGCGTCGCGGCCGAACTTCTCCCCCATCTCCTTACCAATGGCGGTTTTGTGGTCATGGAAGGCGGGCAGACAGTGCATAAAAACGGCATCGGGCCCGGCCTTTGCCATGAGGGCCGCGTTGACCTGGTAGGGGCTCAGCGCCTCGATGCGCTCGGCCCAGACTTCCACTGGCTCGCCCATGCTGACCCACACATCGGTGTAGATCACATCAGCGCCTGCGGCGGCGCCGGTGTCCTCGCTGAGGGTGATCGACGCGCCGGTCTCCGCGGCGATGGCCTTGCAGCGGGCCACCAGCTCCTGTGCGGGCCAGTAGGCTTTGGGGGCACAGGCCACAAAGTCAAGGCCCATCTTGGCGCATCCGATCATGAGGGAATTGCCCATATTATAGCGGGCATCGCCCATGTAAACGAACTTGAGCCCCGCCAGCGGGCCGAAATGCTCCCGGATGGTGAGGAAGTCCGCCAGAATCTGGGTGGGATGATATTCGTTGGTCAGGCCATTCCAGACCGGAACGCTGGAATACCGGGCCAGTTCCTCCACAATCTCCTGGCCGTAGCCGCGGTACTCGATGCCGTCAAACATGCCGCAGAGCACCTGGGCGGTGTCGGCAATGGACTCCTTCTTGCCGATCTGGCTGCCCGTAGGGTCCAGGTA
Source organism: bacterium (assembly GCA_004561545.1). Lineage (GTDB taxonomy): Bacteria > Bacillota > Clostridia > Oscillospirales > Ruminococcaceae > Gemmiger. Next base: position 143,851 of record SFVK01000004.1, read on the forward strand.
GGTGGTGCCCATGCCCAGATCATGGGCCGCCACCTCAAAGGAGCAGCGGGTACGGGTGGAGGTCTTTTCAAAAATCAGCGCAACGTTTTTGCCGCGCAGCGTATCGTGGGCAATGCCGGCCTTCTTCTTGGCCTTGAGCTCCGCAGCCAGGTCCAGCAAACCGGCAATCTCCTGCGGGGTATAATCCAGCAGGGTCAGAAAATCTCTCCCTTTCAAATCCATGGACGGGTCCTCCCTCTTGCTATGTCTTTTGCTATTATGCCACAACCGCAGCCGGATTGCAAGCCTTTTTTGAATATCTATTCATCATTTTGGAATATATATTCAGTTTGTGCAGGGCACAAAACCAGCCCGCCCGCCTCGGAGCAAGATTTCCGGGGCGGGCGGGCTGGTTGTTATGAGAAGGGGTTTGGAATTATTTCTTGATCTGGATCAGCGCATCGTTGATCTGCTGCTTCATCTCGGCAGTAACGCTCTTGCCGGCCATCTTCATCAGGTCGGACAGGCGCATCATGCCGTAGAAGCCGGCCATCGGGTTGTCATCGCTCTTGTCGGACTTCTCGGCATCGTTCATCATGCTGAAGGAGGTGCCGCCCAGGATCTGGGCCATGGCACCCTGGAGGACCTTGGCGGTCTCGGGGTTGGCCATCAGAACGCTGACCTTATCCTTGATGGAATAGTAGCCGGCGGGGAACTTCATGGCCTTGCGGGCGGCCACGGCGGCGGGATCGTCAAACCAGTTGGCGCCTTGGTTGCCTTCCGGCACATCGTAGGCGTAGTTGTGCTCGGCCACAGGGCGCACCGTGATGGTGTTGCCCTCCACATCGCCGCTCCTGGCGGTGATGACGTTGTCGCCGTCCCGGAGGGCCACATTCTCGAACAGAACCTCATGGTCCACGGCGGCCTTGGTGGCAACGGCCTCGCCGTTCACATACAGCGTCACTTCATCGCAGTTGGTGTAGACATCGATGAAGCGCTCGTCGGGGGCGCGGTCCACAAACCGCTCGCCGCAGACATGAACCATCGGCTTGGTGGTCCAGTAGGCCTGATAGATGTAGAAGGCATCCTTCTTTGTCTTGCGGTCATAGGTCACAAGGCCCTTGTTGTTGCGGCCCTGCACACCGCCCTCATCGCGGGCGTCGGCGGCAAAGTCAAACATATTCCACACATGGGTCGCCCACAGGTAGGGACGGGTGGCAAAGGTCTTGAGCATCTCGTGATGATAGTGGCTGGCGTACTCCTCGGTGTAGTCGTGGTTGTCGGGGTAAGCGGTGTGCCACTTGAGGATGTTCTCGGCGCCGTACTCCGAGACGCCCAGGCAGCGGTCGGGGTTGAGGGCATGGAACTTGTCCAGCCAGGGACCGTTGTCCTCCACATCGCCGACATACCAGCCAAAGTAATGGTTGTAGCTCTGCAGGTCGGTGATATAGGTGTGTTCGGAATCCATGGGAACCATAGAAACCTGGGCCATGGTGGTCAGGCGGCTGGGGTCCAGCTTTTTGGCCAGAGCGTTGAGCTCGGTCAGGTTCTGATACAGCGCCTCGCTCTCGCCGGCGATGGTGATCTCGTTGGAGATGCCCCAGAAGAAGATGGAGGGATGGTTGTAGTTCTGGGCGATCAGCTCGGTCATCTGGCTGATGGTATTGTCGTGGGCTTCCTGGGTGGGAATGAACTGGCTGATGAAGGGGATCTCGGCCCACAGCACAAAGCCGGTGTGGTCACACAGGCTGTAGAAATACTGGTCATGCTGGTAGTGGGCCAGACGGATGGTGTTGGCGCCCACTTCCTTGATGAGGGCGATGTCCTCCTCATGCTCTTTGGGCGTGATGGCCCAGCCCATATCCTGGCGGTCCTGGTGGCGGGAAACGCCGTGCAGGGGGTAGGACTTGCCGTTGAGGAAGAAGCCCTTGTCGGGGTCCACATGGAAGGAACGGTAGCCGTAGGTCTCGGTGACGGCATCCAGCACCGCGCCGTCCTTCTCGATGGTGGCCTCGCAGGTGTAGCAGTAGGGGTCCTCCATGCTGTTCCACAGATGGGGCTCCTTGACCTTGATCTTGATGACGGTATGCGCGGCGGCGTCAGCGGCACTCTGCGCCACCACATTGCCCTCGGCATCCTTCAGGGCCACCTTGACGGTGCAGCCCTCGGCGCCCACGGGGAACAGATCCACGCGGGTCATGCCGTTGGCGCGCGGGGTGACAAAGACGCCGGAGGTGCCGTCCTTGAGCAGGTCAAAGTGGGCGGGGGTAACCTCGATGAAGTTGACGGCACGGTACAGACCGCCGTAGAAGGTAAAGTCGGCGTTCTGGGGGTAGATATCTGAGACCGCGTTGGTGACTTCCACCGTGAGGATGTTGTCTGCGGGCTTCATGGCGGGGGTCAGGTCAAAGCGGAAGGTGGAAAAACCGCCCTTGTGGCAGCCCATCTCCCGGCCATTGCAGTAGACGGTGGCCACATGGTTGGCGCCCTGAAACTCAATATACTGCTTTTTGCCCTCGGTGGGGTTGGGCAGCTCCAGATGATAGCAGCCCAGGCCGCGCCAATAGGGACCATCGGCCATACCGTCCTGGCCGTCGATGTTATTCCAGGTATGGGGCAGGGCCACCTTGGTAAAGGCGTCGCCGTCCTTGGCAAACAGTGCTTCGGTCAAACGAACAGAATTGCGCATGATACACACTCTCCTTGTCATTGCAAAAGCGGAAGCCAATCTCCGCAGCCGCTGGCGCGGCCTTTCATACAGTTTCAGTATAGCGGATTTGGGCGACGGGGTGGGAGAAAAAATTTTGAAAAAAACCGTATTTTTTTATTGATTTTGTCCCGTCCCGGTGCAAAAGAGGCCGTTTTTTCCCGATTTTCAACCGTTTTGACCGGTTTTCCACTGTGGAATTGTGGAAAACCCCGTTCAAAATAAAATTTCACATTCTGTTTTGTAACAACTCGGTGACAAGTCTCGTTCTATAATATAGGAAACAAAAGGAATAGGAGGTCACCGAGGATGACCCAAACGATGGAAACCGTAACCAATTACAAAGATTTGACCGTAGACCCACTGGCTCACAGTGTGACCCGCAGCGGGCAGCAAGTACCGCTGACCCCGAAGGAGTTTGCGCTGCTGCAGACATTGCTGGATCATCGCGGCCGGGTGATGACCCGGGGGGATCTGCTCAGCAACGCCTGGGGATACTCCTGCACGGGGCTGACCCGCACGGTGGACGTCCACATCCAGCGGTTGCGCCGCAAGCTGGGTTTGGAACAGGAGATCCAGACGGTATACCGGGTGGGATACAAGATGCACTGAAATCTTTGATGCAAACGAGTGATTGTCCGGTTTATTACCCTGACGCCCTGCTATAATGAAAGGGTAAGCAGCGGGGGTTGACAGAACCGCAGCGGTGGGGTATGCTGAAAACAGGAACATAATTTTGAAACGGAGGCCCCGCCATGAGCCAGATGTACGATGTGATCCGGGAGCTCTGCCGCCGCAAGGGCACAGATGTGACCAAAATGTGCCGTGCCCTTGGCATTCCGCGCAGCACGCTGTCTGAGCTGGCGGCAGGGCGCACCAAACAGCTGACCCTGAAGCACGCCCAGCCCATCGCAGACTATTTCGGCGTGACCATCGGGCAGCTGGCGGGAACCGAGCCGCTGGAGCCGGGGAGTGCCGTCTGCGATGACGCCATCCGGGACGAGCCCATCGCCGCTTACGAGAATCTGAAGCGCTATCTGACCGAGCAGGACAAGGAGGACATTGTGACCCTGATCCGGCTGCGGGCCGAGCTCAATCAGGGCAGGCGCTGAGCGGCGGGAGGGAACGCGATTGCCGGAACACAGCCTGAAAGGAACGCTGACCGAGATGACCCGGGAGGGCATCACGGTGGCGGAATGCCCGCTCAAGGGCAGCCGCTGCCTGGCGCTGCAAAACGGGCGTCTGGTGGGGGTGAACACCGCCCGGTTTGAGAATACCGCCGAGCTGCACACCGCGCTGATCCATGAGGACGGCCACTTTGCCAGCGGAGCTTTTTATCTGCCCTACTCCCCCTACCAGCTCAAGGCCCAGGCGGAGTACCGGGCCGACAAGGCCGCCATCCTGAAGCATATCCCCTACCTCGAGCTGGCGGCCCGGCTGCGCGCCGGGGACAGCCCCGCCGAGGCCGCCGAGTATTTCTGCGTGACCGAGGAATACCTGTGCAAGGCCTACGAGCTGTACCGGGAGCTGGGATATCGGTTCGACGCAGAGGACGCTTCTCCCGGTTCGGAATAATTCAAAAACGCCCTGACGCAAAAATTGGCGTCAGGGCGCTGTTTGGATTCATCGCCGGATACCCGGTTCTGGCGCAGCCGCTGTGAGTTTACAGGAAGAATGAAAAATGAGGGATAAACGGCGGACGGGGCGGATATGGAAGTCGGAAAAGGCGGGATAAGCCGAAAATAAACATAAGAACGCCAAAAACCATAATTGTTAAACGGGAAAGCAGGCATAAAAATTGCAAGCCCTTGGAATGGAGCTTGCAATTTTTTTGGCCGATTTTTTAGGGGTTGCGACAGGAAAAAAGAGCAAATCGACAGCCGCGTTTATGACCGTTTAAGAAGTACCTGGCTTGTTTACGGTGGCAACAAAAAGATAATGGTAAATCGAATATTAAATGAAAATTAAATTGCGTTTAAGAAAAGGAACGTATTGTTTAATTTCAAACAAAAACCAAGATTTTTCTTGTTGCATAAGTGGCGAAAGTGCGGAACTTTTGGTTCCGCACTATTTTTAAGGTTCCGATTACGATAGTACGTCATAATTTCGAGCTTTTTTCAGGATGTGAAAAAAGCCTGGTTCCGCAGGCGTTGGGCAAAAATTGGTGGTCTACACGCTGCCATTAAGGGAAGATTATACGATCCACATTTTTGCAAGGCTATCAGGGATTAGTTTGCAAAAATTGCTGTAAAAATAACCCCTAGCGTTGGAATCCAACAAAAGCGAGACAGAAAGGCCGCTCTTGTGCCATGCTGGATTTGGAATTAGAATCCCCTTTCGTCCAATGCCCCATCGTCGCTGCGACGCGGATCGGGGCTGGAGGGGAAGTAGTATTGCTGGGTATCCACCAGATCTGCGCTCAGTAGCTTCATGTAGAAGTTATATGCTTTTGCAAAATCTATCTTTAGCCCCTCTTCGCCGCGCTGGGCTTCCTGCTGATAATTACGGGCAAAATCATAGGCGATGTTGCAGAAATGCTCCAGTAAATAAGTGGAGCGGCGCTGAAACTCAGCATCTTCTACGTGCAAAGCGTTGGCAATATAGGCCAATGCTCCGCGTACATAGAACTGCGTTTCAGGGCTGGCCTTCTGATAACTTTCCAGAAGGCCAGGCAACAAAGATACATCTATTTTCTTGAGTTCGTCGAGTGTTGAGGGCGATTCCCACAAAGTCGAAGAGGGATCATCTGTTTCGCCACGGAGGTACGCGCCGGATACATTGAAGTATTGCTCAAGGCAAGCCATCGCCTTAGAATTTGGCTCTCTCCGCCCCGATTCATAGCTGTTGATAGAGTGAACGGAAAGCCCTGTTTCACTTGCAAGCTGTGCCTGACTAAGCCCGTGTGCCTTTCGCAGCTCTTTGATCCGATTGGACGACATAGTAGCCTCCCGTGTGTGAAATAAACTCAATAGAGGGGGATATGGTTTCATTATATCATGCAAAGTACAAATGTACACGGGAAAATACAAGAAAATTCTTGACATGTACATTTGTACGAGTTAAAATACACATAAGCAAGTACGTATGTACGCACTCAAAAGGAGCGGACGCTATGTTTGTTATCCCCAAAGTTGAATCCTTGCATCAGCGGAGGATAGCGCAAGGCCTGGATATGAAAGGACTGTCTACTAAGGCTGGCCTCCCTGGTAACGCGATCCTTCGCATTGAGAAAGGTGAATGTGCGAGAACGAATCATCTTCGCGCCCAGTCAATCGCTGACGCCCTCGGTTGTCAGGTGGAGGATATTTTCACCATCCCCAGTCGCACCGGCCAGACAGCCACTTCAAATAAGTAGACCAGAACGGGGGAATGAACGGGTGGAACTTTGGAAATTTGCGATGGTCATCTCTCTGATAAGCCTGGTTCTTAGCGTGGTATCTTTGCTTTTTGCGTGTATGTAAATATCTGAGCCGAAACGGCCCCACGGGGCCGTCTGCCGGGGATGACCGCCCGGTACTGATGATGGCAGGTCGAGGAGAACGCCATGCACATTCGCATTATAGATGCCATACAGGAACAATATGGCGAGAAATACCCCACACTGGAGGATGCTCTGAACTGGTGGGCGTGGCCCGAGCATTGGCGGCGCGGCGCATGGGACAGCGATTTTGTGACAGGTATAAAGACCGTTGAAACGGCGTTTAACCGGCTGTTCAAAAAGGAGGAAAAAACATTGGAGGAAGCGATTCTGGAGGCGCTGAAAGAAATGACCGGCGAAGAGCCCGGCACGATCGAGAAGGCGCTGGAGCGGCATTACCGCCGGGAGCTGCTGGACATCTGGCTACGGTATGAGGGCTTGATCGGCTATACTGGTGAGATCCTGCGAGTGATGGAGGCGCTTGGCTATGACATTGATACAGAAGAATGACCGGGTACCGGTGCAGAAGCTGGGCGATCCGCTGCTGGTTGGCGAGACCTACCCCAATGCTGGGAGCCAATACAAGGTGCTGAAGGTGGAAGGGTACTATGGGGATGCCTGGGTACAGAACATCAAAAGCGGATGGACCTGCAAGGCACACCGCCCGGCCCTGTACCTGATGCCGGATGGACAGATCGAGCTGCAATGGGCTTACAGCACAGAGGGGCATTTCGAATAAATCGCTTGCACAATGTTGCAAAGTAAATATGCTGGATATGACAACAGCCGAAACGGCCCTGCGGGGCCGTCTGCCGGGAACGGCCGCCCGGTACTGATGATGGCAGGTCGGGTTTTCCATAATGAACAGGAAGGAGGAGCAAATGGAAAACAAAATTATTGTTAGCGTTCCTGATCATATATATTTCAGGCGACGCCGCGTAAAACAGGCGCTGAAAGATGTGCAGAGAATCTTCTTAGACTACAAAGTTCCCTTTGAGATAGAAGAAGACATGGGAAAAGAATTCACAGTGTCCGAATCTGGAGAATGCAAGTCAAAAAGGAAAGCCAGCCATTAGTTCCACGCTATTGACAATTTTCTTAAGATCAACGAGATTTTTGTAATGAAATTTCTCCATCAACAAAACGCAATGTTCTACGGTTGTGCGCCTGATTTCGGCCAGTGAAGCGCCTTGAAAAATCAGAAGCACAGGGGCCGCGAACAATTCTGAAGGAACAAAGCCATAGCGTTCACTAAACGATTTCAGAACATAGGGGTCTGCAGTATAAACGTCTTCACCATTGATTACATAATCTTGAGGTTCAAGGGGACTTTGCCCATCCATTCCATCGCCATAATAATACTGCTCTGCCTCGTATTTTTTGTATTGTGCGCAGATTTTTGACATAAACGTGGCAATTTTTCCTGTGCTATCCAAAGTAGCAAACAAGAGATTCAATCTGTGATCCAAAATATAGATCCGAATATCAGGAGAAATCTCTTTTTTTCGCGGCCTTAATGTGGCCATCTGTGTTGAATACGACATAACGCGGTCATGTAAATTTTCAAGATATGTGGGCCATATATTGCACGTTTCCTTTAAAAGCTGCGTGCAGTACAAAGAAATATCATAGCGAAGCAGTGGTAGGTCCTGTTTCAGTGGGGGAGCAAAACCAGTAATACTGTAATAATTCATGTTTGGAAACCTCTCTAACGATAGCATAAAGCAGCGCGGCAACACTGCTCTTATCAATAGGATAACACGAATTGTAAAGATTGAACAGCCGAAACGGTCCTGCGGGGCCGTCTGCTGAGGGGTGACCGCCCAGCACTGAAGATGGCAGGTCAAAATTGAGGTGAATGGATTGGAATCGCTACTGAGAACGGCGGAAGTCGCTGGTCTTTTGGGATGCACAGACAGAGCTGTTCGGAAACGAATTTCTAAAGGACTCCTTCCAGTTCAATGGGATGAGCAGGCTCATGGCTATCTTATACCTGTTTCTGTCCTCCCCCCCGAAGTACAAACCGAATACTACAAGCGCCACAGCCAGGCTGTACAGGCCACCGTTGAGAAGAAATTGGGCGGCGCACTGACGCCACCGCCGGCAGAGCCGTTGGACCATTTTACTGCAGCCGAACGGCAGGAAATCGGCTTCTGGCTGAAAGCGGTGGAAGACTGGCAGACCTACCGAAACCAGTACAGCGATAAGGCTGCGGCGGACGAGGCATTTGTCGCGCAGTTCAAACTGGATCATGCCGGGGTGGATATCAGCCGCCAGATCCTTTACCGGCGCGGCAGGGCTGTGAAAGACAACAACCTGCGCGCCCTGACCGACAGCCGCGGCAAGACCCGCAAGGGCAGCTCCAAAATTGACGAGACCGCCTGGGAGGCATTTCTGTCATTCTACCTGGACTACAGAAAATTCTCGGTCAAGGAGTGCTACCGGTTCACCGAGCTGTGGGCCGAGGAAGATTTTCCCGACCTGCTGCCGCTTCCGAGCTATACGACCTTTTACCGGCGCGTCACAAACGATGTTCAAAAAGCGGTGGCGACATTGGCGCGGGACGGCAACAAGAAGATGACGGACCGCTGCGCGCCCTACATACGCCGCGAGTACGAAAATATGGCGTCGAACGACTGCTGGTTCGCAGATAACCACACGTTTGATGTTATCACGGAGGGAGATGGCGGCAGCCGCCACCGGCTGTATTTGACGGCCTTCTTTGATGCGCGAAGCCAGATTTTTGTGGGGGCATACGTTACGGAAGCACCCAGCAGCCAAGCGACCCTGATCGCACTGCGGCGGGCAATTCTGAAATACGGTATCCCCAAGCAGGTATGGTTGGACAACGGCCACGAATTCACGGCCTTTGACGTGGGCGGACCGGGGCACCATGCCAAGAAGAGCCAGCGGGGCCAGTTCGCGCCGCCGCCGATCTTCCAGCGTCTGGGCATCAAGGTGATCCACGCCAAGGTCCGAAACGCCCGCGCCAAGACCATAGAGCGCGCTTTCCTGGATGTGAAAAACCAGATCAGCCGGTTGTTTGAAACATTCTGCGGCGGCACCGTTCTGGAAAAGCCGGAAATGTTGAAAACCAAGTTGAAAAATGGGCACGTTGTCCTGGATGGCGATTTCACCGCCTCCATCGAGACGCTGCTGGAAGGCTGGTTCAACGAGCGGGAATACGGCGGGGCCGTCATTGAGGATCGCGGCAAGCCGTGCATTGAGGTCTGGCACGACCGGCTGCAGGAGAAGCGGGTTCCGGCCGACGAAGAACAGCTCAACCTGATGCTGATGCGCAGCACCAGAAAGCAAAAAGTCAAACGCGAAGGCGTTCGCCTGCTGATCCACGGCAAACCGCTTTGGTATTACGACATGGATTTTGTGCTGGAGAATCAGGGCAAAGAAGTGTATCTGCGATACGACCCAACCAGTCTGAAGGACGTGCGGGTCTATACCCTGGAAGACAAGTTCATTTGCACATTGCCCGCCTTTGACGAGGTCGTTCTAAAATATGACGCCAGTGCGGACGATATCGGCCGCGCCATGGCGATACAGAAGCGGTATGAAAAGGCTGTCAAGTCCGCGCTGGAATCCAAAACTGCCAAAATCATTGACACCTATGGCAAGCGTGATGCATTCGACCTGGTGCTGGCAAAGGCTCGCCGCAATCAACAGGCCCGCATCGTAAGCCAGGATGACAGCGATCCCAAGCTGGTTCGGCTGGTATATGCCGATGAGGATATGGAGGAAACGCCGCTGCTCCGCGCAGCCAACGGCGAAAACACTATTGATTACGACAAACTGCTGCGCAATTGTGCAAAAAATCACGGAGGTGCTGAAGAATGAAAACCTACAACGAGGAACTGCGGCAGCGCATGATCGCGTACCGCGACAAGGCCAAAGTGGCCGGTATCGCGCAGAACAAAATCGCTTCTGCCATCGGTATCAGCCAGACTTTGCTGAGCCAGTATTGCAACGGCAAGTACGAAGGCGATATTTCCGAAACCGAGCGCAAGGTGGAAGAATTTCTAAAAACCAGAGAGCTTGCCGACCAGGCTCAGGAGCAGAAGGCGCCCTTCCGCAAAACCGGCCAGTACGTTCCGATCAGCGTAAGCGAAGATGTCTACCGCGCTATTCAGTTCTGTCAGATGGAACGCGGTTTGACAGTCCTGTACGGAGATGCAGGCGTTGGCAAAACGATGGGCGCCAAAAAGTTCGTGCGCGATCATCCGCTGAATGCAATTTACTTTCGTTCGACCCCCATCAGCGGCGGGCTGACGGCCACCATGCGCATTTTGGCCGAACATTTAAAGGTCCCGGACTGCCGCAACCGCCAGGATCTGGAGCGCGGGATCAAAGCACGCCTGCAGGGAACCGATAAGGTCATCATCATTGATGAGGCGCAGAACTTGAAATATGAGACGCTGCAGGAGCTGTACCAGCTGACTGATGAGGATGACAGCACCGGCGAACCCGGTACCGGCATTTGCCTGATCGGCAACCAGGAAGTGTATGACCGTATGTTGGGACGGCAGGAAGCCCAGTTTGCCCAGCAGTTTACCAGGGTGAAACTGCGGCGGTCTTATTCCGTGGCAAAGATGACACGGGATGACTTTGCAAAGATTTTCCCCATGCTGGCAGATGATGCGCACAAAAATGAGCTGGACTTCCTGTTCAAGGTGGCGCGCGGCCGCTGGGGTATGCGGGGCGCTGTGACGATCTACGACAACGCCGCCAACACGGAAGACATCAGCGAAAAGAACCTGCGGTCATGGGCAATGAACATCGGCGTGGGTGTGCTGTAAAGGAGGAAACCATGAACAAGCTGAAATTTGCGGTAATCTTCGCCGCCGGCGCGGTGGCCGGGGCGTTTGGTATGTATGCACTGAACGTGGCGCTGGCACGGGACGGCGGCGCCCTGGGCGGCGAGGCATTGGTGATTCCGTTGGTTGTCCTGCTTCTGTGGGCCGGGTACTGTCTGGGCCACGCCAAGGAGACGGTAGCGGAACTGCTGGACCTGCCGACCGATGAGATCGAGCCGGCAGACAATGCCGAGTATTGGCATGGGTACACCGAGGGCTACGACGACGCCCTGGCCACCATGGAATTTGCCCGGCCGCCCCGCAAGCGGCCAACCAAAAAGCGGCGGCGCAGCGACCGGCAGGCTTTGCCGGAACGCCGCAAGGGGGCGTAAGCCCCTTCCTTAATGCAGCCGGAGCCGATGGCTCCGCCGGTCCCAAGCCCGGAAGATGCAGAGGGAGGATCAAATTGGGAGGGAGGTGTACTTTTTGTGGACAAGAAGGATTGGGAGAAGGCCAAAGAGCGGCTCATGCTCCCGTTTGGCAGTGTGAAGCTGATCGCGGACGGTTATGCAGTAACACTGCAAAGAGTGCCGGTCAAAGATATGTTTCACAATGCTATTGCAGTGTTCATCAACGGAGAATTCAAAGGAAAATGGCTGCTTGAGGATTGTGAGGAGCGCAGGCGTTTTATCGCGCAGAAAGCAGTTCCGGTAATGAGCCGCAAGGCTATAGCTGAGTACAACAAGGCTCCCAAGGCAGTCCGCCGCAAGTTCAAGGATTTGCGCGATGCGAAGACAATCGAGTATTGCATCTATTGGACCAATTGGAATGCCCTTGTCAAGCATTTCGAAGCGCACAACCAGGATATTCAGATAGTAAAGGAGGATTGACCTATGGAAAACAAGAAGTCATTTCAGCCCTGTGCTGCTGAGCAGGTACAGGCGTACATTGACCGGCTGCAGGCCATGATCTTCCCGACCGGCGGCGCGGATCTGCTGTATGCGTACATCGCGCTGACCGCGCTGCGGAACGGTATCCGGCCGCTACTGCCGCCCGACGCCGAAGAGTTTGCGCAGCTGCTCGCCAGCAGATTCCAAGCACAGATCGAAGGAGAGGATTGACCTATGGCAAGACGAAAAGTGACCGCCGCGCCGGTGCTGAGCGACTGGGCCGCGGTGGATCAGGCGCTGCGGGACATCCGCGAGTGCCAGCACGCGCTGACCGAGCTGGCCGTTGACCGTGACCGCCGGCTGGACAGCATCAAAAACGAATACGCCAAAACGGCGCTGCCGCTGCAGAACCGCATCAAGCGCCTGGAGTCCGATGTGAAAGACTATGTTGACTGTCACCGCGCCGAAATGGCTGGCAAGAGCCGGACGCTCAACTTCGGCACGGTCGGTTACCGGATCAGTAGCAAGCTGATGCTTCCCACCGGCAAGGTTGCCGAGGCCATCGCCACGCTGAAGGCTATGGGACGGAAAGAGTTCATCAAGACAACGGAATCTTTGGACCGGGAGGCGCTGAAACGCCAGCCGCTGGAGTTCCTGAATCAGATCGGGGCCTATATCCGCCAGAGCGACGAGTTCTACTACGACGTGTCGGATGAGCAGCCCGATATGACCTAATATGGAGTGCCATGAGTAAACGGGATTGGAGGCTGCTGCAGGCGTACCTGGCTACGGGCCTGTCGCCGGAGCAGATCGAGGAGCTGAAAGCCGCTGCCGGGTTGAAGAAGGAGGCTGAGGACAATGGCAGCAATCAACACATATCAAGTCCGAAAAATCTATGCCATTGCCGGTGCACTGGGCATGAAGAGCAGAGACGGTGACGACGCCCTGCATGACCTGGTATTTGGGATGACCGGCAAGCAGCACATCAGCGGGCTGACATCGGCCGAGGCCTACGACGTGATCGCTGAGCTGGAAAAGAAGCAGGGTTCCAATCCCACACCGCGGCGCCGGGGCCGCCCGCAGCGCCCGACGGCACCGGGGCACGCCAGCGAAGGGCAATGCGGCAAAGTATGGCACCTGATGTATCGCCTGAACGAATTGAGCCCCAGCAAAGCGCGGCTGGCCGACCGGCTGCGCGGCATTATCAAAAAGGAGCTGGGCATGGATTCCGGGTTTGAAAAGCCGCTTGCATGGCTGAGTTACCAGGATTGCAGCAAGCTGATCGAAATCCTGAAAGCATACATCGCTTCTGCGGAGAAAAAGGCAGGTGGTGCGAATGGGAGAGTGGGAAGTCAGGATAGATGATCTGACGGATAAGCAGAGAGAGGTCGCTGACCTGATCGGTTTTGATAACTATCTGAAACTGATCGAATACTACTCTGCCGATACCATTTACATCCCCAAGCCGGACAGTTTTGCACGGATCAAGCGCAACAAGGCCATTGTGGCCGAGTTCAATGGCTATAATTACAACGAACTGGCGAAAAAATACGGTCTGACTTCTGTAATGATCCGGAACATTATACGAGAGAAAATCCGTGAAACCGGCCGGACGCCACAACCCGAACAGATGAGCCTGTTTGACCCGCCGGAGTAAAATAAAATATTAAAGCATTTCACATTCCCCATTTTACGAATCGTGAGTATCATTGTAGATGCAATGATACTCACGATTTTTTATGGGGTGCGAGATGGAAGGAATGCAGTTTGACGCAGGGACCTGGTGGCTGGCAGTGCTGCTGCTCGGCGGCGTGACCGGCCTGCTGTGCTGGCTTTTGAAGCGGAGCTACGACCGGGTGGAAAAGAAAGCTGAAGGTGCCGTGCCGAAGGCTGAGTTCGACAAGCAGCTGGATTCCTGTAAATCCCAGATCCGGGCGATCCAGGAAACCTATACAACCCGCGCCACCCATGATAAGGATATTGACGAGTGCCGGAAGAAGATTTCCAAAATCAGTGAAGTGTACCTGACAAAAGAGGATTTTTACCGCGAGCAGGCTAAAACCGAGCGGAAGCTCGAACAGCAGAATCAGAAGCTTGACCGCGTGTTGGAGATTTTGATGCAGATGCAGCGGAAGGAGAACGCATGATGGACCTGAAAGAAAAATTGCTGGCTGAGATGAAACAGAATGAACTTGCCCGCGCCAACGGCAGGGTCATGCGCGCACTGAATGTTCTCTATCCGAAGTACAACAGCCTGCGCGGTATCCAGATCGCTTTGTCCGATGACGGTATCGGTGAAGAGCTGTACACCGCGAGCGTGGACTTTCTCGCGCTGGAAGGGTACATCCTGCTGCGCACCGTCAAGGACCATGTGCCGGTGCCCGATCTGGCAGACCACAGCTGGGTCGATCTGGAAGGCAAGCTGTCCGGCAAGGGTACCCGCCTGCTTGAGGGCGGCATGAAAGACAATCTGGTCAACTGAGGTGTGTCATGGGTTGGTCGTTTGGAAAGAAGGGCAACCGCAAGCACAGCAAGATCGACGCGCTCCCGCCGGAGATGAAAGCTACCGTTGAGGAAATGATCCTCGACGGTAGCGCCACATACAGCGAGATCGTGGAGTACCTGGAAAAGAACGGGTACAGCCTGAGCACGTCAAGCGTGTGCCGGTATGCCCAGGGGTATGTGGAGAGCGTTCAGGCTTTGCAGATTGCCCAGCAGAACTTCAAAAATATGCTGGAGCAGCTGGACCGCTACCCGGACCTGGATACCACCGAGGCGCTGGTGCGCATTGCCAGCCAGAACCTGATGAACGCGCTGGCCAGCAAGAAGGACGAAGACTGGTCCAAGGTCAGCGTGGATAAGCTGATGAACCAGATCAGCGGCCTGACCCGCGCCGTTGCCTACAAGAAACGCGTGGAGCTTCAGAACAAAACCGATCTGGAGGCCGGCGCCAGCGATGTGAAGGCGATGCTGTGGAACGCTATGGCGAAGGAACGCCCCGACCTGTACAAGCAGGTATCTGGCTATCTGGACCGCAAGGTACAGGAGGGAAAGCCATGATGTACGTACTGCAGGTGCTGACCGGCCGGGAAACCGAGATCTGCGGCAAGCTGCGCAGGGCCGGGATCACGGCTTACTGCCCGCAGGAACGCCGGCAGATTCGCCGCGGCGGGCGATGGCAGGAGCGGCTGTACACGCTGTACCCGTCGTATCTGTTTATCCAGGTCAATGACGTGATCCGCGTCTACTACGCGATCCGCAAGGAAGACGGCGTGCTGTACTGGCTGGGCGCGACCAAGGGCGCGCCGGAGCCGCTGAGCGAGGACGAGGAAGCCAACATCCTGTGGCTGGCCGGGGACGGCCCGCTGCCGCCCAGCAAGGCGGTACGGCGGCCGGACGGTGAGCTGGACTTCACCAGCGGGCCGCTGAAGCGCCTGGCCGAGCTGGAGGCGCTGCGCAGCGTACTGGTCCGGGAACGGCGCGCCACGGCGGTGCTGCCGTTACATGGAATAGAACACAAGATTCGGCTCAGTTTTGAGCTTGAACAGGAAACCGGGAGTAGTGACGGGGCTGGTTCGCCCCCCAGAGCGAAAGCGGCGGACATACTTTGACATCCGAGGAAAAACCGCTGGTTTTGCCCCGGATGGCGAAGCATATCCCGCGGAAAATCCTGCTTCCCAGTACAATAGAGCACAGACCCCGTTTAATCGCGCCGCAGAGCCGTTTAATTTCGTTTAAGAAACGCGGGCGGCAAAACTGCCCGCGCACAAATACACGCGAAAACAGGCCCGTTTCTGCGGGTGCTTGGGCGCCGGTCCCGGCGCCCTGATTTTTTGCCGAAAGGAGGCCGCTGCATGAGGAGCAAAAACGCAACGATCCGCGAACTGCTGGCGGACATCCGCACGGCAGCGCAGCAGGAACAGTATAACCCCGCCGAGGATTTGAAGACCCTGCAAACGCAGTACAAGCGGCTGTCAAAGCGGGAATTTTCCCAACTGCTTGACGCCACGGTGGAAAAGTATACCGCCGGGGAGTGGTCGGCTATCCATGCGGCGCTTGTGGCAAAGGCCCGCGCCGGGGATGTGGACGCCATCCGAATGTATCGGGAAATGCAGACCAGCGGTGGCAGCAGTGAGGTGATGATCGTTGACGACCTCTAAAAACATGCAGACGGTGCGCCTGCGGGACGTGATTGGCCCGGCCTTTTACGAAACGCACCGCCAGATCAACAAGGGCCTCATTGATGAAGCCGTCGAGAAAGGCGGCCGCGCATCCTTAAAAAGCTCTTATGTCAGCGTTGAGGTAATCCTTCAGCTGCTCCGCCACCCGGACTGCCATGCGTTGGTCTGCCGGCAGGTGGCCGACACGCTGCGGGACAGCGTGTACGCGCAGATCCTGTGGGCCATCGACAAGCTGGGGTTAACGGAAAAGTTCCACTGCACACAAAGCCCGCTGCAATGCACCTATCTGCCCACGGGACAGCGCATTTTGTTCCGAGGCCTGGACGATACGCAGAAGATCAAGTCCATCAAGCTGCCGTTCGGCTACATCGGCGTGTTGTGGTTTGAGGAAGCGGACCAGATCAAAGGCGGAGAGGACGCGGTGCGAAACGTGCAGCAGTCCGCGCTGCGCGGCGGCGAGTTCGGCCTGACCTTTATCAGCTTCAACCCGCCAGCCGCGGCGCGGAACTGGGCAAACAAGTATGCGCTGGCCCAGCGCCCCGGCAAGCGGGTCCACCACAGCAGCTACCTGGAAGCCCCGCCCGAATGGCTGGGGCCTAAATTTTTGGCCCAGGCCGAGTACATCAAAGAGACAAAACCCACCAAGTACCGCCACGAGTACCTGGGCGAAGCTGTGGGCAACGGCACCCAGGTGTTTGACAACATCCGGCTGGAGGAGCTGAGCAACAAGCGCATCCGCAGTTTCGGGGATGCGCTGAACGGCGTGGACTGGGGCTGGTACCCGGACCCGTGGGCTTACAATCGCTGCTGGTATGATGCCGGACGGCGAACGCTGTACATCTTTGATGAACTGACCAGGCTGAAAACCAACAACCAGGAGACCGCCAGGCTGGTGCTGGGGCGGATCGAACGCTGGGAGACAGTGACCGCCGACAGTGCCGAGATGAAAAGCTGCGGCGACTATCGGGACGCCGGTATCCGCTGCCGCGAGGCGGTCAAGGGTCCCGGCAGCGTGCGGGAATCCATGAAATGGCTGCAGGGCCTGACGGCCATCGTCATCGACCCCAAGCGATGCCCCGACACCGCCAAGGAATTCACCGAATATGAATACGAGACCGGAAAGGACGGCGAGGTGCTGCCTGGATATGTGGACGCCGACAACCACCACATCGACGCAGTGCGCTACGCCACCAACCGGCTGTGGCTGAGGAGGGGCACCTGATGAAGCTGAAGCACTGGTTTATCGAGACGTTCCTGGCGCCGTTCGCCCAGGCGGCATTGCGGCAGGAAAACCAGGAATTGCGGGAAGAGCTGACCCGGCTGCAGATCCAGCTGTGCCGCCGCGCCGATCCGCTCCTGTGGATGGAGCATGAGCACGGCGAAGATCTGTGACGCGGGAGGGGGTACCATGAATCAATTCAAAAAGTGGCTGGTGGAGAACTTCCTCCCGCGGTATGCGAAGGAAAGCCTGATCGAAGAAAATGACCGGCTGAGGCAGGAATTGCAGGAGGCCCGGCGACAAGCTGATGAGATTCAGCAGTATGCAGCCGGGCTGGAGTACGCCCTGCGCCACATGCCGGGTGTGGTGGTGCACAACCATGAAAGTAAAAATCGCGATCCCTGATTGCAGGGGCTGTCCCTGGCAAAACGGCAGCGACATTTGTCTGCTGCCGCGGTGTTTCAGGCGCTTGATGGAAGAAATGAAGATCGGAGGTGAGGGCGATGGGAGCGTTTCTGAGGGCGCTGGCCAACAGCGGCGCGAGTAATATCCAGGAAGCCCTGGGGCTGCCGGACATTACCAGCACGGAGATGCTGGACGCCATTGACACGTGGTTTGCCGACTGGTTCGCCCGCGCCCCGTCCAAAGAGCTGGGCGAGGACCCGTGCCAGCGCCTGCCCTATGCCATCGTGAACAAGCTGTGCAAGGCGACCTTTGCCGAGTATGACAGTGGCCTACACGATACCGAGACGCCCAAACTGCAATGGATGGACGGCGTCCGCACCGCCTGCGATAAGGTGCGGCGGCTGGCCATGCAGTGGGCCATGGTGGGCGGTGAGGCATTTTTGAAGCCCGTCATCCTGCAAAACGGCGGACTGAGCTGGCAGGTGATCCGGCGGGATCACTGGAGCGTGCTGGGCAAGCTGCCGGACGGGCAGATCACCGACATGGCGACCTGCGAGAAATCGGTCATTGCCGACCGGGAATATTACACGCTGGTGGAGCGGCGCACGGCGGGGCCGGACGGCCGCCTGACCGTCCGCAACCGGCTGTATCTGTCCAGCAGCGCCAACACGTTGGGGCAGCGGGTGCCGCTGCAGAGCCTGGCACAGTATGAGAATCTGCAGCCCGAATACACCTACGTTACCCCCATCGACGGCGTGGGGCTCGTACATATTAAAATGCCCTTTGCCAATACGGTGGATGGTTCCACCGACGGCGTGTCTGTCTATGACCCGGCGCTGGGCCTGATTCACAACATCAACGCGAACGAATACCAGCTCGACCGGGAATTTGAACTAGGGCGGATGCGGATCGCGGTCAGTGCGGATCTGCTGCAGACAACGGGCGCAGACGGCTTGTACTGCAAACGGCTGCGGGATGACCTGTTTGTTGGCCTGGACGGGAGTGAAGCGAACCTTGGCGTCACAGCGTTCGCGCCCTCCCTGCGCCATGAAAGCTACGAGACACGCCGCCAGGGGTACCTGAAGGCCGTGGAAAACCTGCTGGGGATCAAGCGCGGCATTTTAAGCGACGCCGAGGCCGTGAGCAAGACGGCGACCGAGATCAATTCCAGCGCCGGGGATTACAGCCTCAGCATCATCGACTTCCAGACCTTGTGGTACGACGCGTTACAGGATGCGCTGCGCCTGGCCGACCAGATCGGCCGCGCTTACAATCTGTGCGGCAGTGAAGCCTGGGACCCGGAGATGCTGACCGTGACCTGGGGCAACGGCGTCTTGTATGACGCTGACGCGGAATGGACCGAGCGCAAAGAGATGGTGCAGATGGGCCTGCTGAAGCCGGAGCTGGCGCTGGCTTGGAAATATGACCTGCCCGCCGAGACTGAGGCCGACCTGGCCTTCATCCGGCAGAAATATATGCCGGAGCTGGCGGATCTGGAAAGGTAAGGTGCAGCCATGTGTGACGGACTCGTTATTGATCTGACCGGCGTATCGTTCCAGGAACTTGCACCGTCCTGTTACCGGGAAGAACTCAATCTCACTACGGGCGTCATCCGTGCAAAGGTGGTGGATACCAATGACCAGCGCCCAACGCGACGGGCTGAAGGATGCCGCCCTCGCCCTGACCGAGCCTATGATCGACGACCTGGTCAAAGACATCAGCCGCCGTATCAAAGGCGCCGGCGCCATCACCGACACCGCTGAATACCAGATCTACCGCGCCCAGGCACTGGGCGCCAGCAAAAAAGAGGTCGAGCGGCAGGTCGCGGAGCAGCTGAAGCTGCAGGAGGAAGTTATCAGCAGCCTGTTTGAGTATGTCCTGGACAAAAGCCTGGCGTATGAGGATAACGGCAGCCTGCAGCAGATGGCCGACGCCTATGCCGAGATGACCAAAAGCAAAACAGCCGAGATGCTGCAGACCCTGTGGGGAACGGCACCGGACGGCCAGGTGCTTCCGCTGCAGGATGCATACGCCAGGGCGCTGGATTTTGCCTTCCGGGAGACGGCAACCGGCGGGCTGGACATGGAAACGGCAATCCGCCGCGCCGTCACGCCGCTTGCCAAGCGCGGCCTTCGCACCATAGAGCAGAAATCCGGCCGGAGCATCGGCATTGAGTACGCCTGCCGGCGGTACATCATGGACCAGCTTGGCGCGCTGGACGATGAAGTCCAGAAAGCCAACCATGACAGGATGGGGTGTGACGGCTGGGAAATCAGCGCCCATGCTGCCTGTGCGCCGGACCATGAGCCGATCCAGGGCCGCCAGTACAGCGATGCGGAGTATGAGCAGCTGAACAACAGCCTGCAGCGGCGCATCGGCCACCTGAACTGCGGCCATACGGCCAGCCCGATTATTCTGGGCGTGAACGCGCCGCAGTACACCGAGGCTGAGCTGAAGCAGTTTGCCAAGGACAACGAGAAAGGCATCACCTACAACGGCAAGCATTACACGCTGTACCAGGCCGGGCAGGAGCAGGCCACCATGGAAAACGCCATCCGCAACCTGCGCCGGCAGATTCTGGCCGATGAAGAGACCAAAAGTCCGGACCTGCAAAAGCACCAGATCCGGCTGCGGGTGCTGCAGAGCGAGTACACCAAATTCTGCAAGGCGGCGAATCTGCCGACCCGAAACGAGCGGCTGCAGGTGGCCGGTTTCGGCCGCAGTCAGGCCAGCAAGGCTGTGTGGACGTACCGGCGCAGCAAGGTGTCAGACGTACAGATCCAGGGGCATACGCTGTACAGCGTCACGGAGGAGCGGATCAGCGCGATCCCCGCCCCGTCTTTCCGTGGACTGACCAATAAGGCCAACGGAAAGGCCCAGGGATATGCGCGTGAACTGCTGCGTAAAGTCCAGAATAAGGCTCTGGGTACGGAGGCCATTGTGGACTTTACGGCAGACGGTTATGTGCGGTACAGCGTTGGGGCAAGCGGGAAAATGCAGGTGGCATCCCCGGAGCTTTCGGTGCCCTACTACTCTTTACATAACCACGCCAGCAATGATATACTGAGTCCAGAGGATGTCCAGCGGCTTATCAAGTACCCGAACATGAAAGGCGTTGGGGCCGTGGGACACGCCGGTGCCTTGTATACCTGTGAGAAGGTGTACGGGTATAACTTGGAACGGGCACGCAATTGGTTCAAATCACTTAAGCAAAAATACCCGCTGTACAAGGGAAACACTGATGATTTGGAAGAGGCTTTGGCCCAGCGTGTTGCGTTTGCCGAGGAACTGCGAAGGGACGGTGTGAAGTATGGGCTCATATTTTCAGGATAATCCGCCAACGGCGGAAGAACTTGCCGAGTGGCGGAAAGACCTTGCCGCTGCGTGGCCTTATACAGAGGACGACCCGGAACCGTTGTATTTTGACTGGATTCCCGATCCCGCCCGCAGTGATGCGACCGATGCCATGTATTTGCTGAAAGCATCTGGCAACTGGACCGAGGCGGACGAGCAGATCGCTTTTGATCCCAGCAAACCGCCGCCCAGGCCGCTGGAGGAGCTGGAGGCGGAACACGATGCCCGTATCAAACGCTGGCTGGAAGGCGCAAAGCCTTTGTAAAGCGTTTTCAAGACAGTAAATTACCAGTCGTGAGATGCTGAACTTTATGATTTTATAGAGGGGCTGTTCAAATGACAAAAGAAGAAGCTATGCAGACAACAGATGACAAAATGTTGTTTGAAGCAATGAAAGCCGACCCTGCACTTCTTCAGGATAGCGAAGTGCGCAGCCATTTTAATAAAATCACTTATGAAAATTTCGTGGCATCCATCGAGAAATCCGGCCAAAAGTATGACCCCGATATCCACTACGACTTCCGAAAAAAGGACCCGTAAACACGTTTCAAACACCGTTTGCACCGCATTTAAGCGGTGCTTTTTTGATGCCTAGATTTCCCCTCAGGAGGCCATGACCATGATATTTCGCCCGCATCCGCCGCCCCGGCCGGTAAAGCGACGCCGGCACCGGCCCCGCGACAAACTGAATCACCGGAACCCCCGCCCCTCTTATGAAGGGGCGTTTGTTGTATCCGAAACCAACACACAACCACAAGGAGGAGCTTATGCTCGAATGGCTGAAAGACATCCTCGGCGACGGTTACACCGAGGAGATCGACAAACAGGTCAGCGATGAAATCGGCAAGGCATATGCGCCGCGTGCGGATCTCGACAGTGCGAACGAGGCCAAGGCGGCCGCCGAAGCGCAGCTGGCCGACGCAAACAAGACCATTGCCGGCTACAAGGATATGGACATCGACGCGATCCGCCAGTCCGCCGCCGACTGGCAGGCCAAGGCGGAGCAGGCGCAGAAGGATGCCGATGCCCGCGTGGCCGCCGTGCAGTTTGACGCGCGGCTGGACGGCGCCATCGGCAAGCGGCGCGGCCGCAGCCCCAAGGCCATCAAGGCGCTGCTGGATATGGACGCCCTGCGCGGCAGCAAGAACCAGGACCAGGACATCGACGCCGCCCTGGATGCGCTGCAGAAGGACAGCGGGTATCTGTTTGAGCCGGTGGAGACCCCGCCGCCCTATGCGGCCGGGACAGGCACCGCTGCTGTCCGCCAGACCACCAACCGCGATGTGGCCATGCGCCGTGCGATGGGCCTGCCTGACAAGGCGGCCGACCAGAAATAAGGAGGAAAAAACCTATGGCAAATGCAATCGAACTGGCAAAGAGCTATGTGCCGCTGCTGGATGAGGTCTATGCCCGCGAGGTGCTGACTAGCGACCTGGACGGTGCGCCGGAGCTGGTGCAGCAGGGCGCCAACGCCAACGAGCTGATCATCCCCATGATGGACATGCAGGGCCTGGCCGACTACAGCCGTAACAGCGGCTATGTGCAGGGCGATGTGACCCTGAAAAATGAGACGGTCAAGTGCAACTTTGACCGCGGCCGCATGTTCTGGGTCGATTCCATGGACGATCTGGAGACTGCGGGCATCGCCTTCGGCCGCCTGGCGGCGGAGTTCATCCGCACGAAAGTCGGCCCGGAGATCGACGCCTTCCGGTTTGCGACCTACTGCTCCAAGACCGGCATCGGCAAGAAGGAGGAGACCCTGGCCGACGGCGCAGCTGTCGTTGCCGCGCTGCGCGCCGCCTCCACCGCCATGGATGAGGATGAGGTCTCGGAAGGCGACCGGTACCTGTACATCACGCCTACGCTGTACGGCATGATCTCGGACCTGGACACCACCAAGAGCCGCGAGATCCTGACCAGCTTCGCAAAAATCGTCCGGGTGCCGCAGCGGCGGTTCTATACGGCTATTGACCAGCTGAGCGGTGGAACCAGCGAGGAAGCCGGCGGTTACAAGAAGGCGGACGGCGCATCCGACCTGAACTTCGTCATCGTGCACAAACCCGCCGTCATCCAGTACCACAAGCACGCCGCGCCCAAGATCGTAACCCCGGACGCCAACCAGGACGGCGATGCCTACAAGTACGGCTATCGCCTGGTCAGCATTGCGGATGTGTACGCCAACAAGCTGGCTGGCGTGTATGCCAGCTATAAGCCTGTGGGAGGTGGCTCCTGATGAGACGTGTGGGATTTCTCCCTGACTCGCCTGTTTCTGACCCGATAGACGGCACCGGACAGGATATACAAGCGCAGGCTGACGCCACGGATCGGGATGTTGAATCTGATGCGGAACCCGACAGGAAGCCGACCGGCCGGAAGTCCCGCCGCAAGGCAGATGAGGAATGATGTATGACTGACTACATCTTCTATCTCGGCGAGTATGCGGGTGGCTCTATCCCGCAGGATGTCTGGCCGGACGTGCAGCGGGATGCCAGCGCCAAAGTCGCACGGTATGAGCGGATCTACACGGTGACCTGGCTTGAACCGAACGGACGTGATATGGCGGTATGCGCGATCGCTGACGCCATGTACGCTTTCGACCGGCTGCAGGCCGAGGGCGGTGCGATCCAGAGCGCCGGTGTGGGCAGTGTGAACGAGAGCCGGGCCACAGTGAACGCCCCGGATACATCGCCTGCAGCGCAGGAACAGGAGTTTTACCGCTGCCTGCGCCTGTATGCCGATGTGTACAGGGGGTGCGGTTGAATGCTGAGATACCATGCAACGGGGACGCCCCTGGTGTACCCTCACTGCGATATGACCGTAACGGTATACCATACGGTGCTCAACCCGTTTTCCTGCCGGCGAACTGTGCTGCAGGGCGTGTACTATGAAACACGCCGCAGTAAGACCGTGAATGAGGACGGCGCCAGGCGGAGCAGTGAGTATCTGCTGATCATCCCGCAGAAGACGGCGGCGCGGGTCATGCCCGGCGAAGCCGACGACGTGGCTGGCACTTATGTGCTGATGGCAGGCGACCGCGTGGTCGCCGGCGTCGGGCCGGAAATCGCCACGCGGGAGGAATGGAGCAAGCTCCTTCCGAACGCCTATGACGTTGTCACTGTCAACTGGGTGGAACAGAAGTTCTGGCACGGGGAACCGTGCCACGTGGAGGCGGGGGCCTGAAATGGACGTTGATGTGAAAATCAAGCTGCCCACAGGAAAGCAGATCATCGACCAGCTGGGACTGGGTGAAAAAGGTGAAGCGCAGATGTTCCATACGGCCAACGTGCTGCGCCGTATCCAGCGGTATATGCCGTTTCGGACCGGCGCCACCATTAAGCTGACCATTGCGCAGACCGACATCCGTGTCCCGGAGATTGTGACGCAGGCCCCGCATGCGGTTTATATCTACAAAGGATTGTCCCGCAGCGGGAACCCGTTGAACTACACCCGCACCAAGAACCCCATGGCGGGGCCGTACTGGGATGAGACGGTCGTTGCTTTCGAAGGGGAGGCCATGACCGCCGACCTGCAGCGATATTTGGACAGGAGGGCAAAATAATGCCGGATACCGAAACCAGAACGGACCTTCAGCGCCTGATCGACTGGCTGAAGACCTACACGGGGTATGACATCCTGGGCAATTTCCGGGTGGACTACACCGACCAGATCCCCTCCAATGGCGCGGTGTTCCCGCAGGGGCTGCAGGAGGTAGAGCGAACTGAGACCATCCTGGGTGATGTCACGCTGACCAACCAGTACAATTTTGGCCTGTACTTCACCTTCGAAAAATCTGCGGAGGATGATGTGGCGGCCAAAATCAACGCTGACTGGCTGATGGGCTTTCAGCGTTGGGTGCAGGAGCAGAATGCCCGCAGGCTCGTACCGAATTTCGGCAACACCCAGACGCCGGCGCGGGCCAGTGCCCAGAACGGGCAGTTGTTCAGCGTTGATGGCTGCGGCACGGCGATCTACATGGTAACGCTCTCGGTCACGTTTGAGCAGTTTTATCCCGATGAATTCAAGTGAAGAAATGAGGTGAAAGCCAATGGCAAAGATCGAACGCAAATACATGGCGCATTTTCTGAACGCGAGTTTCGGCCAGGCGGCTGGAACGGCTTCGTATGAGCGTCTCGGCCAGGACCTGGAAGAGTACAGCGCCGAGATGAACGCCCAGGTCGATACCACCAACAACATCCTCGGCCAGAAGAGCATCAAGATCTCCAGCTACGACAAGTCCGGCTCGGTGGAGCCGTACTACGCCGACAAGGACAGCCCGCTGTTTGAGAAATTGCAGGAGATCATCGACGGCGACCTGCTGCTGGATGACCTGAAGACCGACATTGTGGAAGTCCACCTGTGGGAAACAGAACAGTCCGGGGCCTTCCCCGCGGTGAAGGAAGAGTGCTACATCGAGATCACCAGCTACGGCGGCGATACGACCGGCTACCAGATCCCCTTCAACGTGCACTACACCGGTGTGAAGACCAAGGGGACCTTCAACGTGCAGACCAAGACGTTCACCGCTGCGAATTCCGGCGGCGGCAGCTGACCCGGATTTGATCCAGTTATGACAAGATGCGCCTCTGCGGTAAGCAGGGGCGCATTTGTGATGCCTGGATCAGGCATTATCACTCTGAACAGGGAGGAAATATCCATGGTCAAACTGAACATTGATACCGGCGTAGAGGAATTCGAGATCAACGGCGGCGAGGCGGCCGGGGGCGGCGTTTTGCGTTTCAACCCGTCCGACCCGAACGTGTACAACCGCTTTTTTGAGGCGCGGGACCGACTGATCGAGATGGATCAGGAAATCGGCGAGCGCCAGCAGGCGCTGCGTGATGAGACGGCAAGCGATGAGGATAAGGCCGCGGCATTCCTGAAGGTGCTGCGGGAATATGACGTCAATATCAAATCGCTGCTGTCCGAGGTGTTCGGCCCGGAAAACGATTTTGACCGCATTCTGGGCGGGGTGAACCTGGCGGCGGCTGCCACCAATGGCGAGCGGGTCGTGACGAACCTGCTGGCGGCGCTGACCCCCATCATCGAAGCCGGCGCCAAGCGCGGCATTGAAGATAAGGCCAGCAGCGCCGTTGCCAAGGCGGCAGCCAACCGCGCCCAGCGCCGTGCGGCAGCCAAGGCTGCGAAGTGAACGGCTGGGATCTGCCGGAAGTGGTGACGGTGGACGGGACGCCGTACCGTGTGAACACCGACTTCCGGGATGTGCTGGATATCATCGACCACCTGACCGACCCGAATGACAGCGAGATGGAGCGGTGGTACATCGCCATGGCGCTGTTCTATGAAGATTTTGCCAGTATACCGGAAGGCGACTACAGCGAAGCGATGACAAAACTGGCGGAGTTCATCGAAGGCGGGCAGCTGCCGCCCCAGAATCGGAAACCGCCGCGCCGGCTGATGGATTGGCAGCAGGATGCCTCGATGATCGCGTCCGGGGTCAACAAGGTGGCCGGGTGCGACGTGCGCAGCCTGCCGTACCTGCACTGGTTCACTTTCTTGGCCTATTTTTCCGCCGTTGGGGAGGGACCGCTCTCGACTGTGGTCAGCATCCGAAATAAGCTGCAGAATCACAAACCGCTGGATAAGTGGGAACGGGAATATTACCGCGACCACAGATCCGAGGTCGATCTGCGGGAGCGGCTGAGCGACGCCGAACTGGCCGAAAAACGGCGGCTGGAGGAGCTGCTCGACGGCCGGAAATAAACACTGTGTAAGCACTGATTAAGCACTGCATAAAGGGGTGGTGAATTTGTCTGTAAGCGGAAGCGTGCGCATCAATACCCGGCTGGACAACAGCCAGCTGATGAAGGATTGCCGCACTTTGAAAACTGTGGTGACCGAAGTGGCCAACGCAGTCAAACGCGCCTTCCATGGCCGGGAGATCCAGGCTTTGGAACAGCAGATGGAAGCCACCCGCGAAGCAATGTCCCCTATTGTGCAGGAGCTGACCGAGATTGAAAAACGTGCGTCTGCAGCCGGGAAAAATTCTGTGCGGGATTTTCAGATAGCGCGGGCAGAGGCCGGTAAGCTGCAGCAGCAGTATGATGCCCTGCTGAACAAGATTTCCGAGTACGAGGCAAAGGCACGCGCTCCCTTTGATGCGCAGATCGTGACCTACAAGCCGACCCAGACGGACCTGGCAAACAATGCTGCGGTCGAGCAGCAGTATGCAGCCGCTATGGCCAGCGACCAGGTCTATCAGAAGATGATCGCCAACGCGGAGCAGCTGCGCGCCAAACAGTACCAGGTCAACCAGACGGTACAGCAGATGAAGCAGGCTGCGGATGACGCTGGCGGCACCAGCAGCGCCAGATATACGGAGCTGCAGGGCGAACTGGAGGCACTGCGCGGCCGGACACAGGACTTGAATGATCAGCTGCGCAATCTGGGTGTGACCGGGAACAACACCGGCGGCATGATCGCTGCGGCAATCGGAGGCGCGGCGTCCAGAGCGTTCTCCACTCTGCAGAAGGGCGCCAGGTCTGTGCTGAAGACCTTCGGAACACTGGTCAAGTCGGGGATCGGCAAGATCACCAGCAGCCTGGCACAGAGCGGTAAAGGCTTACAGACCTTCCTGAACCGCCTGGGAAGCATTGCGGCCGGGGCACTGGTATTCAATGTGATCAGTGCCGGTCTGCGTAACATGACCAATTACATGGGGCAGGCGCTGCTGTCTTCGGCATCGCTCCGCACCGCGCTCGGAAACCTGAGCGGCGCAGCGCAGACCGCTGCAGCCCCGCTGATCCAGGTGCTGACCCCGGCTCTGGCGGCGCTGGCCAACGCGGCGGCAACCGTGTTCAGTTACATTGCGCAGCTGGTAGCTTTCCTGACAGGCACGACGGTATCTGCCGCCCAGCAGGCCGCCGCAGGCGTGGCAAGCGTGGGAAGCGCTGCTTCGGGCACCGCAGACCAGGTCAAAAGGGCCACAAAAAGTCTGGCCGGGTTCGATGAGATCACGCGGCTGGACGCCCCGCAGGACGATACCGGCAACGGCGGGGGTGGCGGTTCTTCGGCCATTGCCCCGAACTTCGATTTCACCGGCAAAAGTCCCTTCCTGGACAGCTTGCTGGCGGCCATCGAAGACGGGCAGTGGTTCCAGGTGGGCCGCCTGATCGGCGAGAAACTGCGGGACAGCCTGAACGCCATTCCCTGGCCGGACATCCAGGCCAAAGCCGTGCAGTGGGCAACGAACATCGCCGACACCATCAACGGCGCCGTGACCACCCCGGGCCTATGGGAAGCCATCGGCCACACGCTGGCCCAGGGGCTGAACACCCTGACGGGCTTTGTGGACACCTTTTTCCAGGGCGTGTGGTGGGCCGGCATCGGCGCAGGGCTGGCTCGCGGGCTGACCCAGCTGGTGGCGGAAGTGGACTGGCCCCAGCTGGGCCGTGTCCTGACGGACGGCATGCGGGCCGCGCTGCTGACGCTACACGGCTTTGTGACCACCTATACCGGATGGGCCGACCTGGGCATGAGCATCGCCGCCATGCTCAGCGCGGCGCTTGCCAATATCGACTGGGTGCAGGCCGCAGGCGACCTGGGAACGCTTGCCATCGGGATTTTGACGGCCATCAATACCGCGCTTTCCCAGGCTGACTGGAGTTCGGTGGGCCAGACCATTATGGGAATGTTCGCGGCCATTGACTGGCTGGAGCTGATCCAGCAGCTTGTCGAGCTGCTGGCCAACATCTGGCCTCTTGTCCTGACCGCGGTTCTGATCCCGGCACTGAGCGCCTGGATCACGGGAACGCTGCTGCCTGCCATCGGCGCGTGGATCACAGAGGTCGCAATCCCTGCCATTTTGGGATGGCTGGGCAGCATTGTTGCCTCTATTGTTTCTACCATCGGCCTCTGGCCTGCCGTCCTGATCGCGGCAATCGTTGCGCTATTCGCTGCTCTGGTTGCGGTCATCGTTTCTAACTGGGAGGACATCTGCGACTGGTTCTCCGGAGAATGGGATGATTTTGTTGCCGGTTGGAACGACTTCTGGGACAGTGTGGCTTTCTGTGCGCAGGAATGGTGGAAGAGCGTTACAACAGAGTGGACAAACTTCTGGAACGGGATCGTTGATAAATTCAACGCTTTGAAATCGGGTCTGAGCCAGGCATGGGACGCCTTTTGGACTGGTCTGAGTGATCGGGTCGGGGATATCTGGAACGGTATCGTCAACACGGTAAAAGGTGCTGTCAATGCGCTGATCGGCTTTATCAATGGTATGATCTCTGCCGTTGTGGGCGGCCTGAACAGCGCCATCGATGCGCTGAATTCGCTGGCTGTGGATATCCCGGACTGGGTGCCGGTTGTGGGTGGCAACCACTTGGGCTTCAACGTTTCTCACATCACCGCCCCGCAGATCCCGTATCTGGCCCAGGGCGCGGTCATTCCGGCCAACCGGGAGTTTCTCGCCGTCCTCGGCGACCAGACCCACGGCACCAACGTGGAGGCCCCGCTGGCCACCATCCAGCAGGCGGTGGCCGAGGTCATGGAGGATGTGCAGGCCGGGCAGATGGCCGGGTTTGAGACGCTGGCCGAGCTGCTGCGCCAGCTCATCAGCGCCGTGTACGGAATTGAGCTGACCGACGAACAGGTGGGCCGCGCCGCCCAGCGCTGGCAGCGCCACCAGGAAATCATGATGGGAGGTGCGTTCTGACGTGACACTGACCAATCTGTTCCAGATTGACGGAAAGCCCATGTACGCCCCGGACGCGGGGCTGGAACCCAGCTATTCCGACCTGGACAGCAGCGACTCCGGCCGGGACGAGGCCGGATATATGCACCGGGAGGTGGTGCGGGAAAAGGTAGCCACCTGGCCCATCGCCTATTCCAGCCTGACCGACGCCGAATACGCCTACACCATCGGGCTGTTTGCCGGAAAAAGCACCTTTGCCTTCACGCACCCAAAAGCGGGCAGCAGCAGCCAGACGGTGACCACCACCTGCTACTGCTCCAAGTTTGGCATCAGCTGGTACAGTGCCCGGCAGGGGCTCTGGAAAAATCTCAAGTTCAACATCATCGAATGCTGAGGGAGGTACCAATTGGACAAAACAATCCTTGTGCTGGCCGACGGCACCGAGCTGTGCGGCGGCGTCCCGGGCGATGCGGTGGTGAGCCTGACCCACCGCAGCGCGGTCAATTCCGGGCAGGAGCTGACCATCGGCTCGGCGTG
>SFVK01000020.1 GCA_004561545.1 bacterium
TCATGGGCAGCGAACTTCATCCGCGCCCCTGTACTCACCATGCCGACCTGCTGCGCAAGGTGGCGGGTCTCTGCAACAACGCCAATCAGCTGGCCCACCAGATCGGCGTGGAACTGGCTGACCAGCTGCTGGGTGGAAGATACCAGGCCGTGGTGACCACCCATCTCAACACCCGACACATCCATAACCACATTGTATGGTGTGCGGTAGCACTTGACAACGGACGCAAATACCACAGCAACGCCAAAAGCTACTACACCGAGGTGCGGGCCAGGTCAGACGCCCTGTGCCGGCAGTATGGGCTGTCGGTGATTGAAACCGAAAGAAGCCAGCAGAGTTCGCAGCCGTATGCCGAATGGCAAGCGGGTCAGACAGGCCAGCCCACCTGGCGCAGCATCATCCGCCAGGACGTGGACGATGCGATCGCCCGGTCGCTGACCTGGCGGCAGTTTGTCCAAGCAATGGAGCAGAAGGGCTACACAATGCAGTTCAACCGCAAATACCCGATTTTGCAGCCGCCAGACAAAACCCGGCCGGTTCGATTCAAGACCTTAGGCAAGCGATACACCCCGGAGGCTATCCGCAACAGAATCCTGTATCCGAGATGGCGGTATCCAACGGCTCAACAGGAGCCAGTCATCTGGCACGGCTGCCTGCACGGCGCCCACCGCAAAGCCTGCAAGCTCACCGGCCTGTGGGCTTTGTATTATCGGTATCTGTACGAACTGGGCGCACTGCCCCGCAAGCCGCATCGCCCCAGTTATGCGGTGCGGCAGGACATCCGCAATCTGGATAAGCGCATCCGGCAGATGGAATTTTTATCTCGCCATGAAATCGACACGCTTGACCAGTTGGATGCCTACCGCCAAGCACAGGAACAAGCCGTGGCGAATCTGCTTGCCGAGCGCCGCCAGCTGCACTGCGCCGAACCGAGCGATGAGATCAAAGCCAGGCAGGCCCAGATCACGCAAGCCCTCAAATCGCTGCGGCAGGACATCCGCCTTTGCCGCCAGATTGCGGAGCACTCGGTGCAGATGCGGGAACTGCTGAAACAGCGGGCCGAAAAGCTGCCTGAACAGAATCCCGAACAGGATAAAACAACAGAACGAGATTCTAATAGGGAACCCAATCAAACCAGATAGCAGATAATGATGGAGGAATGCTTATGAAAGACGATTTGAACAACCCTAACCGCTGGTCCTACCGCCGTGCATATGCCGAGCACAACTACCCGCCCGGCACGCGGGTGCGTCTTGTGAGTATGCCGGACGATCCCGACCCGGTGCCGGAGGGCACCTGCGGCACCGTCCTGGCGGTGGACGGCGCCGGCCAGCTGCTCATGCAGTGGGACAACGGCCGTAGCCTGTCGCTGCTGCCTGGCGTGGACAGCTTCGAGGTACTGGAGCGGCCCCAACAGAGAAATACACCCAAGCACAACCGAGGTGATGCCAGATGAACCTGGGCTCCGACCCGGCTGACCAGGTCGTCCGCTATACGCTGGAGGGCAGCGAGTTTGCCCTCCGGATGACCGGCACGGCCGCCAAAAACTTTGCGGTCTTTGTCGCTGCCGTCCTACGCGACCAGAAAAAGACCCGCGGCAAGACCAATTTGACCCGGCTGCTGCGGGTGGGCAAACCGCTGAAGTTCTTCTCGGTGCCCGAGGAGCGGATGCGCGAGTTCACGCAGGAGGCCAAGCGCCACGGCCTGCTGTTTGTGCCGATGCGAGACCGCACCAACCCCGGCAGCATTGAGATCGCCATTTGGGCCGACGACGCGGCCAAGGTGGAACGGATCATAGACCGAATGCAGTTGGATGTGGTGCAGACGGGTGAGGCGGAAATTATGTCGGATGTCACGCCGGAACAGTCTACCGAACAGCTTGCACAGGAGCAGGCGGGGCCTGACTATCAGGCGACCCAAACCGTCGACAGCCCCGTCTCGTTCGAGCTGGATGACGCCGACTATGACCTGGGTTTTACCCAACCGGCCCCGCCGCCCGCGGAGCCGGAGAACCCGCCGCCTTCCCACTCGACCCGGAGGACCGGCCCTCCGTCCGCGCCGCCCTCCGCCAGCAGAAGCAGCTCGCCCAGTATTTCGCCCGCGCCGTGCGCCGACCGGGTTCGGGCCAGGGGTGAGCGCCCCAGCGTGCGGGATGAGCTGCGGGAGATCAGGGCCATGCTGCGCGCCACAGAGCCAGTAGCGCCCAAGCCCAAAGTCCCCATCCGCATCCACCGCAGCGACCGGGCACGGTAGGCCGGAAGTTTTCCGTTTGTTTTCAATTTCGGGATAGCTTTTTAAGGAGAGATACAGTAGTGTTGATACTGAAAAAGACAAACAACAGCCGGGCCCCTCCCGGCAGATTGGAGGAAACCATGCGCCGCAACATCCGAATCATGAAGATGGACCGCAACAACCGCAGTATTTTGATGCGGGCACTGTACGCGGATTTCTGCGCCAACCGGGCAGCGGGGCTGCCCTATGGCAACTTGGCCGCGCTTATCACGAAGCTGCACGAAACCCAGCCCGGCAAGCTGCCGCTGGACGATGCCGAGTACCACCTGGCCCGCAGCGCCCTCAACCATCTGCGCAACGAGCGGATCGCCACGGGTGGTTACACCGATGCGGCGGATGCGGCATTGCTCAAACTGGTCAAGGCCAAACCGCCGCTGTGGCCGTTTGGGTGAATCAGCGTTGAAAGCCTGGGTACATTCGGGCTTTCTTGATAACAAATCGGAGGTGTTTGAACCCAACAACAAAACCATGCAAAATAATAAACCAGTTCTGACTTTGGCCTCGGTTTCGGGTGGAAAAGATTCCAGCGCCATGTTACTTCGTCTGCTGGAGGAAGGCCGCCAGGTGGATGAAATCCTCTTCTGTGACACCGGCCTCGAGTTTCCGCAGATGTACGACCATCTGGAAAAGCTGGAGCGGTACATCGGCCGCCCCATCACCCGGCTGAAAGCGCCCTATACCTTCGAGCAGTATTTCTACGAATATCAGGCCAAAGGCGATGCGGCATTGGTCACCAACCGGGGTTTGAGCTGGCCGTCCCGCGCCTGCCGCTGGTGTACCGGCCGCCTCAAGGCCCATGTCATCGCCAAGCACCTGCGGGGATTGAAACGGCAGTACCACCTGGTTCAGTATGTCGGCATTGCGGCGGATGAAGCCCACCGCTGCAAAGACCTGCACTATCCGCTGGTGGAATGGGGCATGACCGAGGCGGATTGCCTCAACTACTGCTACGCCCGCGGTTTTGACTGGGGCGGACTGTACAAGATCTTCCGGCGGGTATCCTGCTGGTGCTGCCCACTGCAGCCGATCTCGGAGCTGCGCAAGCTGCGAACCCATTGCCCCGACCTATGGCAAAAGCTGCTGTACATGGACGCCCACACCTGGCAGCCTTTTCGCCCCGACTACACCGCGCAGCAGTTGGAACAACGGTTCGCCCTGGAAGAAGAACGCGCCGTTCAAGGCCTGCCCAACAAGGGGCGGGCCTTTTATGTTGCCCTGCGTGACCGGCTGGCAGAGAAGGAAGCCCCCGATCCTTGAACCGCCAGAATCCATCCCCCTGGTGGGTCTGGCTGCTGCCGCTGCCGCTCGTCTGGTGGGCATCGGCCGGGCTGGCCATGCGGTGGGATGCCGCCGCGGGGCTGGCCGGGATCTTGTCTATCGTCAACGACCTGCTGGCGCAGCCGTTCCCGGTCTATTACACACCCCAGACGCCGCGCTTTTGGTTGCTCGGTACCGCCCTCTATGCGGCCGTCGCCATCGTCATCACATCCGACCACAAAAACACCCGCCCCGGCGAGGAACACGGTTCCGCCCGCTGGGGCGATGTCTTTGCCCTGAATCGAAAGTACGCCGACAAGGCAGGCCCCAACCTGCTGCTGACCCGGCATTTCCGCATCGGGGTGGACGGGTACAAACACAAGCACAACACCAACATCCTTGTCGTGGGCGGTTCCGGCGCGGGCAAGACGCGCACCTATGCCGTGCCCAACGTGCTGGAAGCCGCCAGAGGCGGGCCGGATGGGAAAGGGTGTTCGCTGGTATTGACCGACCCCAAAAGTGAAATTCTGCGCAAGACCGGCAGGTATTTGTTACAGCAGGGCTACGAGGTGCGTGTGTTTGACCTCATCAACCCCAGCGCGTCCTTCTGCTACAACCCGTTTGTTTATGTGAAGGATGACAAGGATGTACTCCAGCTCATCACCAATTTAATCCAAAACACCACGCCGCCCCACGCCCAGAGCTCGGACCCCTTTTGGGAGAAGTCCGAGACCGCCCTGCTGCAAGCCCTCATGCTCTATCTGCTGCACGAGGCCCCGCCGCGTGAGCAGAATTTCGGCATGGTCATGGAGCTGCTCGAGAGCGCGGAGGTCAAGGAGGAAGATGAAAACTACCAGTCACCGTTGGACGTGCTGTTCGAGCGGCTTGAAGAACGGGAACCCGACAGCATTGCCGTCAAGCAATACCGCGTCTTTAAGCAAGCCGCCGGCAAAACCGCAAAATCGATTTTGGTGAGCGTTGGCGTGCGGCTGGCGGCCTTCAACCTGCCGCAGATCAACCGTCTGACGATGACCGATGAGCTGCACCTGGACGAGCTGGGCGAAAAGAAGATCGCCTTGTTCTGCTGCATCCCGGACTCGGACAAGAGCCTCAACTATCTCGTTGGCATGGTTTATACGCAGCTCATCCAGACGCTCTATCGCCAGGCCGACCGTGTCCATAAAGGCCGTCTGCCCGTACCCGTGCATTACCTGATGGATGAGTTCCCGAACGTTTCGCTGCCCAAGGACAGCTTTTTGTCGGCACTGGCCACCATGCGTAGCCGTGGTATTTTTTGCAGTATCATCGTGCAGAACATCAGCCAGTTGAAGAGTTTGTACAAGGACAGTTGGGAATCGCTGATCGGCCTGTGCGATGAGTTTCTCTATCTGGGGGGCAACGAGCAGGGCACACACAAGTACGTTTCTGAACTGATCGGCAAGGAAACCGTGGACACGACCAGCCACAGCCGCAGCCGGGGGCACAGCGGCAGCTACAGTACGAGCCAGCAGCAGGCCGCACGCGATCTGTTGACGCCGGATGAGGTGCGCCTGCTGCCCGACGGCAAGGCCGTGCTGTTCGTGCGAGGCGAGCGGCCGGTTATTGACGACAAGTACGATCTGCTGCGCCACCCCTGCATCTGCTTTACTGAGGATGGCGGTGGCCCGCCCTATGACTACACCGCAGCGTCG
The DNA here is from genome assembly GCA_004561545.1 of bacterium. GTDB lineage: Bacteria > Bacillota > Clostridia > Oscillospirales > Ruminococcaceae > Gemmiger. The sequence goes on from SFVK01000020.1 coordinate 5,241, forward strand.
CAGGCCGCGGACGACCTGCCCGGCGATGCCGCCAACTGGGAGCTGCTGGACATGGAAGATTTCCTGCCGCTGCCCAAGCCGCCGCAACCACCCTTCCGAACCATTCCACATAAAACCACAAGGAGGTCTGCCCATGAATCGCAAAAAGGAAAACCGACCGAATAATCCCCATAATCTCCGCAAAGCCGTTTTCCTGCGCCGCGGCTTTGCCCTGTATGCTGCTGTTGTTGCCGCCTGTTCGCTGGCCATGCCCGCGCTGGCCGCCACCACCGACCCGCTGGCGGTCATCGGCAATCTGAACACCTTTATTTTCAGTGTCATCCGTGCCATCGGCCTGATCCTGCTGGGCTGGGGCATTGTCCAGATCGGCCTGTCGCTGCAAAGCCATGACCCTAGTCAGCGCAGCCAGGGCTTTCTCACGCTGGCGGGCGGCATTATTATCACGTTTGCAAAGGAGATTCTCGACCTGATTATCGGAACCGGCGCATGAGGTTCGAGACAATCGGCTGCCGAAGGGGGTGATGCAATACGGATAATTCGTGGATTGTAGATAACCTCACCAACGCCCTCAACACCTGGAACGACAAGCTGGCCGAGATCTGGCGGATGCTGACCGTCAGCCCGGTCAGCTACAACGGCGGCGCGGTGTGGAGCGTCATGACCGGCATCCACGGCGCGCTGCAGGCCATCGCATATGGGCTGCTGGTGCTGTTCTTTGCCGCCGGTGTGGTCAAGACCTGCGGCAGCTTCGTGGAGGTGAAAAAGCCCGAGCACGCCCTCAAGCTGTTCATTCGCTTTGTGCTGGCCAAGGCGGCGGTGGATTTCGGCATGGACCTGATGCTGGCAGTGTTTGAAATCGTGCAGGGCATGATCTCGCGGGTGATCAGCGCATCGGGGGCAAGCGGCATCGGCAGCACCACGCTGCCGCAGGAGCTCATCGACACGATCAACGCCTGCGGCTTCTGGGAGAGCATCCCGCTGTGGGCGGTGACGCTGATCGGCAGCCTGCTCATCACGGTGCTGTCCTTTGTGATGGTGCTGACCGTCTATGGCCGGATGTTTTCCCTCTGGATGTACGCCGCCATCGCGCCGGTGCCGCTCGCCGCCTTTGCGGGCGAACCCACCAGTAGCGTGGGCAAGAACTTTCTGCGCAGCTACGCGGGTGTTTGCCTGCAGGGCGTGGTCATTGCGCTGGCCTGCATCATCTTCTCCGCCCTCGCTACCAGTGCGCCCACGGTGGCGGCCGGAAGCTCGGCCATCACGGCGGTGTGGTCGTATGTCGGCTCGCTGGCGTTCAATCTGCTGGTGCTGGTGGGGGCGGTCAAGGGGTGCGACAGGATCGTGAAGGAGATCATGGGGCTGTAATATATTACGGATGGAGGTGATGCCTTATCGAAATCAAAATTCCCAAAGAAATCCGCAACTATCATGAAAACATCTTTTTCGGGCTGAACACCCGGCAATTCGTCTGCTCACTGCTGGCGCTTGGCGCGGCGGTGGGCCTTTATTTTTGCCTGCGACCCATCGTCGGCGCAGAGCAGGTGGGCTGGATGTGTATCCTGGGCGCTGCGCCGTTCGCCGCCTGTGGCTTTTTCAGCTACCACGGCATGACGGCGGAACAACTGCTGTGGGCGTGGATCAAATCCGAAATTCTTAGCCCCAAACGGTTGGTGTTCAAGTCGGACTGCCTGTACTACCAGATTATGCAGCCCGTCATTGCCGAGGGCTGCAAGCGCAAGCGGCGCGCCATAAACCACATCGATAAAGCCGATGATTTCAAAGCCGACAAATCTAAAGCGAAACGGAGGAATCGCATGACGAAATCCAAACCGAAAACCAATCAGAAGCCCAACACCAGCACCACCCCGGAGGCCCGCCATTGAGCAAAACGCTGGCAGCCGCCAAACGTCAGGAGCGCGTCAAGTTTAAGGTTCCTCGCTCGGTGCAGGACGCCATCCCCATCCGCCGCGTCTGGCCGGACGGCATCTTCCAGGTGGGCAACCAGTATTCCAAAAGCTGGTCCTTCACCGACATCAACTACGCCATTGCGGACAAAGATGACAAGATGGCGATGTTCCTTGACTACTGCGCCCTGCTCAACGCGCTGGATTCCGGCGCATCGGCCAAGATCACGACCCACAACCGGCGCATCGACAAGGAGGATTTCGAGCGTTCAGTTCTGCTGCCGCTGCATGGTGACGCCCTCGACCACTACCGCGAGGAATTCAACGAGATGCTGCGCGCCCAGGTCACTGGCACCAGCAACAGCATGGTGCGGGAGCGGTATTTGACCGTCAGCATCGTCAAGCGCAACATCGACGAGGCCCGCACCTATTTCGCCCGCGTTGGTACCGACCTGGTCACTCATCTGGCCAAGCTCAGCTCGGTGGCGGCGGAACTGTCCACGCCCGACCGGCTGCGGCTGCTGCGGGACTTTTTCAAGGCTGGCCAGCCGCCCGCTTTCGACTTCGACCTGCGCCAGCACGCGAAGCGCGGCCACAGCTTCAAGGACTGGCTCTGCCCTGACAGCATGGAGTTCGCCGCCGACCATTTCAAAATCGACGGCCGCTTCGGCCGTGTGCTCTATTTACAGGACTACGCCAGCTACATCAAGGACAGCTTCATCTCCGAGCTGTGCGACCTCGACCGCAGCATGATGCTCTCCATCGACATCCTGCCGGTGCCCACCGATGAGGCCGCCCGCCAGATGCAGAACACCCTGCTGGGGGTGGAGACCAACATCGCCAACTGGCAGCGCAAGCAGAACGCCGCCAACAACTGGTCGGCCACCATTCCTTACGACATGGAACTCCAGCGCAAGGAAACGAAAGAAATGCTGGACGACCTGACCACCCGCGACCAGCGCATGATGTTCGGTCTGGTCACGCTCGTCCACATGGCCGACAGCCAGCAGCAGCTCGACAGCGACACCGAGACACTGCAATCGGTGGGCCGCAAGCACCTTTGCCAGCTCTCGACACTGCGCTGGCAGCAGAAGGACGGCCTTGACACCGTGCTGCCCTATGGCCTGCGCCGCATCCAGGCGCTGCGCACGCTGACCACCGAGAGCACCGCCGTGCTGATCCCGTTCCGCGCCCAAGAGATTCTGCAGCCGGGCGGCATCTATTACGGGCAGAACGCCGTCAGCAAGAACATGATCGTGGCCGACCGCACCAAGCTTCTGAATGGCAACAGCTTCCGTCTGGGTGTGTCTGGCTCCGGCAAGTCGATGAGCGCCAAGGAGGAACTGGTGCAGATCGCCCTCGCCACCGAGGATGATATCCTCATCCTCGACCCAGAAAGCGAGTTCGGCCACCTGACTCGC